>CAVIMN010000004.1:0-156820 GCA_963644035.1 bacterium
GACCTCCAGGTTATGAGCCTGGCGAGCTACCAACTGCTCCACTCCGCGATATTTATTCAACCCCGTTTCGGAATTGCTGTGCAAAGGTACGTCTTATTTTTTAATTTAAAAAGAAAATGATGTTTTTTTTGCACTTAAGAAGTTATTTCCTAGCAAAAAGAGGGTGATTCCATAGAATTACAAGAACTCACATTATTATATATTATAAAATCCTTTTTCTTTCTTTAGCGTTGTTTTGTTGTTCATGTTAAAAACTAAAGGGAGTTGTTGTTAAAAGCCCGTGGGGTTTGTAATAAGACCCCGCGGCTAAAAATTTGAAAGCCCAAGACTTTTGATTAAGTATCCGCGCTTATATTTTTCTTGTCCCGTTTGGCATATTCTTTTGTTGTAGTTGTTGTTTGGGTTGATTTTATCGTTAAAATTTAAAAAATAGGTGAAAGCTAGGTTATAAATTAGTAATTTTGCAAGTCCGTATGGCTGATGGCTAATGAAGTGGCGGTTTTTCGCTATGGCATAGCGTGGGTAACTTTAGTTAGATGCAGCCTTGAACGTTAACGAAACTATTGGAAAGAAAACAAACAAAACATTCATACTAATTATCTTTAACTTGATGAAAAAATTCAGATTAGTTGACAATGTCGTTGGTTGGCTTACATTTTTTATTGCAGCCTTCGTATATTGCAGCACTATCGAGCCGACAGCCAGTTTTTGGGACTGCCCGGAGTTTATTACAACAGGTTATAAACTGGAAGTAGGCCACCCGCCTGGCGCACCGTTCTTTATGCTTTTGGCAAATTTGTTCACGCAGTTTGCCAGTGATACCTCGCAGGTCGCTAGAATGGTCAACACGATGAGCGCCTTGTTAAGCGCAACGTGTATCTTGTTTCTCTTCTGGACAATAACGCATCTCACGCGAAAGTTGCTTCTAAAGAGTTGGGATGAGTTGAGCGTTTCAAAACTTATTGTCATTGAGGCAAGCGGTTTGGTGGGCGCATTGATATACACTTTCAGCGACACCTTCTGGTTCAGTGCTGTGGAAGGTGAGGTTTATGCTTTTTCATCTGCCTTTACTGCGGTCGTATTCTGGCTCATCTTAAAATGGGAAGACCATGCTGATGAGCCTCACAGCGACAGATGGCTTGTGCTTATAATGTATATGACGGGAGTAAGTATCGGCGTTCACCTGCTGAACCTCTTGTGTGTGCCAGCCATTGTGCTTGTGTTCTATTACCGTAAGTTCCCGAACGCCAACGCAAAAGGCTCACTTTTGGCTCTTTTCGTGTCGTTTGTTATTGTGGCAGCCATTCTTTATGGTGTTGTCCCTGGAATAATAAAGGTTGGAGGCTGGTTTGAACTGTTTTTTGTCAACACGCTTGGCTTCTCGTTCAATACCGGTGTTATCATATATATTCTGCTCCTTATTGCAACGGTTGTGTGGGGTATTTATGAAAGCTATGCCGGAAAAAACGAATTCCGTGGCAATTTGAGTTTTGTCCTTTCGGTTGGAATGCTTGGAATCCCATTCTATGGTTTTGGATGGTCGGCATTCTTCATCGGTGTCGTTGTGCTTGTTGCAATGTTCTTCTTGCTTAAATACAAGCGAAATGGCAAGCCTGTAGTTACAGCTCGCCTGAAGAACACCATGCTGCTCTCGATGCTTATGTTGATGATAGGCTATTCTACATATGCAGTTACCGTTATACGTTCCACTGCAAACCCGCCTATGGATCAGAACTCTCCTGAAGACATTTTTACATTGGGAAGTTATCTTAGCCGCGACCAGTATGGCGACACACCGCTCCTGTATGGTCCGGCATATACCTCACAGGTTAAGTTTGATGTTGACGGCAGCTATTGCATTCCTGTTAGGAAGAAAGGTGCTCCTATCTATCAGAGAAAGGAGAAAGAAACCAAGGACGAGAAGGATTCATACTTCATTGTACGCACAAACGACAAGGTGCAGTATGCACAGAATATGCTGTTCCCAAGAATGCACGACTCCGGCCATGCTTCTGCATACGAGAGCTGGATGGGTGGCGTTGACGGCAACACTGTTGACTATGACCGTTGTGGTGAATATGTTCAGGTGAAGGTACCAACACAGATGGAGAACCTTCGTTTCTTCCTTTCCTATCAGTGTAACTTCATGTATTGGAGGTATTTCATGTGGAACTTTGCCGGTCGTCAAAACGATTTGCAAGGAAACGGTGAATTGGAACACGGCAACTGGATTACGGGCTTTACATGGTTTGACAACTGGCGTCTTGGCGATCAAAGCAAGTTGCCGGACGATCTTAAGGAAAACAAGGGTCACAACGTATTCTACTGTCTGCCGCTCTTGCTCGGTCTTATAGGTCTTTTCTGGCAAGCTCTAGCAAAGGGACAGAACGGAATTAAGCAGTTCTGGGTTGTTTTCTTCCTCTTCTTCATGACAGGTCTGGCCATCGTGATCTATCTTAACCAGACACCAATGCAACCGCGTGAGCGTGACTATGCTTATGCCGGCTCGTTCTATGCTTTCGCTATATGGTGTGGTATGGGTGTAGCCGCAATAGTTGATTTGCTTAAAGAGAAGTTTAAGATAGACAACGTTGCGGTAGCGGCAATAGTTTCCGTAGTATGTTTGCTCGTACCTATACAGATGGCAAGCCAAACTTGGGACGACCACGACCGTAGCGGGCGTTACACATGTAGAGATTTCGGCCAAAACTATCTAATGTCGCTTCAAGACAAGGGCAATCCTATAATCTTTACCAATGGCGACAACGATACCTTCCCGCTTTGGTACGACCAAGATACAGAAGGGATACGCACTGATGCACGCGTATGCAACTTGTCATATCTGCAGACCGACTGGTATATTGACCAGATGGTGCGCCCTGCCTACAAGTCTCCATCGCTGCCTATAACATGGCCGCGCATAGACTACTGTTCAGGAACAAACGAGTATGTGGAGGTTAACCCGTCGCTGAAGAGTCAGGTGCTTGAACTTTACAAGCAGAACCCCGAGGGGGCAAAGGCAAAATGGGGCGAAAATCCGTTTGAACTTAAGAACATACTCAAATATTGGGTGCGCAGTAAAGGTGAAACTCATGTTATACCAACAGACACACTCTATCTGACTGTAGACAAAGATGCTGTGCGCAAGAGCGGTATGATGATGGCAAACGATTCTATACCCGACAGAATGGCAATCTCTCTTAAGGGAAAGAGTGCTCTCTATAAGAGCGACCTCATGATGCTTGAGCTGATAGCTAACAGTAACTGGGTGCGTCCCGTATATGTGGCTTTGACTGTAGGGTCAGAAAACTACATGAATCTGGGCGACAACTTCGTCCAAGAAGGTCTTGCCAACCGCATTACGCCGTTTAATGTTAACATTCCAGGCACAAAGACCTTTGATACAGAGAAGGTTTACAACAATGTTATGAACCGTTTCAAGTTCGGAGGTCTTGATAAACGTGGATTATATATCGACGAAACGGTAATGCGCATGTGTTACACCCACCGCAAGCTGATGGCAACCCTCGCTCTTCACTTAATCATGGAGGGCAAGAACGCAAAGGCAGCAAAGGTGCTTGCTTATGCTGACAAGGTGATGCCTGAATACAATGTGCCTGTAAACTTCCAAAGCGGCGGAGCAGATTATGCTGCAGCATACGCAATGCTTGGCAACAAAGCTAAGGCATCTCAACTGCTTAATAAGGTGGTTAAGAATGCAGAGCAGTATTGTTTGTGGTATCTTTCCCTCGACGACAACCGCTTCATGCAGTCGCAGCGTGATTGCATGCTTCAGTTCTATATCTTGGGTAAAGCGGCTGACGTGGCAAGAAGCTACGACGAGAAGCTTGCCGAGAGCATAGAAAATAAGCTGAAAAACTACAGTAATCAGTATACAGCAAGGGGCGGAAGAATGCCCGAAGACATGTAGCGGAAATTTTTTGTGCCGATAAATGGCCTGAAGTCAACAGAAGAGATAAATATTGTCTCAGGGTTGACTTCAGACCATTTCGTATAAAACACCTCAATTTCACTCTTCTGCGGCGTGAAGCCGCAATTACATCAATGAAAATCATCAGAATATGATAATTGAGCAACCAGCAATATGGTTGCGTTGGCTTTATCCCAGGGCAACATGGCGCATGAACAAAAAGGAACGGGCGGTTTACATCACGTTCGACGACGGGCCTATACCAGAAGCCACGCCTTTTATCCTCCAAACGCTGAAGGAATTTGATGTTCATGCCACTTTCTTTATGGTGGGAGACAACGTGAGAAAGCATCCTGAACTTTATCGTATGATTGTTGAAGCAGGGCATCAAGTGGGAAACCACACATTCAACCATTGGGGAGGCTTCAAGCATACGTTCAAGGAGTATAGCGAAAATGTTGAAAAGGCCAATGCTTTAATTAAAGCCCACCTCTTTCGACCACCACATGGCTGGATGAGATGGTCGCAATACTTCTATGTAGGAAGAAAATACCGCATCGTAATGTGGGATTTGGTTACGCGTGATTATAGTAAATGGATGACTGCCGATGGAGTTATCGCCAATGTAAAACGTTATGCCCGCAACGGTTCAATAATAACCTTCCACGACTCCTTGAAGAGCATTGATAAACTGCGGCGTGCGTTGCCTGAATCATTGCGTTGGCTAAAGGAGCAGGGATATGAATTCAAAACGTTTGACTAACGTATTCAGCAGTTTTTATCAAAACTAATCATTTGTATGGAGAACATTTTAGAGCCCAACGCTTCCCAAACGATAGGGAAGGGAATGGTGTTGGCTTCAGTAGTAAGGGCTTTCTTTAAGTATTTCACTCTTGGCGTTATAGAATCAAATACTACGGATGCATCAGATATGAGTGTCTATGAGCCTAAAAATGTAAAGAAAGCCATTGTTCCGCATATCGAACGGATCTCGGCTATTTTCAATCAAGAAGCGTTTTATGCTATTTCCCGTTTGAATTACGCTGAAAGCGAAATAGAAGCAGAGCTGAAAGCTTTTGCTGCGAAAGGAAAAACAACGCCACTCGATTTGATGCGCTTTGCTTGCCGAACACAAGAATGTTATGATGCTATGGTAAATGAATACAAATGCAACTTCGAGTCTTTGCTTTGCGGTTCGTTTGCTTCGCTTTCTCCGCATGTGGCAGGCGCGGTGAATATGTCGGATCTTGGGGATATGTCTGTTGTTGAGGCAGAGAGTATAATAAACAGAATAGCCAATAGAGCTTATCAAGAAGGCAAGAAACTTCTTTAACGCTACGTTAAGGTGAGGTAGAAGCTATAATTATAGCTTCAAAATATACCTCTTTATTCGTTTGAGTGAATACAAAGAGAACAGGAAACTTACGCATTAGATGGTGTATGTTTCCTGTTCTCTTTATGTATATAGCTTTTTCCGGCATCTTATGCTGCCGTAATGTCCTAGCTATTGCATGTCGTAGACAACCTGCATGAGCTTTTTCCCTATAGCATCTGCCTCTTCCATTGTCTTTGCCTCGCTATAAACGCGGATGATTGGTTCGGTATTGCTTTTGCGTAGATGCACCCATTTGTCGGGGAAGTCAAGTTTCACTCCGTCAATATCTGTAACGTCTACGTCTTTTTCCTTGCCGTACATCTCCTTAACTTTGGCTAAAATAGCATCTACATCGGTAGAAGGTGTAAGGTCTATGCGGTTCTTGGCAATGGAATAGTTGGGCAACGTAGAACGGAGTTCGCTTGTTGTACATCCTTTATGTGCGAGCGACGAAAGGAATAGAGCAATGCCTACAAGTGCATCGCGCCCATAATGACTTTCTGGATAAATGACTCCGCCGTTGCCTTCGCCTCCAATAACTGCTCCCACCTGTTTCATCTTCGTGGTAACATTAACTTCTCCAACAGCTGCAGCCGTGTAAGTGTCATTATAACGTTCCGTAACATCTCTCAAGGCGCGTGTGCTGCTGAGATTTGACACGGTGTTTCCACCTCCCGGAGTATTGGAAAGGACATAGTCGGCAACTGAGACAAGAGTGTATTCCTCGCCGAACATTTTCCCGTTTTCACAAATAAAAGCCAAGCGGTCAACGTCAGGGTCAACTACGACGCCGAGATTATATGCTCCATTGCCCATTTCCTCCATGATGCCACCTAGGTTCTTTTCCAGCGGTTCTGGGTTGTGGCTGAAGTTTCCGTCGGGAGTTCCATTCAATAGCTTGTATTCAACGCCAAGTTTCTCAAGCAGTTTGGGTAGAATAATTCCTCCAACACTATTAATAGTGTCCACGCATACTTTAAAATGGGCGTTCTTTATGGCTTCGGTGTCTACCAATTTAAGGTTCAGTACTGCATCAATATGTTTGTCGTTAAATGAGTCGTCTTTGCTGTATGTGCCCATGTGGTCAACGTCAGCGTAGTCAAAATCTTCATTTTCAGCAATGGCAAGTACTTCGTTGCCGTCGTCTTTTGTCAGGAACTCACCTTCGCAGTTTAGCAATTTTAGTGCATTCCACTGGCGTGGGTTGTGGCTTGCGGTGATGATTATTCCGCCTGCTGATGATGACATCGTTACGGCAAGTTCCGTTGTAGGTGTCGTTGCCAACCCAATGTCAATGACATCATATCCCATACCCATTAGCGTTCCGCAAACAACGTTACGCACCATGTCACCAGAGATACGGGCATCGCGTCCTACTACGATGGAATTGCTTTGTGATTTACCGCTTTTACGGATGAAGGTGGCGTATGCCGTAACGAATTTCACTATGTCAAGAGGATTAAGCGTGTCGCCTGTGTGACCTCCGATTGTTCCGCGAATACCGGAAATAGATTTTATCAGTGTCATTTTTCCTTAAGTTTATTGTTCTTTTCGCTTATAACAAAAAAGGCAAGCTGCGTGCCTGCCTTTTATATATTGTTGATGTTTATCTTCCTTTTTCGTAAGTAATGTCGTATAGGCAGGGGTAAACGCCTTGTACGGCGTAATCATGTCCCTGAGTATGCGGCACGATAATTCTTACACGCGCAATCTCTTCGTCAATGTTTTCCGGGCGTCCAAGGTTAATGTAGCTTAGTGGCACTAACCATCCGCCGGGCACAGAAGTGCTTGAGTACAGTTGATACATCAGACTTTCGCCAGAAACGAATGCACCAGTAAATGTTCCGCTCGTGTTCTTTACGTTCATTTTGTCAACAAGCGAGACATATTGTCCTACCATGTTGGTGGATTGTAGCGAGTCTGTGAGAAGGTTATACTCTTGATAGCGGCACAATACCGTTGCAGTTTCGCCTTTTCCTAATTTCTTGCCGCAGCCTTTGCGGATAATCTGTAGGTAAACGCCCGAATTGTCAAGGTAAACGTATTCGTGTTTGGTCGTGTCTGTTGTCTCGTTTTGGGCTGCGAACTCGTCTTCGGAAATGACATTTATACCGTGTTCCTTTATGTACGCATTTATAGCGTTGCGTTCACGCTTCTTTTGGTCGGCATATGTTTCGCTGTCGCTGCAGCTTGTGAATACCATTATAGCTGCAACTGTTGCGAGCAGCAGGCATGCAAGTTTTTTCATCAGTCTTTTTCTTTTTTTCTTTTTGCAGGCTTTGAGCATAAGCTTTGCGCCTTATCCTTGCAAAAATACTAATATTAGTTTAAACACGTGTTATGTTTGCTTGTAATTACGCTTATTTAACGTCGTGTCAAGCTCTTTTTGCCGTTATATTTATGGGCGGAACTCTTTCAAAGCCTTGTTTACAAGCATTTCGGCCTCCTCCATTGTGCAGTTTAGATGCCCGCCGGCAGCGTTTAGATGTCCGCCTCCGTTAAAATATTTCTCTGCCATCTTGTTTGCCGGAAAATCGTCAACAGAGCGCAGACTTACCCAGATAGTTTTAGGCTTTTCAGTGTCTTCTCTTAACGAAATGCTCAGCTTCATGCCCTTTATTTGCAGCGGCATGTTTACGAGCCCCTCTGCATCGCCTTTCATAAAGTGGAAGTGTTTAAGGTCTTGCCGTGTGAGTGTAAAATAGGCAGCGTGGTATTCTGCAAATACGTTAAGCTTGGTATACATGACATAGCCCATGAGTCTTATTCTCCACACACTGTAGTTGTTGAACACATTGCGGTATATTTTGTCCTTGTTTATACCTTTTGTGAGTAGCTGACTTATGATAAAGAATACTTCCGGGCTGTTTGAATTGTAGGTAAATCCCCCGGTGTCTGTCATCATTCCGCAATAGATGCATACGGCAGCTTCTTTTGAAAGGTCGTCAAATCCTCCCAACTGCCATATTATCTTAAAGAGAAGTTCGCAGGTACTGCTTGCTTCGGGATGGGAAATGCACACGTCAACGTTTATGTTCGGGTCAAGATGATGGTCAATGAGCACCTTTCTTGACTGTGACTCCTGTATCAACGTTTCAAGTGCCGCGGTGCGGCTTGCATCGTTGAAGTCAAGGCAAAACATGAGGTCGGTGTTTTTGATTGCTTCCTCAGCCTCTTCTGTCTTCTTGTCGTAGCGAATTATGTTCATTGTCCCCGGCAACCATTGCAGAAAGTTCGGAAACATGTCTGGTACGATAACCTTTACGTCTTCTTTTCCCCGTTGTTTCAGATAGTGTGCAAGGCCAAGTGTAGATCCAATGGCGTCGCCATCAGGATTGCGATGACAGAATATCGTAATGTGTTCTGATGTTTCAATCAGCAGATTTAGGCTTTTTGCCTCAGAGTCGTTCAGTAAATTTATGTTCATTGTCCTTAATTTTAATTCCTTTATACAGGGCTTTTGCCGTTGTATAAAGGAATTTATGTTGTAGTGTGCTTCCGTCCTTATTGTTTGGAGACATATAATAAGGGCGATATACGTTAGCATGCCTTGTTAAGCATGCTTCCCAATGTTTGCGTTAAAAAAGTTTGGAAGGGTAAACTCCTTCGTCAACAAGTTTCTGGATGCGGTCAACCGTTCCTTGGCGGTCGGCGGCATATGTCACACCGAACCATTTGCTCGTTGTGTCTAGCACTTTTACAGTTGCTGTTCCATCATTTATCAGTTTGTTAACCATAAGGGGGATGAAAAATTCCGCTTTCAGGTTTGTCATGTTCTCCGGCTTAGCAAGGAATTCCTTGAAGTATTCTTCGCTATAGCTGAAGTAGTCGGGTGTGAATCCCCACACGTTCATTGAAACCGGTGTGTTGTCTTCAACAGCAATCCATTTGCCCTCTTCGTCTTTGTAGCTTACTTTACCTTCAATACGCATGATTTCTGTGCGTTCCACCACAGTGGTAAGATTGCCTTCTTCATTTGTTGAGCATATTCCGCGTGCCACTGTACCGTTTTCCGATAGGGTATTGCCAACGCGGAAGCCAACCATCGCATATTTGTTCTTGCTGTTTTCAGGCAATTCGCTCAAGAACTTTCCTATAACCTTGAAGCAGTCGCGATTGTAGAAGTCATCACAATTGATAACGCAGAAGGGTTCGTTTACAACATCCTTTGCCATCAACACAGCATGGTTAGTTCCCCATGGCTTAACTCTGCCTTCGGGACACTTGAAACCTTCGGGAAGAGAGTCTAGACTTTGGAAGCAAAGTTCCAAAGGCACTTGTCCTTCATATTTTTTCAGTATCTTTTCTCTGAAGTCCTGTTCAAAATCTTTTCTTATTATGAATACAATTTTCCCAAAACCGGCCTGAATTGCATCATAGATGGAATAGTCCATTATAGTTTCGCCGTTTGGACCAAGTCCGTCGAGCTGCTTCAGCCCGCCGTATCTGCTGCCCATACCAGCAGCCAAAAGTACTAATGTAGGTTTCATATTTCCTGTTTTTATTTTGTTGAAATATAAGTTATAGAAAAGTTTACTCTTCTTTTGTGCCGCTAAGGGTGTTGTTTGTTTTATTGAAACATCTGTATTCCGAACACGATGATGGCGTAGCGCAGAAACTTTCCCGTAGTCATGCTGACAACAGTCACGGGCAGGTTAGCTCTCATCAGTCCGAGTGCAACAGTTATAGCGCTGCCTATTATGGGAAGGAATGCGAAGAAAGCCATCAAAGCCCCGCGGCCCCTCATGAAACGCTGTGCGCGTTCTATCTTCTCTTCCTTAATGCGAAGATATTTTTCAATCCAATCAAGTCTGCCGAATGTGCCAATCCAGTAGTTGAAAAGTCCGCCTGCCACATTGCCTGCCGTTCCCGCCAAGAGCAATAGCCAAGGGTCAAGTCCTGCCACCTTAAGGGCACCAATCACAACTTCACTGTTGAAAGGCAATACACTTCCCGCCAACAAGGCTGAAACAAACATACCCCAATAGCCGAAGGCAACCAGTATCTCCGTCATATCTATTCTTTTTTCTTTTTATCAGTTATAGTTCCAACCAATTTTCTTCTTTTTGATTTTTGCTGTTCTTTTTGTGAGCCAACATAACGTTCCCACTGTGCCATTTAGATGTGGGCGATATCTGTGCTACTCCATTGATATAAGGTTGAACACAGTCAGAGTTATCATTCCGATGCAGATGGCGATGAAAGTAATGTTCGTAATCTTTGTCTTTGTAAGTGCCACGTAATGGGCGATAAGACAACTGGTATTGATGATTGCGATGGGCAACAACTTGTCTATATGTTGTGGCTGAAGTATGATAAATATTGCCGTAAGCGAGTTGACAGTAATGAACATTTCATAGATCATCCTTGTGCGTATCTTGTCAAGATAACTGGTTCTCAGAAAATGTATCGTTCCGATTATTGCAAGCAAAGCCACTGTTCCTATTGTGGCTGTGCGGCTTATGCCAAGAGAACTGTATTCAAATAGTGAACCAAACTCTGTGAGTTTTGCAAAATGTTGTATGAAATAGTCCAGTTCTCCCGTCCAAAGCCAATATCCTCCAATAAACCAATATGGAATGAGCAAGCCTAAAAGTGATGCACAAAACATCTTTTTCGAGATAGCCATCATGTTGGTTGCCATGAGAATCCACAGGAACGGTACGAAATACAGCACTTGTACAAACACAAGGCTAGCAATACCAATACAGACGAAAGCGTAAAATACTATTCCCGGCGCGCGCTTGTCTTGATAACTCCTAAGTAATAGCAGGTAGAACAAGATGAAACATGTTCCAACTATGTTCGCTTCCAAGTTATGGAAGAGGAATGTTGCAGATGTTGTCATGGCAATGAACGAGCAAGACACCATCCTTGAGTATATTCTGATAAGGGAATTGCGGTTGTTAAGCGCAATCATCATTCCAGTAGACAATACGAAAAGAGTCAATTCCGCCCAACCGATACCGTTTTTCGTTCCTTCTGCAAACCATATGGCCAAGCCATAGGCAATCATTATCGGAAAGGCGAAACGGCTTTCCGCCATTCTGTTCTGAAGTCTTTTATGCATTTCGTGGTGTAGAGGATATTCTTCCTATATATATTATATAAGGTGTAGCTTAGAGATCTTTGCCGATATCCCTTCTGAAGTATTTGTCTGTGAATTCAATTTTTTCGGCCTCAGTGAATGATTTAGCCAAAGCTTCTTCTTTGTCCTTGCCGTAAGAGCTAACAGCAATTACGCGTCCGCCGTTAGTAACAGTCTTCCCGTCTTTCATTGCCGTGCCGGAATGGAATACGATGCTTCCCTGTACGTTTTCAATCCCGCTGATAGTGTATCCCTTAGTGTATTTTTCTGGGTATCCACCGCTTACGAGCATAACGCAGACAGCAGCGCGTTCGTCGAAAACAATTTCCTTTTCGTTTAGCGTTCCCTCGGCAACACCTTCAAGCAAGTCCACAAGGTCGCTCTTTATCCTTAGCATTACACTTTCTGTTTCAGGGTCTCCCATGCGGCAATTGTATTCAATAACCATCGGTTCTCCGTTAACGTTTATAAGTCCGAAGAAGATAAATCCTTTATAGTCTATTCCTTCTTCTGCCAATCCGTCAACAGTAGGTTTAATGATGCGCTCTTCCACTTTTGCCATCCATTCCTTTGTAGCGAATGGCACGGGGGTAACACTACCCATTCCGCCTGTGTTCAGACCGGTGTCGTGTTCGCCAATGCGCTTGTAGTCTTTAGCTTCTGGCAATATCTTGTAGTTTTTGCCGTCTGTAAGTACAAAAACAGAACATTCAATGCCGCTGAGGAATTCTTCGATTACTACTTGTGCCGATGCGTTGCCAAACATTCCGCCTAGCATTTCTTTCAGTTCCTTCTTTGCTTCGTCGAGTGTCGGCAATATCAATACGCCTTTTCCTGCACACAAGCCATCTGCTTTCAGAACGTATGGAGGCTGAAGTGTTTCCAAGAACTTGAGACCTTCTTCAAGAGACGTGCCGTCAAATGTCTTGTATTTTGCCGTAGGTATGTTGTGTCTCTGCATGAATCCCTTGGCGAAGTCTTTAGAACCTTCAAGCACAGCACCCTGTTTTGACGGTCCGATAACAGGAATATCCTTAGTGCGGGCGTCGGCTTTGAAATCATCGTAGATACCTTTTACCAGCGGGTCTTCGGGGCCAACAACCACCATGTCAACGTTATTGTCAAGACAGAACTGCTTCAGCGTTTCGAAGTCGTCTGCTTTAATGTCAATGTTCTCTCCCGTTAGTGCTGTTCCAGCGTTTCCTGGTGCGATAAACAGTTTTTCCACTTTCTTGCTCTGCGCAATTTTCCATGCCAAAGCGTGTTCGCGTCCTCCGCTGCCCAAAAGAAGTATTTTCATAATCTTATGCTGATAAATGTATTTGCGTGCAAATTTACAACAATATGGCGTGAAAGCAAAATAAAAGTTTGCAGAATATAGGCAAAACGAAATAAGCCTAGACAGTTGTAATGATATTGTTCCAAAAGCGTTATCTTTGCATTTGATTATGTATCCAAGTGGTTGTCTTAGTGCTTCGCAGTAGAGGCATTTCGCAAACGCGTTATAATTTCTTTATATGTTAATAAAAGCTCTGAATTTTACCCCCCCCACTAGGACTTTCGCCCTAAGGTTGACTATCCTTTTCCTTTACTCTCTGTTTCTTTTGATGTGGCTTTCGCCAGACTCTTTCCTTATGCATGAATGGGGATCGCGCGGTGATAGCTCATGGTTCTTCACGTGTGGCAAGGCATGGATGGAGGGATTGACACCGTATGTAGACTTTACCGATAGTAAAGGACCGCTGCTTTGGCTCATCTATGGAATAGCTTATCTATTTTCTCCCACGTCGTATACGGGTGTACTCTGGTTCAGTGTCGTTGCCCTCACCGTAACGTTGGAATTCCAATGGCGCACGTCGCGTTTGTTTGCAGGTTGGCGCACGTCTGTCGTGTCTGTTGCTATCGTATCAATGCTCGTCCTTTTGCGTCCTATCCATAGCGAGACAAAAGCAGAGGACTTTTGCCTTCCATGGATTTCCATGGCTCTATATTATTTATGTAGCGTAATGTTGTGTTGCTCACGCCAGCTTGAACGCAAAGCATCTTTTTGGGTTGGTGTCTGTATGTCGTGCTGTCTGTTGATAAAGTGGAACGTTTTTTTCATGATGGGCGGCATAGCACTAGTCGTTATGGGTGTTTCTTTTGCTAGAAAACATGCTGACGGACTTTTGTATGGCCTTTTGGGCATTGCTGTTGTATGCGTTCCTTTTGCTGTCTTTTTTGTTTTTAAAGGCAACTTCACTGCCTTTGTTCAAGAATATTTTGTGAATACGTTCCTTATCACGGACAATGGGAATGATATGTCTACGTGGCACGTGGCATTGATGGGGCAGTTTGCCGACATGTATATGGCTCTTCGCTCTGTTTTGCTTTATACTTCAATGATAGGTGTTTGTCTATTCTGCCGTCGTTTCCGCTTTTCCTTCTGGTTGGCATTTGCTTGTTTGCCGTTTTTCTTGTTCCTTTTGTTCAAGGCAAGTGCGCTGCACTATTGCCTTACGGTTATGCCTTTCTTTGTGTTTTTCGTGCTCTTTTTGTCTCGATGCCGCCCCCATGTTATAGCCAAACTGCCCGATTGGGCTTTGCTGACGGTGCTCGGAATAATGGTTCTTGCAAATATGGCAGTTGATCTCCACAGGGAGAATCTTGTATTTGTATATAACGAGTACTCTAACGAGTGGAATGCAATGCAAAAAATACTTACTATGAAACAGAAGCCGCTCATAATGTTCAACGTTGCCGACAATGGGGCAGGACTGAAGTCGCGCGCTCTTCCGTCATGCAAGTACTATGCTAAGCAGAAAGCAGCCACTGCCGAAATGATAGCGCAGCGTGTTGAGGTGCTTCGCCGCCGTAAACCCGATTTTTTCGCTTTTATCATGGAGCCCGATGCCCAAACGCAGGCGTTGCTACGCTCTTGCGGCTATCACCGTTGTTATGCTACTATACATACCGATGGCAGAAACAAGCGGATTGCTTTGCCGCTCTACGCTAAGTAACAGTCTTTTGCACCCGTGGTGACGGGTGCGGTGTTTTTACTTTTTTTTGTTAACTTTGATAAGGGAACGTTAAGTTTCTGCACGTTTAAGCAGAGTTTGTTGCACGCAGAGTGCATTATGTTCACCTCAGATTGCATAATAATCCCAAACAGACGCATTGAGCATGCACGTAGAATGTCAGAATTTTCTTCTGAAAACATGATGCTTTTTATGGATAAATGCGCAGTTTCTAGTTCTTAGTCAATAAAAGTTGATATAATTATGATAATTTAACAGATAAAAAGTAAAGAGCTAAACACTATGAGAAAGAAGTTACTTATGAGAGAGTTCCGCCCAACGAATATGGTTGTAGTCTTGCGGAACATTTTGATGATGCTGGTTATGATGTTAGTTACCGCCTCGTGTAACCTCAGTTCATTGCTTAACAATGGGGATGATGACGAGGATGAGATAGTAACGCCACCAGAAGAGACCGTAGGAACCGCTACCGGTAAATTCACACTTGACGGGAAAACATTTACAGATATTGCAAATGTTGGCAATATGTCTTACAATGGCACTATGGAAGGCAATTCCTTCAGCTTGCAGATAATGAACGGAACCGATCCTGAGGTCGTGGTAGGAAGTGGCACAGATGGCAGTATCCTATTTCTATACCGCGGCACACTCTCCCCTGACAGTCCGTTTGAAATGAATGAAACCACCACTGCCGCCGCACTTCTTTCGCTCTTGCCGTCGCTTTGGGCTCTAGATCCAACAGAGTATCCTCAGTTTGAGACCAAGGTAAAGGCTCTGGGCAGTTTTCCTAAACTGGTGGAAGCAGTAAAAAATTCAATAAGCAAGCGCCGTTCCGTGTTCAATACCGAAGACGAGGCTATTATCTCTGCCGTTAAAGCCTGCTATGCAGAACTGCTTGCTCAATATTCTTCGCAGACATCAAATGCCCCCGTTGCAAAAGTTGCAAGTAAGAGTGATGCCATTGCAGACAGTGAGGACACACGTCCCATAGAGTTCAGTCCGGAAGCCAATAGTGTTAGTGTTCGCACGCAAGGCTGGGGACCAATCTATGAATGTACGGTTGACCATGAAGGGCAGCGAACAAGCCAACTTATTTACCCGCATTCCAGCTATAGCCTTGGCGATTTGGCAGCAGTGCTTATGGCTCCATTTAGTGATAACCTCTATGGGGAGTCTTTATCAGACAAGTATAAGAATGTTTGGGACTACGCTTCCCATGGTGATTGGGTGCAGTTCGATTTGTCTGACACGGGTGATTATCAGTTTATGCTTGAGAAAGACACTCCCAATGCTACACATGCTATGTGCGTTGCCGCTGGCTCTGATTTGTATTCAACGCTTTCTGGGAAAATCCTCGAAAAAAAATTGAAAGATAATACCACTTTATCGGAAGCAGATAGAGAGATGATAGAGTTTTGGGGCGAGCAGCTTAACGTGTTGGCAATTTACATCGTTAATCCGGAAAACAGAACTGATAAGGAAACGTTCGTGCAAGGATTTCATGACGTATGTGAGACTATTTCCCAAAATGTTGTGATGAAATCTAGTGAATTAGAATATGATGGAGAAAGAGTTGGTGATTTTTTGAAAGAGGTTAACGAGTTGGCAGAAGCTACGTCTTTCGTTGTAAACGCTTGGGCAAGGAATGTTATGTGGTACAATTGTCCTTCCAAAATAGACAAGTGCTTCTCGCAACATCATATGTCAATAAGCGATTGCAGTGGTGTAGGAATCTACCTTAAGAGTGGAGGCGGTCAGAATGGCGAGCCCGGCAAACAACTATCACAACCGCTGAAGTTTGGAGTGAGATGTCACGTGGGGCAGGGTATACGTCTTGAGGTCGTAAGCGGAAACGGTACGCTCGACCGCTATAGTAAGACCATATACCAGCCCAATGGCGACGAGGAAGAAGTTGAGATAAACTGGACTCTAGGCGACAAGGATGGAGAGCAGATAGTGAGAGCTTGGATAGAAGACGTTGACACCCACGAGAAGCAAGGCCTTTCAGTTACCGCTACAGCTTTCGTTTCCAAAGGAACGTTGCTATCAAGCATCGGTGGATATATCAATATGTCGTACGATAACCAGAACCGACTTACAAAATTGGTTGACCGTACCTGTATGATGGCAGACCCAAACCCATCGGAAATTATTACAACGCGCTACGTTTATGATAAAGACAACCCCAAAAAACTGACAAAAATGGTTATAACCAGTCAGGAAGATAACATTGAATATTATGATATTCAGTACAATGACGCAGGATATGTAAAATCTTTTAAGTGGAAAGACTCAGGCTACGGTGAGACAGAGTACGGCGATGGAAAAATGAATTACGACAAAGATGGTCACATTATACGCTTAATCTCCAGCGGAGATGGTGAAACAACAACGATGAACTTAACGTGGGAAAATGGTAACCTTGTGAAAATACAATATGTAGACCCTTATGCTGATGAAGGTGAAACGTATGTGCTAAACTATTATATAGCATATGGTAATCAAAAGAACGAGCATAAGCAGTTTACCATGACGAATGTTGGGCTTATGGACCTTATGAATCTTTTCTATACAGGTCAGTTCGGATGTGCTTCTGACTATCTTCCAACATCTTTTATGGTGACTGACTCCGATAGTGACGGGACATCTAAGATAAATCTGAATTATTCAGTGCGTCCTGATGGTTATATAGCACGTGAAAGCGTATTGTATATCGCGCCAACACAGGGGAGAATAGATCTTGACTATAGCTACGTTGAGGCATCAAGCGGAGCAAAAGTGGCGGTGAGCCCAAATGTTGCGCCTCGGAACGCCGCAGTAAAGAAGATGTTAAAGAAGCTGCGCCTGTTCGGACTCCATTGAAAGGCATAAGCTTAACTTGATATTACATTTGTTACGTACTTGTTTAACACGACGTTTCCTTCCGCTTTTGTGAAGGAAACGTCGTGTTTCTATTTTGAGATAGCCTTGCGTGTTACTTTATTTGCTTAGCTACGCAGAATATCCCTATGACTTTTTTGTTGAAGCCCGCGGGCAAAGGAATATAAGTCCGCGTGATAATTTTACTTTCCCCACGGGCTTTTGAAGGGAAGGCAATTCGTAGATATTCTTTAGGACGTAAAAAAACTATTTTCAGATACCGCATGAAGTCAGCTAAATTAGTAACTTTGCATTTGAAATAAAAACCTCTTTAAGGAGAAAACCAAACGGAATGTTGCACAATGTGATGAACATGGCAGACAGAACGTTTGGCTATAAAACAGAAATATTATGACAATGAAAAGACAAACAGTAACTATACTCCTCGCAGCGATGGCCCTGGCTATGAATTGTCAGGCGAAGACGAAACAAGACACGTGGCCAGACGGCACAAAAATAGACAGTTGGTTTAAGAACGCAACCAAGATAGACGAGGCGCAGCTGGGCAAGCGATACGTAGTTACCCAATATGGAGTGAAAGACGACAGCACACTCGTGCAGACAGACGCCCTTCAGGCAGTTATTGACAAGGCTGCTGCTGATGGCGGCGGCGCGGTGGTAATACCACGCGGAACATTCCTAAGCGGTTCTCTCTTTTTCCGTCAGGGAACCAACCTGTTGCTGGAAGAAGGGGCGAAGCTTAAGGGTAGCGACCGCATACGCGATTTCAAAATAGCAATGACACGTATAGAAGGGCAAACGTGCAAATACTTTACAGCCTTGGTCAATGCCGACAGTCTCAATGGCTTTACCATTGCCGGGAAAGGGACAATTGATGGCAACGGAGCGAAATATTGGGAAGAATTCTGGATAAGAAGGAAGTGGAACCCCAAGTGCACAAACAAGGACGAGCAGAGACCGCGTTTGGTTTATATCTCAAATTCCCAAAACGTTACCGTTCAGGACGTGCATCTGCAGAACAGTCCGTTCTGGACTAACCATATTTATCGCTCATCCCGCGTGCGTTACCTCGATTGCCACATCTTTGCACCCACATCAGGGCTTAAGGCTCCGAGCAGCGATGCGATAGATATCGACGCTTGCAGCGATGTCTTGGTAAGAGGTTGCTACATGAGTGTCAACGATGATGCCATTGCCATAAAGGGAGGCAAGGGAACATGGGCAGACAAGCAGCCGGAAAATGGTCCGAACTCAAACATACTGATAGAGAAATGCCGCTATGGAGTGGTGCATGGCTGCCTTACGCTTGGCAGCGAGAGCGTGTATGACCGGAATATCGTTCTGCGTGACATAGAGGTAGACCGCGCCAACCGTGTGTTGTGGCTCAAGATGCGCCCCGACACGCCGCAGCATTACGAATATGTAACGGTGGAGAACATAAATGGTTCTACGGGCAGTTTCCTCGTTGTGCGCCCTTGGACACAGTTTTTCCAAAAGGAGGAGCGGGCAGACATGCCGCTCAGTCAGTGTAACAACATCGTTGTTCGCAACATCAATATGGACTGCAAGAACTTTTTTGATGTGGGCATAAGCAAGGATTATAAGCTGATGGATTTCACTTTCAGCAACGTTACCGTAACAGACCAAAAAGAAGCATTCTCCAAGTCGCTCATAGAGAATACCAAGATAGACAATCTCCGAATTAACGGCAAGGAGATAAAATAAGAGGCCGCGCACGGAAAAAAGGAAGTTAATAGGATTTAGTGTAGAGATGGGGATAATTGAAATTTTCAGGAAGTGGACGCTCCTTTGCGCTATGGCTATTGGAGCAGTGATATATCTGCTTTTTAGCGAAGTAAGCGTGTTGCAACCATTTGCGTCGGTGGGCGGAAAGTTTTGTGTTGACATTGTGCCATACATAATATTCGCTTTGCTCTATGCAACCTTCTGCAAGATTGATATTAGCAACATGCGGCCAAGGGCATGGCATTTCTGGCTTCAATTCATACGCACGGCGTTGTCGGCAACAATGGTGCTTGTGATTTCGTTCGTCTCAGACTTCGATATGCGCATGGTGCTTGAGGGATGCTTCATCTGTTTTATCTGCCCAACGGCAGCATCGGCGGCAGTAGTAACCGAGAAACTTGGTGGCAGCATAGCAACACTAACGGTATATACGCTGATAGCCAACATAGTGACGAGCATAATCATTCCGCTCTTTTTCCCTATGGTGGAGAAAAGCTCCGACATAACCTTTCTCTTTGCCTTTGCCATGATACTGCGCAGGGTCGTAACCGTGCTGTTGTTGCCGTTATGTCTGGCATTGCTCACAAGAAAGTATCTGCCAAAAGTAGCGTCGGCGGTAAAAAAACGCAAGAACCTCGCCTTTTATCTGTGGTCTTTCAACTTGGCTATTGTCACAGGCATGACAATACATAACATAGAGGATGCGAATATTGGTGGACTTACGCTGGCTTTGCTTATAATCTTGCCACTTTTTGTATGTCTTCTTCAGTTTACTATCGGCAAGGCTGTGGGCAAGTGCTACGGAGACAGTGTGAGTGCCGGGCAAGCTCTCGGGCAGAAAAACACTATCGTGGGGATTTGGTTGACCGTAACCTTTCTTAACCCCGTGGCAGCCGTGGCCCCGGGAGCGTATGTACTTTGGCAGAATCTTGTGAACTCGTGGCAACTGTGGTATAAAGAGAAATATGGCTATCTCATATGGTAGCTTTTATGTAAAGTAGTTCGCCGTCTTATCATCAAAAAAGGGTTTACGGCAGTTATAGAATGGCAAAAACAATGTAAATTCTTTGTCTGTTTACTACGATATGCCTACATTTGTAATGTGGAACCAATACCTCTCCGCATCATGAAAAAGAAGACAATCATAAGAATACTGGCTTTTCTGTTACTTTTACCTATAGACATCTATGCAGACAACTATTCCCGCTTGTGGAAAGACTATACGGCTGCAAAAAAGAAAGACCTTCCAAATGACCAAATCAGAATATTAAATGATATATCTGTTGCGGCGGAAGCCGGTAAAAGCTATGGCGATTTGTTGATGGCGGAGGCTAATCTGTTCTCGTTAAAGGCGCGGATAAGCGAAGATTCAATAATGCCGAGCCTTAGCAGACTTGAGAAACGTGCGTGCGAGGCGGAAGCAAAAGACCCGGCATTCGCTGCCGTCTGTAACTGCGTACTGGGGGATGCCTATGCAGAACTTTCGGGCAGAAACGATTTTCCTGACGCTTCGGCAAAAAGCAAAGCTTATTTCAAATACGCTTTGCAAAACCCCGAGCTACTGGCTCAGACGGGTGTGGAAAACTATGGCCGCTTCGTCTCAAAAGGAGTCGACAGTAAAATATTCAACAATGACTTGCTTAGCATAATAGGTTTTAGGGCAAAGGAATACCAGTTGCTCAGCAACTATTATAGCAAAGCGGGCAATCGAACGGCGGCTCTTGTGGCGGCACTTTATGATGTGGTTGAAAACAAACAGGAAGAGTACGGCTATAACCGGAAGATGGAAAGCGGAACTTATGTGGCACGCCTTGATTCGCTGATAGAAAAATATGGTGATCTGCCAGAATGTGGCTTGGTTGCACTGAAGAAATATGAATATATTAAAGATTGCAGCGACGCCACACCGGCAAAAAAGGCAGAGTTTCTTAAGAACGCTTTGGCGAAATGGGGTAAATACATATACGCTTCCAATTTTTCTGACTATTATAGGCAGTTGACAAACCCGGAATTTGAGATTAGCTTGCCATCTTGCATTCTTCCCAATCGCAGCGATAGTGTAACGGTTAGGGCGCGTAATCTGAAAAAAATGAGTATCGCTGTTACGCGTTTAGCCATTGAAGGCGATACGGATATTTGTTTAAATAGCGATGACGACTGGAAGAAGGCGGAAAAGAAACTTATAAGGTCTTCGCGTGTTATTGTCAACTCAGAATTCAATCAGAAGCATGATTATGATGAAGAGACGCAAAGATTAGCTCTTCCCGCTTTGAAACCAGGTCTTTATGCCGTTGAGGCTTATTCGGACAACGCCTCGGTTGCAAGACAACGCCAGTTGCTCGTTGTCAGCGACGTTTACGTTGCAAGCATTCCTCTGCCGAAAAGACAAGTGCGGCTCGTTGCGGTAAGCGCCACAACAGGTAAGCCTCTTGCAGGAGCAAGCGTTGAACTGTGGTCTGGAGCCGATGCTGAGCACAAAGAACTTGTGGAAACCGACAGTAAGGGTGAGGCAACAGTTTCCATTTCGTCAGAAACTAACCGTTATTATATGCGGGCTTATACTGCAGACGATAACTATATGCAGCGCGTTAGCATGTGGGCAGGCTTTTCGTATGTTGCCAATAATAATAAAAGCACACGTTTGAAGACATTTACCGACAGGGCGGTTTATCGTCCGTCGCAGACGGTGCACGTAGCGGCAATAGCCTATAGTGTTGACGGAGCTCGCAATACAAACGTTGTGGATGGAAAGGAATTGACCTTTGTGTTGCGCGATGCCAATTACAAGGATGTTGAGAAGAAGAAAGCAAAGACGGATGAATTCGGTACGGCATCCGTTGATTTCGTACTTCCTTCAAGCCAGATTCTGAACGGGAGATATAGCATATATGTTTCAGGAGCAGGGTGCAATGATTGGCATAGCTTCCGTGTTGAGGAATACAAACGGCCGACTTATGAAGTGACAATTGACCAACCTGCAGTGGAATATCACAATGGCGACACTGTGAAAATGCAGGGACATGCGCAGACATATAGCGGAGTGCCTGTGAGCAAAGCACGCGTTGCTTATAAAGTGGTGCGAAGTCGCAATCATTGGTTATGGCGTTTCTATGGAGAAGACACTTCCTCGTCAGACGTATTGCTCAATGATACGGTGGAGACCGATGCGAACGGCGACTTCTTGCTGAGCGTTCCTGTGAAGATGCCCGACGGATACAATGAAGAAACGGAAAAAAATAGCGAAAATGGGCGTTGGCTCTTTACACCAAAATACTATACTTTCAATGTAAAAGCACAGGTTACCGACGGAGCGGGCGAGAGTCATGATGCAGAAGCAAGTCTGACGCTGGGTACACGCCCCACAGCACTGGTGTTCAGTCTGCCGGAAAGGACGCTAGTTGACAGTGTTTCTACAGTGACGTTCCGCAGACTTAATGCTGGCGGTAAGGAAATTGACGGAGAAGTGACATATTGGTTCGACGACAATGTGGCAAATAGCCGCAAGGTGAAGGCGAATATTGCAGTGGAAATAGACTGGAGGCATGAATTAGCCTTGCCTTTAGGAAAGCATGCCTTGCATGCTGTATGCGGAACTGACACAGTTGAACAAGAAACCGTGCTGTTTAGCATGGAAGAGGAACGGCTTCCCGTTGATACCGCCGACTGGTCTTATCTCTCGGCAGAAACGTTCCCGGCTGATGGCTCGCCTGTATATCTCCAGTTAGGCGCCAACTCAAATGTGCATGTCTTCTATAATATCATTGCAGGGACAAAGGTTCTCGAGAGCAGTTCTTTTGAAATTGACAAAGAAGTGAAAACCTTTCGCCTAAACTATAAGGAGGAATATGGTGAAGGGGTGCGGCTAGCTTATCTTTGGGTTAAGGATGGAAAGGCGTATACCCATAACTTCGTGGTGCGTCGTCCGTTGGAAAACAAAGAGATGAAGCTTGTTTGGAAAACGTTCCGCGACAAACTTACACCGGGACAGAAGGAAACGTGGACACTGAACATAAGCCGACCGGATTTTTCCGCCGACAAGATAAATGACCGCTCAAGGGAATCAGACAGTTCTGTGCAGCTATTGGCTTTGATGTACGACAAGTCGCTTGAGCAAATTGTCAGAAATACATTCAGCTTTGACCTGAGTCTGAGTAGGCCTGTGGCGTGGACAATGTGGTATGCCAAGGACTATGCCTATGCAAGAATGGCGAGTGCTGCAACATGGAAATGGACAAGCAGCAAGGAATTCAGCTTTAACAGGTTTAATTATGACTTCACTGGATTGGGATATTTACCGTTTTATGGTGGGGAGGTACTGCTTATGCGTACTCCTGCCGCTGTGAGAATAAAGAGATCTAGCTCGTCTAGCAAAATACTAATGAAGCAATCTGTTTCAAATGAGGCGATGAATAATGATTTAGCTTCAAGTAGTTCTGATATGCCAGAAGCCGAAAACCATACTATTGATGCGCAGGAAGAAAACAAATCTACAGCCCCAGCACTGCAAATACGCGAGAACTTGCAGGAAACAGCATTCTTCTATCCCGCTCTCTTTGCCGAAAAGAATGGTGATGTAAGAATACAATTCACTCTTCCGGAAAGCGTTACGACATGGAATTTCTGTGGCTTTGCGCATGACAAGTACATGAACAACGGCATAATTCGCTCAGAGGCAGTAGCAAGTAAGCAAGTTATGGTTGCGCCAAACATTCCGCGCTTTGTTCGTAGCGGCGACAATGCAACAATATCAACGCGCGTGATAAACGTCACGGAAAAGGGACAGAAAACAACAGTGCGCATGGAGCTTCTTGAACCGGCAACGGAGAAGGTTGTTTTCAGTGTGCAAAAGAAAATCTCTGTTGCGGCCAATACAACAGAAACTGTTGCGTTTCCATTCGTTCCCGATGGCAAGTATGCAATGTTAATTTGCAGAATATCCGCTATTGGTAGCGACTATAGCGACGGTGAACAACACTATCTACCCGTTCTCCCCACCTGGGAAAGCGTGATGAACACGGCTCCTTTCATCTTTACAGGCAGTGGAGAAAAAACAATCTCGTTAGATGGTTTGTTCCCCGCCACGTCATCGGATAGGAAACTCACAGTGGAATACACCTCTAACCCGTCGTGGCTTATGATACAGGCGTTGCCGTATATGTCGCAGCCCGACTCAAAAAACGCTTTGTCGCTTGTTTCTTCTTATTATGCCAATGCTTTGGGTAGATATATTATGAAGCAATCTCCAGTGATAAAGCGGGTAGTGGCACTATGGAAGCACGAGAAGGAAGACAAAGACAACAGTCTTGCCAGTGCACTTGAAAAAGATAAGGAGCTGAAGGCTCTTCTTCTATCCGAAACACCGTGGGTAATGGATGCAGACAATGAAGCGGAGCAAAAGAAAATGCTCTCAACATTCTTTGATGAAGCGGCAATGGACTACCGTCTCAATGGTCAATTATCCGAACTGAAAGCCTTGCAGAACGCTAATGGCTCGTTCAGTTGGTGGAAGGGCATGGGCGGTTCGCCAAGCATGACGGCTGAAGTGATAGAAACTCTGGCGCGTCTTAATGTGCTGGCAGGGAAGCAGACAGAAACGTCGGCAGTGATAGAACGTGCAATGGCTTATTTAGGTAGTGTTGTCGTTTCGGAATACAATGATATACAGAAGAAAATAAAAAAAGGCGAGGAAGTAAATATATGGGATTCTCATGCGATGCAATATCTTTATATCAATGCTTTGCTTCAACGTGAGCTTCCTGCAAACGAAGAGCCTGTTTCCACTTACTTGCTTTCCTATTTGCGCAAGAATCGTGAACGCGACATCTATGCCAAGTCTCTTATGGCTATAGTATTGAATTCCAACGGAAAGAAGCAGGAAGCAATGGAGTATGTTGAAAGCATAAAGCAGTATACCGTTATGAAGCCTGGGCTAGGCAGATATTTCGACACGGCGCGTGCCCGCTATTCTTGGTTTGATTATCGTATACCTACACAGACTGCTGCAATAGAGGCCATAAAAAATGTTACGCCGGAAGACAAAACGACGCTAGACGAAATGCGCTTATGGCTTCTTCAGTCGAAGCATACGCAAGCTTGGGACACGCCTGTCAATAGCGTCAATGCGGTATACGCTTTCCTTGACGGTAATTTCAATCAGCTTGAGGCTAGGGAAGAGGAATCTCCGTACGTAACAATTGCTGGTAAAGATTGTAGTATGTCAACTCCTTCTGCAGGGATTGGCTATTCAAAGACGACGCTTGATGCTGCAGTGCCGGCAAAAGGCAATGTCGTGATAAGGAAAAATGATGCGGGAACTTCATGGGGAGCAGTTTATGCCCGTTACGCTGATAACGTTGAGAATATCACTTCAGCTGCTTCAGGACTGGAGGTTGTTCGTGAGATTGTGGCTAATGAACCGGTTGCCGTGGGCGACCGTATAAAAGTTCGTCTGACAGTAAAGGCTGACCGCGACTACGATTTTGTTCAGCTCATAGATAAACGAGCTGCATGTATGGAACCTGTTGAGCAGACAAGCGGTTATCGCAACGGATATTACTGTATGCTGAAGGACAATGCCACAAATTACTATTTTGACATGCTGGCAAAGGGTACGCATGTTATAGAAACAGAATATTATATTGACAGAACTGGAACTTATACAACGGGAGTATGCACCGTTCAATGTGCTTATGCTCCCGAATTTGCCGGAAGAACGGCAGGAAAGAAGATAAACGTGAAGTAAAGAAAAAAAGAGACTATGTATAATAAAACAATGATAATTTCGCTGCTTGCCTTAGCGTCTCTCAACGCATCGGCACAGCGTATAACAGCAAAAAACGAGATTATAGATTGCGGAAATGTGAACTATGAACAGCCTGTAACAGTGAAGTTTGAACTGACAAACAAGGGTAGTGAGTTAACTATTAACCAAGTTCGGGTAAGTTGCGGCTGCACTTCCGTTGACTATCCGCATGCCGCGATACAAAAAGGCGACAATTTTACTGTTTCTGCCACTTATGACGCACGTCAATTGGGACATTTTGAAAAGGAGATTGCGCTGTTCTGCAATTCAGAGAAGCAACCTTATTATCTGAAAATGCGTGGTGTGGTGGTTGACGGCTCTTGTGATTTCACGGGAACGCTCGACTATAAAATTGATGGCATGCTGCTTGACAGGAATGACCTTGAATATGACGATGTGAACCGCGGTGATTTTCCTGTGCAACGCATAAACTTGAAAAACAATACAGGCGAGACTATAAGTCCCGTTGTTATGCATCTTCCCGCTTACCTTTCGGCAACAGTTTCTCCCACGGACATTGCACCGGGAAAAATGGGCGTAGTGGCAATAAAACTCAACTCAAAAAAATTGCGTGACTTTGGTTTGACACAGACATCCGTCTATCTTGCAAAGAAGCCCGGCGAGAAAGTGAGTCATGACAAGGAGATTAGTGTATCGGCAGTGCTGCTCCCTGATTTTGACAATATGTCGGAAACGCAACTGTACAACGCTCCACAGATAAAACTCTCTGCCAGTGAACTTGACTTGAGCGGAAAGAATGGCAAGCAACTCAACGCGGGCACAATAATAATAGAGAACGTTGGGCGTTCTGAACTTGACATTCGATCAATGCAGATGTTTACGACCGGAATGAATATCAGACTGAACAAATCGAAAATCAAGCCCGGAGAACAGGCAAAGATGAAGATTTCTGTAAACAGAAAGCAACTTCGTAACGCTAGAAGCAAGCCACGCGTACTGATGATAACCAACGATCCGAATAATCCCAAGGTCGTTATAAGCGTGAAAACAGAATAACAGAACAACCTTCTAAAAGGAATATATCAATGGAACATCCAGAAAACAACAAAGAATATGCGGGATTGCAGGTAAACGAAGGCGTTGTGCAGCCATCAAACATTAACCCGTATCTCAAACGTGGGCGTTATCGCAGGCGTGAACTTTCGGTTGCTGAAATTGTAGAGGGCATTATCAAGGGAGACGTAACGGTGCTTTCTCAGGCAGTGACGCTTGTAGAGAGCGTAAACCCCGAGCATCAGGTAAAAGCTCAGGAAGTTATCGACAAATGTCTGCCTTATAGCGGCAACTCCATGCGTATAGGAATAAGTGGAGTGCCGGGGGCAGGAAAAAGTACTTCAATAGATGAATTTGGAGTCCATGTGCTCGACCGCACAGGCGGCAAACTTGCAGTCTTGGCCATTGACCCAAGCTCAGAACGCTCTAAGGGAAGTATTCTTGGCGACAAGACTCGCATGGAGAAACTCGCCGTGAGAAAAGAATCATTCATACGTCCTAGTCCTACAGCCGGCTCGCTGGGCGGTGTGGCTCGCAAGACTCGTGAGTCTATTATCCTTTGTGAAGCAGCAGGTTTCGATAAGATATTTGTTGAAACCGTTGGAGTGGGACAAAGCGAAACAGCATGTCACTCAATGGTAGACTTCTTCTTGTTGATACAACTGGCAGGAACAGGAGACGAGTTGCAAGGAATTAAACGTGGCATTATGGAGATTGCCGACGGCATAGTCATAAACAAATGCGACGGCAACAATGTCGACAAATGCCATATGGCTGCCACCAATTTCCGCAATGCCCTCCACTTCTTCCCGCCAACCGACAGCGGATGGATGCCAAAGGTTCTGTGTTATAGTGGTTTTTATGGCACAGGCATTAAGGAAGTGTGGGATATGGTGTTCGAATATTTCAAGTTCGTGAAAGATAATGGCTATTTTGAATACCGTCGAAACGAGCAGAACAAATACTGGATGTATGAAACGATAAACGAGAAGCTGCGCAACAGCTTCTATCAGAACGCGGATATACATGCCCGCCTTGCGGAATACGAAAAACAAGTATTGTTAGGAGAGAAAACTAGCTTCTCGGCAGCGCGCGATTTGCTCGACATGTATTTCGCTCCTAAGCGGTAAGATATGACAATGGGGTAGGGCATAATGCCAGAAATGCTGGCCTGTGGCCTTTGTGGCTACGGGTCTGCATTCTTTAATGTAAACAAAAAGCTTAAATGAAAACAGACAAATTGCAACGTACTGTAGAAATAGACAGCGGTAGCGGCTTCTGTTTTGGCGTGACGACGGCCATAAGCAAGGCTGAGGAAGAGCTTGCCAAGGGGAATACCTTGTATTGTCTTGGTGATATCGTCCACAACTCTATGGAATGTGAGCGTTTGAAGCTGTTAGGCCTCATTACTATAAATCATGAGCAAATGGCTTCGCTGCATGATGTGAAGGTCTTACTGCGAGCTCATGGCGAGCCACCGGAAACATACGCATTGGCCGCGCGCAACAACATTGAGATTATTGATGCCACATGCCCCGTAGTGTTGCAACTTCAGCGGCGCATAAAAAGGCAGTATGCAGGCAATCCTGATGCACAGATAGTAATTTTCGGCAAGCCTGGCCACGCCGAGGTACTCGGACTTGTTGGGCAGACGCAGGGCAATGCGCGGGTAATAGCCCATTTCGACGATGTTAAGGATTTAGACTTCTCGAAAGACATATATCTATATTCCCAAACAACAAAATCTCTTGATGAGTTTCACCGTATAATTGAGTACATACAAAAGCATATCTCACCGGAACGCACATTTAAAAGTTTTGATACGATATGCAGACAAGTGGCAAATCGGATGCCAAACGTGAGCAGTTTTGCCTCACGCCATGAGCTTGTTCTCTTTGTGTGTGGAAAGAAAAGCAGCAACGGAAAGGTGCTTTTTGGTGAATGTTGCCGAGTAAATGCCAATACCCGTATGATTGAAGGTCCTGACGACATAGATGCCGCATGGCTTGAGGGAGTAACAACAATAGGTATTTGCGGAGCTACAAGTACTCCGAAGTGGCTTATGGAAAAATGTTATGAAGCTGTTGTGAATGCATAAACTCATTCGCAAGAACTTTTCTTATAAAAAGAAACGGCTTACGCACTCAGTTACGTAAGCCGTTTCTCAGTCTTTATAGGGCGTTGGCCTTGGTTTCAAATTCTTTCATCAGCCAAGCTTTTTGTTCGGCAATGGTCATGTTACTGTTGTCCAACTCTATTGCATCGTCAGCCTTGCGCAAGGGGGAAACATCGCGGTGGGTATCTATATAGTCACGCTCCTGAACGTTTTTCAGAATTTCATTGTAGTCGGCTTCCATGCCTTTAGCCTTCAGCTCGTCAAAGCGGCGTTGGGCACGCACTTCTGCCGATGCCGTAACGAAAATCTTAAGTTCTGCATCGGGAAAGACCACTGTGCCAATGTCGCGCCCGTCCATAACGATGCCTTTCTCCTTGCCCATCCGTTGTTGTTGTTCAACGAGAGCTTCACGCACAAAGCCTAATGCAGCAATCGGACTTACGCGTGTTGACACTTCCATAGTGCGTATTTCCTTCTCAACAAGTTGTCCGTTTAGATACGTGTCGGGCTGCTGCGTCTCTGGGTTGAACTGGAAAGATATGTTTATTTCAGCCATCGCCTTCTTCAAAGCTTCCGTTTTTATGTTGTTGTCTGCGTCAAACATCCCGTTTTGCAGCGCATAAAGCGTTACGGAGCGGTACATTGCACCCGTGTCCACGTATATATAGCCCACCTCTCTGGCGAGGTCTTTAGCCATCGTACTCTTGCCACAGGATGAAAATCCATCAATGGCTATCGTAATCTTTTTCATTTTTCGTTGCTTGTATGTTTATTTATAAGGTAATGCTAGTGTAGTTATTTCTCTTTTTCGCTGTTAACTATAAGCAATAGCTTACGTTTACTAGAATGGAACTAGATGAAACATGGTATTTCGCGTAAGCCACATGAAGCTTGAAACGCTCCAACTGCATTCCCGCGCCGAATGACAATCCTGCTCCATGAGAGCTTTCGTCGCTTTCCGTTGTGCCTCCGTTGCTTATTTTCATGTCTTTTGCGCGTCTGAAGTTGTAGCCTCCAGCAATGTAGAACTGATCTCCAAGCATAATTTCCGCCCCGCAGACAAGATGTTGAAGCAGGCCGTAGTCCCAATTGTTTAGACCTACAAGTGTAACCGAGAGGCGGAAAGGAAGGGTGGCAAAGCGTTTGCTCGCTCCGACTTGCAGATCCAATGGCATCTTTCCGTATTCGTCGGCATAAGCCTTGAACTGTCCGCCAAGATTCTTTGCTACGGCAGAGACAGACCACTCCGTGTCGGGGTCATAGTAGTTAAGTCCTAAATCTATGCCTGCCGCCATTGATGAATATCCTCCCATATAAGAAGAAACCCACCGTGCGGTAATTCCGCCAACAAGATTTTTTGCCAATAGATAGCTGAATGTTCCCGATAGGGCAATTTCCTGTGCTGAGAAAGTTCCCGTTTCAACGTTATTCTCGTCTGTTTCTTTCATTGAGCCATAATTGATGTATTGCCCTTGAATACCCCAAGAAGCCTTATCGTTAACAACCCGGTTGAACGATGCACTCCCTGTAACGGACCCCGCCATGTAAGTCATAAAATTTAGGTTCAGCGTTTTGTCGCTGACGGAAGACAGAAGGGCAGGGTTGCTGAACACAAGCGACGCATCGTCTTCAATGATGCTAACGTTGTCGCCACCCACAGCTGCAGCATGCGCACTCACGGGAATGCGCAAGAAATTGTATTCAGTCTGGCTCTCCTGCGCCGTGGCCGTTAATCCGAGCATAGCCAGCGCAAAGAGTGTTGTCAAGCTTCTTTTCATCATTGCAAAGGTACTTACTTTTTAGTCTAATAACGAAGAAACACGGTCATTATTGCATACTCTCCCTTTTGTCGCTGTTATGTTGCTGTCAAAAGCGTGCGGCATCATAGTCGTAAGCCCGTGGGGTTATTCTTGAAAGTGGCAGACTTTTATTTGAAAGTCCGCGGGCTTTTATAGCATGACAATCAGGCGCAGGCACACAAATCGTTTTATTTTTGAAAAAATGCCAAAAGTTTGTCGGTTGTTGAAAATATGCTTATATTTGCAAGCGTATTCATTAAAACTAAATACAATATGACACGTTTGGCGATTGCGTGCGCATTTTTCTTTCTTTCTTTTCATGCAACCGCTCAAAACTATTTCTCGTGTGACTTCGAGAACGGCATACCTGCCGACTTTACTCTTGTAGATTATGATGGCAACACACCTTCCGCTTCAATGAAAAAGGTTGGATTTGATGTTGGGATTCCGTGGATTGCTACAACAGTGGCAAGCAATGGGGCAAATAAGGTTGCTTGTAGCACATCGTGGTATTCCCCCGCAGGAACTTCAGACGACTGGATGATTACCCCGGAAATTACGCTTACAGGAACCAATCCTGAACTTTCTTTCCGTGCAATGGCTTCCGACAAGAAACATTCCGACGGCTTTGTTGTATATGTCTCAGAAGGTGGTGAGCCACAAAAGCCATCCTTTGATATGGAAAGCCCGTTACTTCTTGTTGCGAATGAGGCTTCTGAATGGACAGAACACGTTGTTTCGCTAGCTAAATATGCGGGTAAGACAATTCGTTTAGCTTTTGTTAATAATTCAACAGACTGTAGCCGTTTGTACTTGGATGATATAGAAGTTTCAGAAAAGCACAAGGCTCGTATCTCTCTTTCAACGGCTGCTTATGTCAATTATGCCGGAGAAGTGGAAGTGACCGGTACAGTGTCAACACGCGAAAATCAAGCACTGAAGGGCTTTGATGTGGAGTTAAACGTGCAAGGCGAAAGCTTTAAACAGCATTTCGATGATGCAGTAACGCAGTCTGCCCCCGTTGACTTTACGCTAAACCAAAAGATTAGTGTTTCCAAACTTGAAAAAGTGCCTTATAAAGTCACGGTTACAGCCGACGGAGACAGTGAGTCTATAATGTCATCCGTGACGAGTTTTCCTCGTAAGGTCGTATGCGAAGAAGGAACGGCAACGTGGTGTTCATGGTGTGTTCGCGGACTTGTTGCGCTAGATTCTATCAAAAGATGCTATTCCGACAGGATTATCGGCATTGCAGCGCATTCAGGTGATGTTATGGCAAGCAACTATAATTCATATGTCAGCCAATATTTCGGAAGTGGCCTTCCCACAGGAACCGTAAACCGCATGGTTACATCAGATCCCAAAGACTTTATACGCTTTAGTCAGCTATTGTTGAATAGTAGCGAAACATTCTGCGCACTCAACCTTTCTGTACTTTTAGACAAATCCTCACGTATGGTAACGGCAAGAACAACTACAACATTTGCTGAGGAGCAGGCTAATCACAAATATGCATTGGCTTATGCCATATTGGAGAATAATATTCATCAGCCAGACGATGAGAAATATCGACAACACAATGCCTATGCAAATGGAGAAAACGGTGTTATGGGCGGATATGAGCAGTATGGCGAATATATTCCCCAGGACAAGATGTGGTTCAACGATGTGGCAAGAGGCTATGTTGACGACTTGTCAGGTATTGACGGCTCATTGCCAGATTTGATTCCTGCTCAAGAATCAGTTGTTGACGAGAGAACATTCTCGCTTCCCGACAATATCTTGGTTGATGACAATGTGGAAATTGTTGTAATGCTGATAGACAAGACTGACGGCCACATTGTAAACGCAGAATCAATGCCCGTTAGCGGTGAAAGTTCTGCTATACAGAGTGTTGATGCAAGTCGGCAGGATGTTGGAGGCCGCTTGTTCTACAATCTTGATGGTACACTTATGAAAAAGCCGTCGAAGGGAATGAACATAATACGCCTGAGTAATGGACGTGTTGTAAAGGTTTATGTGAAATAAGGATTATGATGTAAATAATCTACTGCATAATTTAACAAAGTGCAACTTAAATTTTGCCATAATATCCACAAGTATTACTTTTGTAGATGTTATGGCAAAATTCTTTCTTTTCGCAATTATGACGTTGGCAATAGCTTTGCCTTCGTATTCTGCCCGGGAAGGTGTGTCGGATGAATTTCGCAAACTTGAGGGCATAAGCAGTAAAACGCTTATTGACAAGGGATATACCTATGTCGAAAAGTGCCAATATGATAGTGCGCTTATATATTATTCTGTTGTGGCGAACCGGTATTATGACAATAAGAATGATAAAGAAAGTCTTAAATACATAATAAATGCTTTGCAAAACATAGGGATAATATATATGGTCAACGACTATGACTATAAAAAATCCTATGATTATTTGTTGCAGGCTAAGGAATTGGCAGAGTCAAGCGGTGTGAATGCAAAATTGCCCAATATATATAATTGTATAGCAAGTGTTTTGCAAGCAACCAGATTGGGTGATGATACAAGGGAAAGGGGCGAGGTTATGGCTATGTTAAAGAAATCTTTCTATACTTCTTTGCAGCTTCGCAATTATGAAAGTGCCAATCTTGCCATGTCAAACATGGTTACACTTGTTATTGGCTCGGAATACCGTTATGATATCCGCAAGGAAATAAAGGTGTATAGAGGTCTTAAGGCAAAGAACACGTTGGAACGCCAAAGCACATTGCTTTTTTGTCGAGGCTATGAGGAATATATGGCAAAACGTTATGAAAAGGCTGTGCAATATTTCCGCAAGTCTTTTTCTAAAATTAGCAATACGCCATTATATTATCGTGCCGTAATGTCAACAAATAATTGTATAAGTGATGTTTACATCCGGGCTGGACAATATGAAAAGGCAATTAAAAACATAAATCATTCGATAGAAATTGCTCGCAAATATAATGCTGCCGATTATATTCCGTCGCTATATAGTACTCTGACATCCGTTTATGAAAATTTGGGTGACTCCGCCAACATGCAAAAATATGAATACTTGTACCTAAAGGAAAAGGAAGAATTGTTCAGTCAAGGAAAGGTGGCGTCGGTAAAGAGTGTTAAGTTTATACGGGAGCTGAACAAGGCAAACGAGCAGGTGCGCGACCTTTCAGAAAGGCGGCGTATTCAGACTTATCTATTGGTTGCCGCTTCCATTGTTGTGTGTGTCATAGGATTTCTTCTTTATCGTCTTTCGCGTGCTTATGGCAGGCTCCGTCTTGCTAACAAACATTTATATAAGAAAAATGTTGAGCTGCTTGCAAAAGATGCTGCAGTTACCCTACAACGTGAAAAACATGCAGCTTCTGTTGATAATCAACAGTTGTTGCCTTCAGAAAAGAAAGCCGAATCGGATGTGGAGTCATTGCAACAGAAGCCAAAATATCAAGGAAGCCGTATGTCGGAAACCGAAACAAGGGAATTATATGAGAGGGTTCTGCATGTTATGGAAACGTCAGACGAAATATATCATACCGGTTTCAATATAGACAAATTGAGCGAGCTTGTGCATAGTAGGGCACGTTATGTATCGCAGGCAATCAATCAAGAATACGGTGCAAACTTCAATCAACTGCTTAACGAATACAGAATAAAGGAAGCTTGCCGGCGTCTTAATGGTAAAGAAGGCTATCGCAATATGACCATTGAAGGCATAGCCGAGAGCGTAGGGTTCAAGTCAAGAACAAGTTTCGGGGCATTATTCAAGAATACTACGGGTTTGTCTCCGTCTGCTTACCAGCGTATGGCGAGAGAGTCAGAGAAAAACGTTTTGTAGGTGCGGGAAATGTTTCACTTTCAATACGCAACTTGAAGTGTATTGAAATAGACAATAAGTCATTGGAATGTGTGATTTAATACATTTCCAATGACTTTTTTCATGAATTAAGACATGAATAGATAATTTAACTGCCGTTTTATCTTTCAGTCCGTTTAATTTTGCAACCGAAAAGAAAGAAACCGGAAGCGACGGCAGGGTTCAACGTTTGTTTCTTCGGTATTTAATAAAGGGAACTCAACATCTATAAAAAGGACACATGCACATGAGAAAACTTACCCCTATTATCTCGGCAGCAGCAATAGCCTTGGCTTTGGCTGGAACGGCATTTGCAGAAAATGCAAAGACAAAAGGTTTGGTGATGAAAACAACAGAGCATCGCCAAAACTTTAAAAGATCTATTAGTGATAAGGCTTTTAAGGCAGAAGCACTGAAGGTATCACCGGAAAAGGCTTCGAGCAAGACAGAAGTAATACTCGTTGACGAAGACTTCTCAAATATGACGGCAGGAACAGTAGACAAGCCAGATACTACTCAAATGTTGGCATGCACTTACACCGGTTATTCTGCAAATGGTATTTATATTGACAATTCTTTGACGAAAGACGGTACTTGGTTTGGCAATTACGTGTATTCTGCAGGAGGTTCAGTAGCGATAAAGACGTATAACCCTCAGTCTTACGCATATCTCTGCACACCATTGGGAGATTATTCTGGTGACATTACTGTTACTTGTAAGGTGAAAGCATTGCCTGCATTAGTAAGAACAGAAACAGGATATTCTAAGTTGTCTGGTTCTTCTCTTGACATAATGGCTTGCGTAGGGGGCTATGAAAGCTCAGACTATGCAGAAACAGATGACGAAAAGCAATATTATAGCGAACGTATTTATGAGAATCAGGGTTGGCAGAAGGTAACGTATACCTTCAAAAACTTCTCCGCAGATAACGGTGGATACATCTGTTTTGCAACTGAAGGTGCGCTTGTCTTGGATGATATCGAAGTAACAACTTCTGCATCATTTATAGCCACACCAGCAATAAATGGCATTACAGACTTCAAAAAGGATGAGTTTACTATTGAATGGCAGCCAGTGCGAAAGGCGTATAATTACTATGTTGATTTGTACACGAAGAATTATACTTCAGACAAGGACACCACATTTGTGGCAGACTTTGAAGATGCCACTATACCTGAAGGCTTTTCTACCACAAGTGAGGAGTTCTCTGATAACGAAGGTTGCAATTCCTCAAAAGGACTGAAGCTTAAAAATGGGGAAAGCGTTACTTTCCCGACAAATGGCAATGTTTACAAACAACTTAACTTCTATCTTCAGACGATAGATGAGAGCGTAGACAAGACAGACCCATATGCAAAATTTTATGTAGAAGGAGGCTTGTGTATCGACTATAAAACAGATAATGGTTGGAAAGAGTTAGGTGAGTTCTATGCTTCTGGCTTTTGGTCGAAAGGTGATACTGTAAAAATGGCAGAAGAATATTCCAAGTTTGAAACGTTGGAGGCTACTCAATGGAGAATAAGGGCGGTAGATCTTAATGATGGGGCTTATTTTGTTGTTGATAATATAGATATAACAGCAGCACCTGCATTTGAATGGAAACTTGTTGAAGGTGAAAACTCAATGGAATATGGTGGCAACTATACTCTTTATGACACGACAAAAAAGACATCCTATACGTTTAAGGGACTTGATCCTAATACAGAATACTATTACGGAGTGCGTTCGCATTACGTAAATATATTCTCTGATAGAAAATACATTCATGCACTTGGTGTTGCTGCGCCAGAAGCTCTTGAAGCTACTGACATTGACAGCAGAGGCTCGTTTACTGCAAATTGGGAAAAAGCTCCAAAGGCTACGAGTTACACGGTTTCTTGCTACGGTGTGAACACGGCTGACAAGGATTATGCCGACTATCCTGTTCTTGATGAAGACTTCTCCAAGATAGATGCTCTCGTTACAACAGGTACAAGTGCCGATGATGCTATGCCGCTTGGCAACTCTAGTATATCATCTCTTGATGCTTATACACAATATCCAGGTTGGACAGGTCGTGACAATACTGCGTCTGTTGGAATGTTGGGTGCAGAAGGTAGCTATTATACTGGAGGTATGATAAAGACTCCTGAACTTGACTTGAGGCATGATGATAAATTCAAACTAGAACTTGTAGGTAAGGCGACTTCAGACGACAACCTTGTTGTTCGCGTAGGCAGCAAGTCATATTATCTTACCGTGCCTTCTGATGGAATAATTGATGGAGTATATTATCTGCCTGAAGGTGGAAAGTTTGCAAACATAAGATTCTACTCTTATTCATATGCTCCTTTCATTTTCGACAAGATAAAGGTAACGCAGAAAGTTGCAAAAGGCGACCAAATAATGACTTGGCTTGATAGTGCTGAAACAGACTCTTCAACTACGAGCTATACATTTACTGATCTATATGACTACGGATTTGAAGACTACGCTTACAATGTCGTTTCACACTTCGTGTTCAGTTCAGTTGAATCAACTTCGTCACTTACGCCTTCTGCTACAGTGTTTGTTAATTTGGCCGATGGTTCTAGCACAACAGGTATCAGCGAACTTGCAGAAACCGACAACCTGAAAGAAGTTGCCCGCTATACAGCAGACGGACGCCTTGTTGCAGCACCTGTAAAGGGCTTGAACATCGTTAAATACTCAAATGGTAAGACAGTAAAAGTTGTTGTGAAATAACTTCTTATATATGTTTTTCAACGCTGCGGCTAGATTTTTAGTCTAATATCAAGAAAGACAATAATTAAAAATCCGCAGCCAACAGAAAGTTTTTCTCTTTGCTCCACTTTCCTGTTATGGGAAGGTGGGGCTTTTTCTTTGTCTATAACTTTCTGTTTTGTCCTTAAAGCGTTACCTTTGCAGCATTGTTTGCCCGCGTGGGGCAGGCAGAAACAATGTTTAATTAATTTATATGTACAAGACAAGTTCTTTCAGACAGGAGGCTTTGCGTTTCAAGCATTTCTCGAACCGCCCTTACGCCCTCTTTGCCTGCATGGGAAAGGTTGTCATTGTGGGAACGTTGAGCGTGGCTACATTGCAGAATGCTAAAGCTAACAGTATCAGCACCCGCATTGAACTCGCCGACACCACAGCCTTTACAAGCGAAAGGGTTACAACTCTTGACGGCGTGGATGTTACAGGCTCCCGTGCACCCCTGACAAACGGTCAGGCAGCGAGAATTGTTAACGTACTGGATCGCAAGGAGATTGCCGCTGCGCCAGTACAGAGTGTCAATGATTTGCTAAAGTATGTTGCGGGAGTTGATGTCCGGCAAAAAGGACCAGCAGGTGCACTTACCGATGTTTCTGTGCGCGGAGGAACGCAGGAGCAAATCACAGTACTGTTGAACGGAATCAACATTTGCGACCCGCAGACTGGTCACAATACTTTTGATTTTCCCGTTGAACTTAGCGACATCGAGAGAATAGAGGTTCTTGAGGGGGCTGCAGGGCGTGTTTATGGCGCATCATCCATGATGGGGGCAATAAACATTGTTACACGCAAGTCATCCAAAACAAGCCTTGATGCACGGATTGAAGGCGGGTCGTATGGCTATCTTTCAGCAGGAGCACGTGGAAACTGGGTGTCTGGTCATTGGAACAATCAAGTTAGCGGTAGTTATACCCGTAGTGATGGATATCTGCGTAATAAGGCCGGACGTCTCAATACTGACCTTGAAGGTGGAAAGGCACTCTATCAGGGATGGTATTCAGACAAAAGTGTAGATGTTTCATGGCATGCAGGTGTAACAACCAAAGGCTTTGGGTCAAACACATTCTATAGTGTAAAGAGTGACGACCAGTTTGAGAAGACAACCAAATGGATGACGGCAATACAAGCGGAGACAAAGGGAGGAAAATTCCATTTCAGACCATCTGTCTACTGGAATAGAAATCAAGACCGCTTTGAGTTTTATCGTGGAAACGAGGAAAGCGTAAAGTTCAATTACCACCGTACTGATGTCGTGGGAATAAACTTAAACAACTATTTTGATTGGATTCTCGGTCGTACGGCTTTCGGTGCTGAATTCCGTAATGAGGACATCGTGAGCACAACGTTGGGTGAGCCTCTCAACAAGCCAAAGGATATACATGGAACAGACAGGCAATATACAGTAGGGCTGAACCGCAGTAATATAAGTTTCTATCTTGAGCATAACGTGCTATTGCGTGCCTTTACACTTTCTGCCGGTCTTGTGACTGTAAAGAATACGTGGAACGAAATGCCTTTCAAGGTTTATCCTGGAATTGATGCAAGCTACCGTATAGGTGCTAATTGGAAGGTTTATGCCTCGTTTAACACTTCATTGCGTATGCCATCGTTCACGGAACTTTATTATAGTGTAGGAGGGCATAAGGCAGACAAATATCTCAAACCAGAGGAAATGAGTAGTCTTGAGGCTGGTGTTAAGTATGCTTCATCTGGCATTACAGGGGCGTTTTCAGCTTATCACCATCATGGCAAGAATATGATAGACTGGATTATGGATACATCAGCTGGAGAAGATGCGGTATGGCAGTCGGTAAATCATACAAAGCTAAATGCTAATGGTGCTGAGGCAAGCGTGAACATTGATTTTCTAACGTTGTTGCCGCGTCAACACTTCTTGCAATCGCTGAAAGTCTCATATAATTACATTTATCAAGACAAGGACCTTGAAAATAATCTGATATCCCAATATGCTCTAGAATATCTGCGTCATAAAGTTGTTGCCGGCTTGATATTGCAGCCTGTTGGAAATTTGCATGTAGGAATAAACTATCGTTTTCAACAACGTACAGGAACATATAAAGATTTGGATGGAGTACTTCAGAATTATGCCCCTTATTCCATTTTTGATGCTCGTGTGTCATGGGATAAGCCGATGTATAGTGTTTATGTAGAAGCAAACAATATATTCGATAAGACTTATGTTGACTATGGCAATGTTCCTCAGCCTGGAACTTGGGTAATAGCCGGCGTTAGGCTTACATTATAGGAGTACTATATATCATCATTGTGATAATTCTTTAGACTTTAAATAAGTAATCAGAAAAACCCCGAAAACAGTCATCGCGACGTCTTCGGGGTTTATCTAATCTACAATAAAAAAATTAACTTATTTAAGATGCGTATGTATAACTTATGAGTAATATTCCGATGAAATTCTTGTGTGTGGCTTTTGTCAAGAAGAGTTTTCTTTCCATTTTTGCTTTTATTTCTTTCTACATCGTTCTATGATGCGGAGAGTAGACCTATGCTTAATATAACCAATGCTATGTAAGGCCATGTTATACGCAAAATACTTAGAGTAAACTTCCACTCGCTTATTGCCATTTTTGTTCTTTTTGTTTTATTCATAATATTAAATTTATTGTTCAAATATCTCTATATCACTACAGATGAACAAAGAGTCATAGTTTATTGTTGGATGTCTTTTTGTTGTTCACAAAGTTATGAAAAAAAACATTTAGGCAAGTGTGTTTGCTTGAAATATTTGTTGTTTTTGGGAGAAAAACTATATTTTTTGACAAAATTTTATGCTTTACGGATTATTTGCCAAATAGACATGTCAAAGCTTACGCTTTTATAAGCGTTAGAAAAATAGAGTTATTTATACAGATAGAATTTATTTTGAAATGGATATTGCTAGATTGGGGATATAGCGGAAAAGTTAAAGAAATGTATTTTGCAAGGCTATGGAGGTGTAAAAGAGAAAAATGCATTAACTTTGCGACTCATATATGAAAAAGTGACGAAGTCAGTGACAAGAAAAAGGATTATCATAGATACAACCCCTAATCGTAGTACAGGTTTTCTTTTGGGACTTGTTGTAGCCCTTGCCGCATTCTATTGCGCGATGGAATATCGTACCGGTGGTAATGGGGCTGCTGACTATGATATGAGCAGTGACGATCTTGTACAGGATGAGGAGTTGTTGCCTTTGGAAAGGAAGAAAGATGACATGATAGCCTATCTTAAGCCAAGCAAGACTTCAAAAGCTATTACTGAAAAGATAAAGGTTGTAGAGAATTTGCCGAATACGGATGTTCCAACAAAACTTGATGAAAAGAATGGTGAGGCGGATACTGGTTTAGGACATGGTGATAATGGTATTTCTGCAGAAGACCAAAATAATGAAAGCATGGCGCAAACACCTGTCGCAACTGATATGAACGACAATCCTCTCAATTTGCGTGTGATAGAACGGTTGCCTGAATTCCCTGGTGGCATGGTGGAATTTATGAAATGGATAACCCGTCAGCTGAGATATCCTAAGGCAGCTATAGCGCAAAAGCTTCAAGGCACGGTTACTGTTGGCTTTATAATAGGTAAAGACGGAACTGTGTCGGAGGTGAAAATCGTAAAAGGTGTAGATCCGTTACTTGACAACGAAGCCATTCGCGTGGTGAAGCTTATGCCGAAATGGAAGCCAGGCGAAGAAAATGGCAAGCCATGTCTCACGTATTTCTGTATACCTATATATTTCAATCTGTAAATAATATTAAGATTATAAGATGCTAAGATTTTTATCAAAAAAGGTTTTCGTACTCATAGCCTTCATCTCTGTTTCTATTATGCATGTATCGGCAGTAAATGGAAAGGACACTATTCAGTCTGCTGTCAATGCTATAACTGCAGATACAGTCTCTGATGCCTCTGCAACGGGTGAAGAGGTTGCTGATAGTGTTGCACTTGACAATCAGTTGGATGCGTTGGAAGATGAAGAACCTGAGAGTTTCCACCAATTATTGAAGACAAAATTTATAGAAGGTTCGGCAGGGTTCATGTCGCTTGTTGCAATGGCTCTTGTTCTTGGCTTGGCGTTTTGTATAGAGCGTATAATATATCTTACGCTTAGTGAGATAAATGCTAAGAAGATGATGCATGACTTGGATGAAAAGCTTACTTCTGGTGATATTGACGGAGCAAAGATGTTGAGCAGAGAAACGCGTGGTCCTGTTGCAGCATTGGCTTTGCGTGCGCTTAATCATATAGACGATTCGCTAGATAATATCGAACGTACGTTGTCAAGTTACGGTGCTGTTGAGGCTGCTAAACTTGAGCGTGGATGTTCTTGGATAACGCTTTTCATAGCTGCAGCCCCATCGTTGGGTTTCCTCGGCACGGTGATAGGTATGGTGATGGCTTTTGAACAGATACAACAAGCGGGAGATATAAGTCCAACTATCGTTGCATCAGGAATGAAGGTGGCACTAATCACTACGATATTTGGAATCATTGCTGCATTGATACTTCAGCTTTTCTATAACTATATCCTTTCGAAGATTGACCATATAACAAGCCAGATGGAAGAGTCGGCCATTTCTTTGCTAGAGTCTATAATGAAATATAAGAACGCAAGTACGCATCAAGATGTTTAGGAGGAAGCTGATGAAGAAGTTTGATTTTAGCAGTCAGAAAACAGAAACAATAACGCATCGCATATTGTTCGGTATCGTTGCTATTACGTTTGTAATCTTTTTGCTGTTCTATTTTGTAGGCTACGATATGCCTTACATCTTTGAACCAGAATACAATGCACCGCTTCTGACAGATGTTCTTCTGATTTTTCTCTATCTCATATTGGCGTTTGCATTGGCTATACTTGTTGTTTCTATAGTTCGTGGTTATAAAAAGCGTGACAGACAAACGTTCGAAAATGGAATTCCTGTTGTCAGGATTTGTTTTGGAACAGTAGTCTTGGTGGTCTTGTCTCTTGTTGTTACTTTTTGTTTTGGTTCTTCTGAGCCATTGAAGGTAAATGGACATGTTTTTTCTGATGGGTTATGGTTGCGTCTGACAGATATGTTTATCAATACGATGCTTTTGCTTATTGCAGTCTGTGTCATATCTGTAACGTTATCCTTTAGGAGAAGAAAATGATTTCCTATTATATATAATAAGGTGAGGCAGGTTATAGGGCTAAAACGAAAAAAGTATGATTATAAAAAAGCGTAGAAAGCGGGATGTTCCTGGCTTGAATACGACATCCACCGCAGATATCTCGTTTATTTTGCTTGTCTTCTTTTTGGTAATTTCATCAATGGATTCAAACAAAGGCATTCAGCGTCAATTACCTCCAGTTGACAATAAGAGCGAGGCAGCAGTAACGGAACTTGATAGTCGCAATGTGTTAGAGATAACTATAAGTAAAGAAGGACGGATAACTTCTGATGGTAAAGTCATAGCTGTAGAGGATCTGAGGAAAGAAGTTGAAAAGTTCGTAGAAAATAGCAGGAGTCGTGCAACACATGTGGTGAATATAACAATGCAGCCATCAACGTGTTATCAAGACTACTATGGCGTAATAGATGCAGTTGGTGGTGCTTATGTTGCGTTGCGTCGTGCATGTGCAATCAAACTTTATCACAAGTCTTATGCGCAGTGCTCGCAATATGAGCGTTCAAATATAGACAAGCTCTATCCGCAGAGGGTTATGGAAAATGTGGAGTAGGAAAAACAAAGGATAAAATGATAATAAAACGTCGTAATCGTCAAGTTCCGGGACTAAACACAGCCTCTTTGCCAGACCTTATCTTCACTGTGTTGTTTTTCTTTATAATAGTAACTCACATGAGGCAGGAGGAGGTTAAAGTAAAATATCGCGTACCAGAAGGTCGGGAGCTTTCTAAACTTGCGAAAAAATCATCTGTAATACATGTCTATATCGGGCGCCTTTCAAAGAATACAGCCGATAGTTGTCGGATACAGGTAGATGATAAACTTGTAAATGTAGACCAGTTGGTGGACTATCTTGCAGAAAAGCGTAACAGACTCTCGCCGGAAGACGCACAACAGATGACTGTGGCTATTGCCGCCGACCGTAATGTTGAGATGAAAACAGTTATGGAGGTAAAGCAAGCTCTGCGCCGTGCGGGAACTCTTAAAGTACTGTTCCTCGGGACAAAGAAAGCAAATAGTAGATGAGAACAAAATACATATGATATAATACAAAATTACCCTTTGGCTGATAAACGTTTGCATAAAAAGCCAAAGGGTAATTTATATTGTTGATTTTGTATTTTTTTGTCGTGTAAAAGTTTTGTGTTACTCTTTGTTTACTTCTTCTTCATCGTCCTCTTCATCGTCTGTTGTGTCTATTATAGGGAGTTGACGGTTGAATGCAGAGTTGAAAGAGATTATTGTTTCGCTGCGTGCTAGTCCGAGTGGTTGCAAACGGTCATGTATAATATTGAGCAGGTGATGATTGTTCTGCGCATATATTTTTATGAACATGTCGTAGTCTCCTGTTGTGTAATGGCATTCTACAACTTCAGGAATGCGCGCTAACGCTTCCACTGCATTGTCAAAATTCTCTGGATGTTTAAGGTTTAGCCCTACGTATGCGCAGGTTTCATAGCCTATTTTTTCCGGGTCAATAATAAATTTGGAACCTTTAATAACTCCAAGGTTCGTAAGTTTTTGGATACGCTGGTGTATCGCTGCTCCGCTAACGTTGCATGCCCTTGCTACTTCAAGAAAGGGGATTCTTGCATCTTCTGCGATAAGCTTAAGGATTTTCTTGTCTAATGAATCTAAACTATGATGTGCCATTGCTTATTTATTAGTTGCTTTTCTTCTTTGTGAAACATGTTTGATAATACAGTAAAATGACTTATCAAATTACTCTTTTCAAGATGTTTGCAAAGTTACTTGTTTTGCTTGGAATATACAATATAGTGTAAGTAAAAATCGCTTTTTTTCTTATGAATTAAAACATTAATTTCGTTTTTAAACTTTGTGGCTTGTGATGGGATATGGATAGTAATGCCTATTTAAAATTTATCGTTGTCGGTGAAGCCTTTTCTCGTTATTTATGAGTATTTTTGCAGTTTGAAAAACAAAGGAGAATAAAAAACATGAAAAAAATAGACCCCAAACAACTTTCTGACAATTTCTTTGAAGCGATAGGTAAGGAATGGATGCTTGTTACTGCAGGAACCATTGATAAGTTTAATATGATGACCGCTTCGTGGGGTTGTATTGGATGGCTATGGAATAAGCCTGTGGCTGTAATATTTATCCGTCCTGAACGCTATACACACGATTTTATAGAAAATAACGAGAAAATGACGCTTTCTTTTCTCGGTAATGAACCTGAGATGCGTAAGGTTTACAACTTCTGTGGCTCAAAGTCTGGAAGGGAATTCAATAAGGCAGAAGAGACAGGGCTTACGCCTGTGGAAACTGAAGGCAGAAGTGTGGCTTTTAAGGAAGCTCGCCTTACGCTTGAATGTCAAAAGCTGTATAAGGATACTATAAAGCCGAATGCTTTTATAGATACCAATTTGTCTCAGTGGTATGGTGAAGCAAAAGGGGGATACCATGATGTTTATGTGGTAGAGATAATGAATGTGTATGAAAAGTAAGTAGTGTACTTTCCTTAAAAAATATACAAGATACGCTTTGATAGTTTGCATAGCCGAAAAGCCTAGTGTGGCTAAAGATATAGCTCGTATAATAGGGGCGAATAGCTCGCATGACGGGTATATGGAGGGAAATGGTTATCAGGTGACATGGACCTTTGGTCATTTGTGCACCCTTAAAGAACCTGACGACTATACTCCAATGTGGAAACGTTGGAGTCTTTCTTCCTTGCCGATGATCCCTTCCCGTTTCGGAATAAAACTCATTGATGACAAGGGAATTGAAAAGCAATTTTCAGTTATAGAGCGTCTTATGCAGAATGCCGATAGTATAATAAATTGTGGTGATGCGGGGCAAGAGGGTGAACTTATACAACGATGGGTGATGCAAAAGGCAGGTGCTAAATGTCCTGTTAGTCGTCTGTGGATATCTTCTATGACAGATGAGGCTATACGTGAGGGGTTTAGAAATCTTAAACCGCAGGAAAATTATCAGTCTCTTTACATGGCAGGACTTAGCCGTGCCGTTGGTGATTGGATTCTTGGCATGAATGCCACACGTCTCTACACGCTTAAATATGGTCAGAACCGTCAAGTGTTGTCGATAGGGCGTGTTCAAACTCCAACTCTCGCTCTAATAGTCAATCGCCAGAAGGAAATAGATAATTTTGTGGCAGAACCATATTGGGTGCTTGCAACTGTTTATCGTGATACTATTTTCACTGCGACGAAAGGAAGGTTTGTCAGCAAAGAAGAAGGTGAGGAAGCCTTCAAGACAATTGAAGGTAAGCTATTCAATGTAACGGATGTTCAAAAGAAAAAAGGAACGGAGGCCCCACCGAAACTTTATGACCTTACTTCATTGCAGGTGGATTGTAATCGAAAGTTTTCAATGAGTGCCGACATGACGTTGAAGATAATACAAGGATTGTACGAGCGCAAGTTGACAACTTATCCACGTGTTGATACACAATATTTGAGCGATGACATTTATCCAAAATGTGCCGGAATACTTAATGGCATAAAAGGCTATGAACACTTAACGCAAGAACTTAGAGGGAAACCGCTAAAAAAATCAAAAAAAGTGTTTGACACGTCAAAGGTGACCGATCACCATGCCATAATTCCGACAGGAGTTCCTGCACAGGGAATGAGTGATATGGAACGTCACGTTTATGATCTCATAACACGTCGTTTTATCAGTGTCTTCTATCCTGATTGTAAATTCGCAACAACAACGGTCATAGGACATGTAGAAGACGTTGAGTTTAAGGTGTCAGGAAAACAGATACTAGAGGCAGGATGGAGAAATGTCTATACAAAGGACAATGATTCGGAAACATTGAACGAACATGTAGCTAAGGACGCTGAAGAAGAACGTACGTTGCCTGCATTCGTTGTTGGAGAGAGTGGTCAGCATTCTCCAACATTAAGTGAGAAATATACCACTCCCCCCAAATTCTATACGGAGGCAACACTATTGCGTGCAATGGAAACGGCTGGAAAATTCGTGGATGATGAAGAATTGCGTGCCGCACTTAAAGAAAACGGAATAGGGCGTCCTTCTTCACGAGCGGGAATAATAGAAACCCTTTTTAAACGGCGTTACATAAGACGTGAACGTAAGAATCTTGTGGCTACAGCAACAGGTATAGAACTTATTGACCTTATAAAGGAAGAGTTGCTAAAAAGTTGTGAACTGACAGGAATATGGGAGAAGAAACTTCGTGATATAGAGTATAACAAATATAATCCGGCGCAGTTCGTCAATGAATTGAAAGTTCAAATAACCACAATCGTACACGATGTACTTGCAGATAACCAAAACCGTCATGTAACAATCCTTACGGATGAAGAACTTAAGAAAAAGCCAAAGCGTGCATCACGAAAGGTAGAAGCAAAAAATGAAATGGTGGTGGTTAAGGAAGGACAAGTCTGTCCGGTATGTGGAAAAGGAACGGTAATACGTGGAAAAGGCGCTTTCGGATGTAGCAGATGGCGTGAAGGCTGTCAGTTTAGAAAGCCATTCGCACAATAAAACTAAGGAAAGTTCGTTAGATAAATATTATGACGAAAAATGAAGGCAGACATATAGAGTATAATGCTAGTTCTGGACGGCATGCACCGTTAGTATGCATCGCATTGTTGCTTGGCGTATTGACCTTTCTTGTTTCGTGCGGAGCAGATCGTAATTTCAAGAAAGGTGAGAAATATCTTGCGCTTGGCGAATATTATGATGCTGCGGCTCAATATAAACAGGCATATACGAAAACGAAAGCAAAGGAAAAAGCGTTGCGTGGAAAGTATTCTGCACGAATGGCTTACTGTTATGATCGTATAAATGCCAACGGTAAGGCTATTGCTGCCTATAAAAATGCAATACGTTATAAGGTGGATAGTCTATCCATGCACGTAGACTATGCCCGTGCTCTCCTCAAGAATGGTAGTTATAAGGAAGCAGAAATAGAATTCAGAAACGTCTTGGACTCTATGCCGAACAACCAGTTGGCAATAGCTGGACTACAGTCTGCTCTTACAGCGAAAGATATTAAGGATAGTGGCTCGCGCTACATTGTGAAAAAAATGGATATTTTTAATTCCCGCCGTGCCGATTATTCTCCGATGTTTTGTGGCGATCAGTACGATCAGCTCTTTTTTTCTTCAACACGCAACGAGGCCGAAGGTGATGAACTTAGTGGCATTACTGGAACAAAAAATGCAGATATTTTCTATTCACAGAAAGACGACAAGGGGCACTGGGGACGTCCGCAGACAATTACATCTGGACTGAATACCGATGACGATGAGGGAGCCTGCTGTTTTTCCCCCGACCAACGAGTAATGTATCTGACTCAATGTCAAAGCGATGCTTCTTATCCTCGTTTTGCAACTATTGTGACAAGTAATCGTTCTGATGCAGCATGGGGAAAGTCAACAAAACTGGAGATAACGCGCGATACCTTGTCTAGCTTTGCTCATCCTGCAGTTTCTCCAGATGGAGAATGGCTCTATTTTACGTCAGATATGCCGGGTGGTAAAGGTGGATTAGATATTTGGCGAGTTAGAATCACCGCAAACGGATTGGGGGGAGTTGAGAATTTGGGAGAGCCAATAAATACTCCTGGCGATGAGGAATTCCCGACTTTTCGTCCAAATGGTGACCTGTATTTCTCAAGTAATGGCCATCCTGGTTTGGGAGGGCTAGATATATTCATAGCCAAATTAGACAAAACTGGTAAGAAGGTTGAATTGGAACATCCGGGTTATCCGCTGAATTCGCAAGCAGACGATTTTGGAATGACTTTTGAAGGGCCTCACAATCGCGGCTTCTTCTCTTCAAACCGTGGTGATGCACGTGGATGGGATCATATTTATAGTTTTGAAAATCCTGAAATAGTACATACTATAACTGGTTGGGTTTATGAAATGGAAGGATATGAACTTCCTGCAGCACAGGTATATATCATTGGTAATGACGGAACGAACAAGAAGATTAGCGTTAAAGGTGATGGCTCCTTTACTGAAGTCGTTAACCCTAATGTTGATTATTTGTTGCTTGCTTCCTGCAAGGGATATCTAAACCATAAGGAAGAAGTACGTATACAAGATACAGGTGAGTCTGATGATAAAGTTCTTCAGTTTCCGTTAGCTTCTATACGTGTCCCAGTGCTTATAGATAATATATTTTATGATTTTGATAAGTATACTTTACGTAGCGAATCAGCTACAGCCCTTGATGAGCTTGTGAAGCTTTTGGATGAAAATCCGAATGTAACAATAGAACTTAGTGCTCATTGCGACTATAAGGGAAGTGAGAAATACAACAATCAACTATCTCAGAAACGAGCAGAGGCTGTTGTTAGATATTTGATAGGAAAAGGTATAGCTTCTGACCGACTTACCCCAAGGGGATATGGTAAACAGAAGCCAAAGACAATACGAAAGAAACTCACGGAGAGATATCCTTGGCTAAAGGAAAATGATGTATTGACGGAGGATTTCATTAAAAAGCTCGACAAAGAGAAGCAAGAAATCTGTAATCAGCTGAATAGGCGTACAGAATTTATAGTCTTGCGTACTACCTATGGAATGTTCGATGAAAAGGGGCAGTTGAAAAATCCTCTGAAGGCAAAAACTGAAGAAAAGGAAAATCTTGATGAGGACAATGAGAACGTGTTCAATTTTGATTAACTCGTAGCATATTGCTTGATACAAATTAAAAGGAAATGAACAATAAAGCAACTTTAGAACTAGGCACAAAGCCTGTAGGGCGGTTACTTCTACAGTATTCCCTGCCAGCCATAATAGCGATGACTGCATCATCGCTTTATAATATGGTCGACAGTATATTTATAGGTCAAGGGGTTGGTCCTTTGGCTATCAGCGGATTGGCTTTAACCTTTCCATTCATGAACCTAGCAGCGGCTTTTGGTGCTGGAGTGGGAGTGGGGGCTTCAACGTGTATATCCGTAAAACTGGGTCAGAAAGATTATTCTACAGCACAAAAGGTGTTTGGCAATACAGTAACACTTAACCTCATTATCGGTATAGCCTTTAGTGTTATAGCTTTGTTGTTCCTGGATCCGATTCTTTACTTCTTCGGTGCCAGTGAACAGACAATACCCTATGCACGAGACTATATGGTCATTGTATTGCTCGGTAATGTTTTCTCACATATGTATTTCGGTATGAATGCAGTCTTACGTGCTGCAGGAAAACCGAGGCAGGCAATGTATGCAACAATATTTACTGTTGTTATGAACACCATTCTTGACCCTATTTTCATATATCCTATGAATATGGGAATACGAGGAGCTGCTTATGCAACAATTCTCTCGCAGATGCTTGCACTTGTTTGGCAAATGTGGATTTTCAGTCGTAAGAGCGAACTCTTGCATTTGAGGCGTGGAATATATCGGCTGAAAAAAGATATCGTAAGACATATCATTGGTATAGGATTGTCACCATTTTCTATGAATGTATGTGCATGTATTGTTGTTATATTCATAAACAAAGGATTGCTTCAGTATTCTGGTGATTTGGCAGTTGGTGCCTATGGCATAGCCAATAAAGTATGTTTCATCTTTGTTATGGTCAATATGGGGTTAAATCAAGGTATGCAACCAATAGCGGGCTATAATTATGGAGCATTGAAGTTGGATCGTCTGATGGCGGTCGTTAAGCTTGCCATAATTGTAGGAACGTGTATAACTTCGGTTGGTTTTATCTTTGCTGAATTTATGCCAGAGCCTTGTGCTCGACTTTTTACATCAGATTGTGAACTTATAGACCTTTCGGTAAATGGAATGCGGATTATGATGGCAGCATTCTTCCTCGTAGGTTCACAAATGGTTATAACAAACTTTTTTCAGAGTATAGGCAAGGCTAAGGTTAGCATGTTTCTCTCTTTGTCAAGACAGATGCTTTTCCTTTTTCCTATGTTGCTTGTTTTGCCGCCCTTCTTAGGTGTAGACGGGGTATGGTGGGCGATGCCTATATCTGACATTATTGCAGAGGTGGTTACTGTGGTAATGATGATTGCATATATGAAGAAATTTAAAAAACAACATAAAATGATGGCAAATGGAGAACAATAAGAAAATAATAATCAACCTCGGCCGCCAAATAGGTAGCGGAGGGAGAATTATAGCCAAGATGCTGGCCGATGATTTCAAATGCGGCTTTTATGATCGTGAACTGCTCACCATAGCTGCTAAGGAAAGCGGATTCTGTGAAAAATTCTTTGAGCAGAATGACGAACAGAAAGGATTTTTCCATTCACTTTTCCATCTGCATACACCATTCGTAGGAGATGGTAGCTTTTATGACAACGATTTCTCGCAGGAAGGCTTGTTCAAGTTTCAAAGTGATACGATTCGTCGTTTAGCTAGCGAAGGGTCATGTCTTTTTGTTGGACGCTGTGCCGATTACGTTCTTAGGGACTTTGAAAACGTAGTTAATGTTTTTATTACCGCAAATCTTGCCGACCGTGTTTCTGAAATATGCAAACGCAAGGAATGTAGTGAGGATGCGGCATTGAAAATCATTGAAAATGGTGAGAAGGAACGTTCAACATATTATAATTATTATACAGGAAAGAAGTGGGGAGACAGCTCAAGTTATGATTTGTGTGTCAACACTTCATTGCTTGGACTTGAAGCAACAGAAGCGTATATAAAGATGTTCATACAAAAGGTATTGAATATCGATTGAGCTAGAGAATGAAGAAGATAGGAATAATCAGTGATACCCACTCTTTTTGGGACGATAAATACATACATTACTTCGAATCGTGTGATGAAATATGGCATGCTGGTGACATTGGCTCAATGGAAATCGCGGAAAGGTTAAATGATTTCCGGCCTTTTCGTGCTGTTTGTGGCAATTGCGATGGGGGTGACCTGCGTCTAATGTACCGCGAAACACTGCGCTTTAAATGCGAAGACATTGACGTGTTGATGAAGCATATTGGCGGTTATCCTGGCAATTATGATCCAAGCATAAGGTCGCAGATATATACTAAGCCTCCACAACTTTTCATAAGTGGTCATAGCCATATACTCAAAGTTAAATATGACAAGACACTGAATTTGTTGCATATAAATCCTGGAGCCGCTGGTATACAAGGATGGCATAAGGAACGCACGATAGTGCGTCTAACCATTGAAAGAAGCAAATTTACAGACTGCGAGGTCATAACTCTTACATAAACGGAAGTTATACGTAGTTATAAAGATAAAAACAATAGGCGTGATTTTTAAATGAACGCCACCAAAATATGACAATATGAAGACTTATCTCGTTACTGGAGCAGCCGGTTTTATAGGCGCCAACTTCATCAAGTATCTCCTCAACCGTAAATATAAAGAGGAAGATATAAAGGTAATAGTTCTTGATTTGCTGACTTATGCAGGAAATCTGGGTACAATAAAAGATGATATCGACAACGAACGTTGCGTCTTTGTTCGTGGTGATATACGTGACCGAGAGTTGGCAGACCGCCTTTTTCGGGAAAACGATATAGACTATGTTGTCAATTTCGCTGCAGAGAGCCATGTCGATCGTTCAATTGAAAATCCACAACTTTTCCTTGAAACAAACATTCTTGGAACACAGAATCTTCTTGATGCAGCACGTCGCGCATGGGTGATAGGAAAAGACGAGACGGGTTATCCGTCTTGGAAGAAAGGCAAACGCTATCATCAAGTAAGTACAGACGAAGTCTATGGCGCTCTTGGCGATGAAGGCTTCTTTCATGAATATACACCGCTTTGTCCACATAGCCCATATAGTTCTTCCAAAGCCAGTGCCGATTTTATTGTTATGGCTTACCATGACACATATCACATGCCGGTATCCATAACAAGATGTTCAAACAATTACGGGCCGTATCATTTCCCCGAAAAACTCATACCACTAATTATCAATAATATTCTTGAAGGAAAGAAACTCCCCGTTTATGGTAAGGGCGAGAATGTGCGTGACTGGCTTTATGTTGAAGATCACTGCAAGGCTATCGACCTTGTTGTGCGCGAGGGGCGTGATGGTGAAGTATACAATGTGGGTGGCCACAATGAGATGAAAAACATTGACATTGTAAAACTTACGATAAAGACAATTCACGACATGATGGCAGCCGACAGAAGTCTGCGTAAGGTTTTGAAAAAACAGGTAAAGGATGCAAATGGTGATATTGATATTAGTTGGATAAATGATGGACTAATAACCTTTGTAGCCGACCGTCTAGGTCATGACCAACGCTACGCAATTGACCCTACCAAGATAAAAGATGAACTTGGATGGTATCCTGAAACGAAATTTTCTGATGGCATTGTGAAGACAATAAAATGGAATTTGGAAAATCAGGATTGGATTGCCGATGTTACTAGCGGAGACTACCAAAAATACTATGACCAAATGTACGGAAATAGATAATTATTATGAAGAAAATATTATTACTTGGTTCGGGCGAACTTGGCAAGGAATTCGTCATTGCTGCAAAACGTGCAGGCCAATATGTTATAGCTTGCGACAAATATCCCAAAGCTCCAGCTATGCAGGTGGCTGACGCATGTGAAGTTTTCAATATGCTTGACGGAGATGCTCTTGACGCTGTTGTCGAGAAACATTTCCCAGACATAATTGTGCCGGAAATAGAGGCGATAAGAACAGAACGCCTGTTCCAGTATGAAAAGGATGGTATACAAGTAGTTCCCAGTGCAAGGGCAGTCAATTACACAATGAATCGTAAGGCTATACGTGATCTTGCAGCAAAGGAACTCGGACTTCGTACTGCAAGGTATTTCTATGCCACGACGCTTGAGGAACTGAAAGAATATTCAAAGCAGATAGGCTTTCCCTGTGTGATAAAACCACTAATGTCTTCCTCCGGGCATGGACAGAGTACAGTGAAAAATGCTGATGGATTGGAAACTGCCTTCAATGCCGCTATGGAAGGTAGCCGTGGTGACGTGAAGGAGATAATTATAGAAGAGTTCATTCACTTCGACAGTGAGTTTACATTGCTTACTGTAACACAGAAAAATGGTCCAACCTTGTTTTGTCCGCCTATTGGGCACGTGCAGAAAGGTGGAGACTATCGCGAAAGTTGGCAACCATTTCAGATTCCTGCTGATGAGTTGAAAAAGGCACAAGATATGGCAGATAAAGTTACCTCTGCTCTCACTGGCGCCGGTATATGGGGCGTTGAGTTCTTCCTTACGAAGGAAGGAGAAGTAATCTTCTCAGAACTTTCTCCACGACCGCATGATACGGGAATGGTTACGCTGGGGCATACTCTTAATCTAAACGAGTTTGAATTGCATTTCCGTGCAGTTATGGGATTGCCAATTCCTGCTATTCATTTGGAGCACGCTGGAGCGAGTGCTGTTGTTCTTGCAAAAGAAGAAGGAGAACACGATCCTAACTATAACATGCAGAATGTTTTGGCAGAAGACTATACGCGCTTGCGTATCTTTGGCAAACATGTGCAGCACATAGGACGTCGAATGGGGGTAGTGTTGTGTTATGGCGATAAAGATGCAGACACAACTCCGCTACGTGATAAGGCGAAGCGTCTTGCGGAAAGTGTTATAAAATAACGTATGGTAAGTTTTTCTGAAATCGTAATTGTCAAACTACTGGTTGAATAAGGCTAAATGAAAGTATCGGAAGCAAGAATTATAGAAATTCCTAAGATAGAAGATCGTCGTGGCAATCTCTCTGTTGTTGAGGAATACACTCAAGTGCCGTTTAAAATTTCTCGTGCCTATTGGGTTTATGATGTACCGGGAGGCGAAAGTCGTGGTGGTCATGCGCACAAACGTTTGAAGCAATTGGTGATAGCACTTAGTGGCAGCTTTACCGTAACGCTTGATGATGGAGAAGATAAACGCACCTTCTTGCTTAATCACCCTTATCAAGGGTTGATAATTGAAACAGGTATATGGCGCACTCTTGACGATTTTTCGTCAGGTGCCGTATGCCTTGTCCTTGCCTCGGAGGTGTATGAGCCAGAAGATTATATTTATGATTATGATGAATTTCTGAAATACAAGAAGAATAATGGAGATAAGTGAGTTATCACCTCTTGAATTTGAAGCATTATATCCAGCGCAGCATGTTTACAATAGTGTTGGGTTTGCTCAGCTTAATGCTTATAAGGTTGATAGAGTGCTCTACCTTTCGTTAGCTGACACGAAGCCTCGCTTTGGTATAATACTTGGAGAGAAGGAAGACACGCTCGAATCTCCGTTTTCTGCTCCCTTCGGTTCGTTTACCATGCGTGGGCGACAGAGGTTGGAATATATGGAAGAGGCTGCGGATTTACTTGTTTGCTATGCAAGGAAACGAAGAAAACGTCTGCGGCTTACGTTGCCGTCAATGATTTATGGTGAAACTGAAATCTCAGAATGGGTAAACATCTTTTCACGCAAAATGAATGTTGTATCAGTTGAACTCAACTATCAGTTTGAACTGGCGCGGTTTGACAACTATACGGACAATATTGAGCGTAACGCTCATAAGAACTTAAAACATGCGATGTGTGAGGATTTTGATTTTCTGCAGTTGGACACATCATGCCGTAAAGACATGGAGCGCATGTATGCAGTGATAAGTCGGAATCGCATGGAACGTGGATTTCCTCTGCGTATGACATTTGAACAAGTCTGGTCTACGGTAAACAATGTCGTAAAGGCAGACATATTTGTTCTTTCTCTTTGTGGTAAGGATGTTGCTGCAGCACTTGTCTATCGTGTAAGCGCAGACATTGCTCAAGTTGTATATTGGGGTGATATACGTGAATACTCCCAATCGCGCCCAATGAATATGCTTACATATTCTGTGTTTAAACACTATCATGAAACGGGAGTACGCATTCTTGATATCGGAATATCTACGGAAGACGGCATACCGAATTTCGGACTTTGTACGTTCAAAGAAAGTATCGGATGCACAATATCGTTGAAATATAGTTTTGAAGTGTAATATTTGCCATGATAAAATATCTCGATTTAAAAGATATTACAGCTCTCCATGCAGAGGAGATACAATCTGCTGTTGACGAAACAGTTTACAATGGGTGGTATCTTCACGGCAGGCAAACGGAAAATTTTGAAAAGGAATATGCATCATACATAGGTTCGCATCATTGTATTGGTTGCGGAAATGGACTTGATGCTCTTACACTTATTTTCCGTGCTTACATTGAAATGGGAGTAATGAAGCCTGGAGACGAGGTCATTGTTCCTGCCAATACTTTTGTGGCTTCCATTCTTGCAATAACGGAAAACAACCTAAGAGCAGTACTTGTTGAGCCCGACCTTTGTACGTTGCAGATTGACGGGGCCAGGATTGAGCAAGCTATTACTCCGCATACAAAGGCTATAATGATTGTGCATCTTTACGGACGGTGTGCATATACTGAAGATATTGCGGATATTTGCAAGAAGCACGGACTGAAACTAGTGGAAGACAATGCCCAAGCTCACGGGTGTGTCTTTAATGGTAAACGTACTGGCGGTCTTGGAGATGCAGCTGGTCATAGCTTCTATCCAGGTAAGAATCTCGGGGCTTTGGGAGATGCTGGAGCCGTGACGTGTAATGATGATGATTTGGCAGATATGGTACGTTCATTGGGAAACTATGGCTCATCTCGGAAATATGTCTTTGAACATTGTGGGCTCAATACGCGCATTGATGAGATTCAAGCGGCAGTGCTTCGAGTAAAATTGAAGTATCTTGATGCAGACAATGAGCGTCGGCGTATTCTAGCTCGTAAGATTATTGAAGGCGTTGACAATCCTCTTATAAAACTCCCTTCGCTTGAATTTTGGCAAAAAAGCGTGTTTCACATTTTTCCAGTGTTCTGCAAATATCGTGATGCACTGCAGGATTTCCTTGCTACCAACGGTGTACAGACTATGATACACTATCCCATTCCTCCTCACATGCAACTCTGTTATCAAGGGGAGGGAAGAGAGAAACTTGTGATTCCGGCAGAAGGCTTGCCGATAACAGAGCGTTTGCATCGCGAAGAACTTAGTTTGCCGTGCAATCCGACTATGGATGACCATGATGCCGAAATATTAGTTTCTTTGCTTAACGACTTTTGTAAATGAAAGAACCGATAACCATGACAAACTATATGCAAGTTGAAAATACGGCAAGTGGAAATCTTTATAGACCGCTTCCCCAGGTTTGTAGGCAGATTCAAAGGCTTGTTAGGATACCCTTTGCTATCTACCTGGTGTTTGTCGCTGTTTATCTCGGTATACAGATGTTTCAGGGATTTTCGTTCCTAGACATCGGGATGTATATGATGGGCTACAAAAATTTCGTTTCCGACCCTTACGCATCCTATTATCTCGGCCAATGGATAATGACCTATGATGTGACGTATTGGATTTGCCGTATTTTCGGTTTGCATAATTTCATGTCACTTAGGTTAATGCATTTGTGCCTAATTCTCATTACGCAGACAATAATTTACTTTTATCTTCGTCGCTATATCAAGAGGCAGTATATTATACTTGGTCTCTTTATGGCGACACTGGCTCATTTTGGAAGTTATACAGAAATTACCTATAACGATTATTCTGCATTCTTGCTAATGATCTCTTTAATGACTTTTCATCGTGGAGTAGAGAAAGATAGAGCTTGGCTTGTTGTGCTTGCAGGAGCGGTAGCAGGCATCGCGGTGTTCTTCCGTGTAGTTAACATAACATATATCGGAATCCCCATCGTTTCATGTGTTGTCGGTTGTATTTTGAAATTTGGCATGACAAAGCATCGCAGACTATTGTTTTTCTATTCAGGTATGTTTGTGGGTATGGCTCTCATTGTAGCCTCGTTGTATGCACAAGGACTATTGCACGTGTTACAGATGACTATTGCTGACATATTTGTCATAGGAACAGACAAAGCTGATACTCACGGTATGATGACAATACTGCGCAAGGTTTACGAACTGTATACGGCTGTGCTTGGTAATATGTCTGCTTTTGCATTATTTACTATCGTGCTATATGTTGCTATAGCATGTCGTAATACGGCGGTAAAGGTTGCTCTTTATACTATTTCTGTCCTACTCGTGTTGGTCGTTATGAACTTCAGTTATTACCCTGCTCATGTGGCAATGGCTATTTGTTTGGCGGGAGTAATAATTGCGGCGGTTGTAGGAAAAAAGTATATAACGCCCCAATTTTTCCATCTCTTTGTTATGAGTATGTATATGCCGCTGGTTATGCCAGTTGGTAGCAATGCAGAACCATCGTTCTATGGAAAGGAGTTGTGCTTCTTGCCTATGCCGATGGCTATTTATGTGCTTCTCGTTATGTTGCCCTCAGTAAAGGGAATGAGTCACAAGACTTTCTTCTTCCGTCTTCGTCATGCGATATCGGTTTTGCTTGTAGTTGTTGCAACAGGATTCCTTCTCTTCAACATAGTCCATAAGCAGATGGAGGACGGAAATCGTCTCGCTTGCCGTTATACTATAGATAGTCCTCTTACGAAAGGTATTATGACTACGCGTGAAAACGCAGATATGTATAATCTTCTTCTGCATAAAGTGAAACCGCTCGTGCCCAGTGGGAGTTATATGATATGTAATTTCTCACTTCCCGCAGTGTCTTTGCTAGATTGCAAACCTTGGGCGGTATATTCAACGGTGTATTCTACTGACCGTATGAACGAACGATATATCAGAGTTGCATGGGAGCATACAAGAAAACTTCCTTATGTGCTTCTTGACGATGAGTGTACACTTCCTGGTTACGGGTATATCTTGGCAAAACTCAATAGTATAAAACCATATCGCAAAATATGGAAAGAGGGGCGGTTCTCATTGTATTATGTCGACAGTGCGGATGTCGTTTTAAATACTATGCTAAATGAAGATACTTTATGCGGCTTCTGAATGTTGTCGCAAGAAAAACGCTTGATATATGGAACAGAACATTATGACACCAAAGGAGTTGCGCAATGAATTGCTTGGGCATCGGCTAGTGAAGCAATTTGTGCAACGTCATTACAACGCTTTCTACTGTTCAACAGCAAAGGAGGCGATTGAGAAGATAACAGAAATGATTCCCGAGGGAAGCAGTGTCACTTGGGGCGGTTCGATGACAATACGCGACATGGGACTGACTTTAGCTCTTGCAAAACGTAAACTCGAAATTTGGGATCGCGACAAAGCCCCAGATCGCAGTGCGGCTCAAGAAATATACCGCAAGGCCTTCTATGCAGACTATTATCTTACCAGTGCGAATGCTGTGAGCGAAGATGGCCTTATTGTTAACATTGACGGCAATGGCAACCGAGTGGCAGCAATAACGTTCGGTCCTAAAAACGTTATCTTTGTTATAGGTTTGAATAAAGTTGCACAAAACATAGATGCAGCATTGGCAAGAGCGCGTAGTTTGGCGGCTCCAGTAAATATGGCACGTTTCGAGGCTCTCGATACCCCATGCAAGCACGATGGCGTTTGCCACAACTGTAAGTCTGTTGACAGTATATGCAATTACATCCACATAATGAGAAATTCACATCCTGCAGGACGTCATACTGTCGTTCTTGTGGGGGAAGACTTAGGATACTAAAATAAGAAACCATGTATAAATCAAACGAAATCCTTGAGATTGTAAATGCCCATATTGACAATCTTCCTTATGGCCGTAACCCAGCATCGCTTTACGAACCAGTGAAGTATGTGTTGTCTGCAGGGGGTAAACGCATACGTCCTTGTCTTGTGCTTATGGCCTACAACTTGTTCCGTGACGATGTACAAGAGGCATTGCCAATAGCTGCGGCACTTGAAACGTATCATAATTTTACGCTTCTCCACGATGATTTGATGGATAATGCAGATGTAAGGCGTGGTCGTCCTACAGTTCATCGTAAGTGGAACGCAAATACGGCTATTCTTAGTGGTGATACCATGCTTTGTTTGGCCTATGAACATTTGTCACATTGTGCCGCGCAAAAATTCCTTCCGCTACAGAAACTCTTCACGGAAACTGCTCTTGAGATAAGTGAAGGGCAACAGTATGACATGGAATTTGAGACTCGCACGGATGTAACAGAAGACGAATACATAGAGATGATTCGTCTGAAAACAAGTGTGCTTCTAGCATGCGCACTAAAGTGCGGCGCAATAGCTGCCGATGCTTCCTCTGATGATGCAGAGTTGCTCTACCGTTTCGGAGAGAGGATTGGGCTCGCTTTCCAGTTGCAAGATGACCTACTTGATGTTTATGGAGATCCGGAAATATTTGGTAAGGCAATAGGCGGTGACATCGTGTCAAACAAAAAAACATATATGCTAATAAACGCACAACGGTTAGCTACGGGTGAGGATGAAGCCGAACTAAAACATTGGTTAACAGCAATAGATTTTAGTCATGACGAGAAGATAAATGCCGTTACGGAAATATATAACAGGCTCGGAATCCGCCAAATGGCACAGAAAAAAATCAATCAGTATTTTGTCGAAGGCCAACAGTATCTTGATCGCCTTTCGGTTGACATTTCAAAAACAGCCGAGCTTCGCGAGTATACCGACAGAATGATGAAAAGAAACAAGTGATAATATGCCATACAGACGACTTCCAAATACTGACAGCTCGCGATTGAAAGCCATGGAGACGTTGCTTGAAAACAACGACATATATGTCGCTCGCGAACGTTTTCTTGAATGGAAAGACATTAACGAGGCACGCACACTATATGACAGACTGCTTACAGCAACAAAACAATATGAAATAGACCGTCAGGCGCAGAGGCGTTCAGCAACTCGTATTGAACCTTTACAGCGCAAGGCATATCTGTATCTTAGTCATTTCATTCAGGTTTTGCTGATGAGTATAATGCGGGGCGAGATAAAGCGTGCAACATTGAAGTTGTATGGTATGGACGAAAAGGCCACGCAGTCCCCCCTTATGCCTACAGTCTCGTCAATTATGGAATGGGCCCCAAAGGTGGTGACCGGTGAAAAGGCACGCATAAAGCGTGGAGGCCGTCCAATATATAATCCGTCTATAGGAATGGTGCAAACGCATTTTGACATTTTCAACGAAACATTTGCAAAACAAAAGCAACTGCAACAACGTACTCATGCGATGGAGCAGAAATTGAAAGAAATGCGCCCATCCGTGGATGCCGTAATACTAAGAATTTGGGATCAAGTTGAGGCACATTTTTCCGAAGACGGAAAGCTCGTGGCAGACAGAGTGGAAGACTGTAAGAAATTTGGCGTGAGGTATTATCTGCGGCGAAAGGAACGCCGTGCCCTCAACATTGAAAGAATAGAAGAAAATCACGAAACAACGGATTATGATTGATACACATACTCATATTGATGGGGAAGAGTTTAACGAAGATCGTGCTCAAGTAGTGCTTCGTGCAAAGGAAGCTGGCGTGGAAAAAATTTTTGTTCCAGCGATAGACCTGAAGTCAACAGAAACTATTTTGCGGATTTGTAAAGAGTTTCCTGGTTATGCCTATCCTATGATAGGGCTGCATCCAGAAGAAGTGAAGGCTGATTGGAGAGAGCAGCTTGCCAAAATGAAAGATATTCTAGCGCGAGAAAATCACCAGTTTATAGCCATTGGCGAAATAGGTCTTGATTTTTATTGGAGTCGGGAATTTGAAAAAGAGCAGTTACATGCTTTTGAGGCACAGGTGGAATGGGCGATTGAATACAACCTTCCGCTTATGATACACTGTCGCAAGGCGCAGAATGAATTGGTTGCCATATTGAAACGTTACGAAAATCAGTTGTTGCGCGGTGGAGTGTTTCATTGTTTCACGGGCAATGCTATTGAAGCAGAACAATTGTTGTCTTTTAAACGTTTTGTCCTTGGCATAGGTGGTGTGCTTACGTTTAAGAAATCTCACTTACCAGAAGTCTTACCAAGTGTTGTACCGCTAGAGCGCATTGTTTTGGAAACAGATTCACCATATATGGCTCCAGTGCCTATGCGTGGTAAGCGTAACGAGAGTGCATTTGTTCCATATGTGCTAAAGAAACTTGCCGAGTGTTATGATGTTACGGAAAAAGATGTTGATAGCATAACAACAGAGACTGCTATGCGCTTGTTTGGGATGAAATGAAAAAAAACGGAAAAGTAATATCGAATTAGGAAAAAAATAGTACCTTTGCATCCGCTATTAAGGAAAGGTGCTCGAGTGGCTGAAGAGGCACGCCTGGAAAGCGTGTATACGTCAAAAGCGTATCGGGGGTTCGAATCCCCCTCTTTCCGCACAGAAAAGACAAGCATACGTATTATTTGTGTATGCTTGTCTTTTTTTTACTCCTGCTAACAAATTATTATAGCTATAGTTATAGCGAAAACCCTGTCGTTTTGAAAGGCGGGATAGGGGGGTATGCTTAATAAATTACAAGTAAAAACTTGCGTAAGGTGTTTTTTTATTATTTAATAGAAAGAAAAATGCCTTACGATGTAGCAAAATCATGGTTCGGAGCGTTTATATAGCAGAAGAACTTCAAAGCAGAAAAACAAAAAGGAAATGGAACTAACGAAACAACAGTTTGAAGAACTCGTGGAAGAAAATAAAGACACGATATATACGGTGTGTTATATGTTTTCGGACAATGCGGATGAGGTGGCCGACTTGTTTCAAGAAACACTCATAAACCTTTGGAAAGGGTGTCAGAAGATTGATTGGCAGAACGTGAAAGGCTGGGTATACCGAGTTTGTCTCAATACCTGCATTTCGCAGGACCGCAAGAGGCGACGACACAGGCAAGTGCGGCTAACAATGGACGTGTCACCATTCGACGATACCGATGGGCGCATGCGGCAAATAGGACTTCTGCACGAGCGTATAGGCAAGTTGCAGCCTTTCGACCGTGCAATAGTGCTACTGTGGCTCGAGAATATGTCCTACGACGAGATTGGCAAGATTGTCGGCATATCGGCAAAGAATGTGTCGGTGAGGCTAGTGCGAATAAAAGAGATGCTGAAAAAAATGTAGAACGATTTGAACAACTTAATACAACGAATATGAATGACAATGCTATCAACCTGGAGCTTATGCGACAGGAATTGTCCGACTTCAAGTCGGTATTGAAAAAACAGAAGATATTCAACGAGAAAATCATGCGTCGGTCAATGCAGAAAGATTATTCCAAAGAGCGTAAGAATATTATCGTTGTGGGCACTCTTTGTCTTCTAGCCCTGCCAGCCTATGCCTTTCTTGCATTTGTGATACAGGTTATCCCCGTGTGGTTCTTCGTGCTCACTGTTCTTTATCTTGCGTTGTGCGCCGCATTCACGGTGTTTGCGATAAGGCGTTATGTCTCAAACAATATAATGACCGACAATATCGTCAGCGTGGCAGAGAACTTACACAACTACAAACGCCTTAACAACCGTTGGCTCGTGTTCTTCGGCATTCCCTCCATTGTGGCTTGGCTCTCGTTGTTCTTCTATCTCATTGGGCAGAATACAGGTGACTATGTGCGCGGAATGATTTTCGGCGGCATTGTGGGAATTGTATGCGGCAGTGTCTGCGGCACCATGTACTATGTACAGTCGTTGCGGCGCATCAACCGGTTGCTGGCTTATATTGAAGAAATCAAAACTACAGACAACGCGTGATGGCAATGACTGAGACTCAATAGTATGGGGCAAATACCAGTTATACAAGGTATTTGCCCCTAATTTTCACAGGTATCAACCTGTTTGTTGTGCCAAATGTATGCCGCTAGCATCCTTCAGATGTCGCTGGTTTGTTTCGGAATTTATATTATATCGCCCCGTATTCGTGTGAGGCATTGAATGCAGGACATAGCTTCTTCCATTTTTCCGGATTGTTCTCGCCCCATATATCGCGGTGTCCCATTATGCGCGCTTTGGGGTAACGTTCTCTCAGCATGAGGAGAAGATGCACAATAGCTGCTTTCTGTTCTATCGTACGTGTGTCGCTAATGTTTCCTTTCTGGTCAATCCCTCCAATATAGGCGATGTTTATGGCGCTGGTGTTATACCCTTTAACGCCGTTGCTTATTTCTTGTTCGTTGAGAAGTTGGATAACTGCGCCATTCGCAGAGATAAGATAGTGATATCCGGGCTTATTCCATCCACGACGCTTGAACTCGTTCGTGATACTCTCTACTGTAGTTTTGCTGCTACTTGCTGTGCAGTGGATAAAGATTCTTTCAATGTTTCTCATGGTAGTCTGTGATTTTAATGATTATTGTTTTTGTTACAGTTCTTCAAGTCATGGTTTTCATGAATTTCTTCTTCTATAACTTCTCCCAAGTCCCGGTGTTTCTTTTTCAAAAGTTTCAGTGCAATGTGCAGCAACGACATACGTGCACATCCGTGTATGGCGAGTATGTGGTTAATTATACTATCAATCTCCCATACGCAAGCCATCGATAGTCCCGCAGCGGCTGTAGTGGTATGTGAAGCCAAATTAAGCGGTTCGAAAATAGCTCTTCCAAGTATAGCTCCAAGGATGAGGTAGGTTATGTAGTCAATCAGTTTGTTGCACGTCCTTCTTCCTGCTCTTGATAGTCTGAACGTTTGCTTTTTCATTCTTGTTTCTGAAATGCCAAACCAAAAGTCAGAGGCGATAAGGACAAAGATGAATACAATCATCCATCTTAGGTCATATAGTGTTGATACTGCTTCCCCTGCCATTGTCGTGGCGATTATGATGTTTATTGGTGCTTTCATGTTGCTGATATTTTTTTATTAAGGTTAATGTAAATGTGCTTATTTGTATTCAAAATTATACAAAAGCAAAATTTCGGCTTGTGTTATATACGGTTATACCCCATTAAAGGCGGAAAAAACGTGTCGTAAGTCAGAAATCTGTATTTTTTCCTTATCTTTGCAAGATGCACTTTGTGTAGTATTGCATAATATAACGCGCGAAATAAAAAGTTGATGGCAAGAATAATGACAATGAGTCTGTATGATATAAGGATGTGGAGAATACTTTTTGTATTGATGTTATTTACGGGATGGAGCATTTTTGCACACACGTCCCCATTGGTATCTCCCAAGAAGGCATATCCTGGTGGAAAGACATTTATGCTTAGAGTCTCACTCGAAGGCAAACCGCAAACCTTATATACGCTTTCTGAGCCTTCAGCTTACTTGTCACAAAAGGCATTGGAACGTCGTTCTCGGCAGGGGATTGCAGTTGACTCTACCGACCTTCCTGTTTCTCCGCAGTATGTCAAGGTTATAGATATGCAGGAAGACATGTCTGTCGTGTCTCGTAGTCGTTGGAATAATACTGTTGTCGTAAGAACCCATCGCCGCGATGCTTCTGATGCACTCCGCGCCTTGCCTTTTGTTGCTTCTGTGCGAACAGTATGGGAGTCGCCTGATTCCATTGAATTGCCGCACTCGCGTCCAAAATACCATAAGGAGCTTGTACTTCGTGATACAACAATACATTCTTTTTATGGCTCCGCCTACGAACAGATAAGAATGCTCGGAGGAGATAGCTTGCATGCTGCCGGCTATCGTGGTAATGGTATGACAATAGCTGTTCTAGATGCTGGTTTTATGAACGTCGACCTTATCCCCACATTCCGTTCCATAGATATTGTCGGTTATACAGATATGGTAGTCCCGCAGTCAAAGAGCATTTTCTCGGAGATGGAACATGGCACTCAAGTGTTATCCGTGATGGCTGTAAATAAACCCGGTGTATATGTTGGTACAGCTCCGGATGCACGCTATTGGCTTATTCGTTGTGAAGACGAGGATACAGAGCAACCCGTAGAGGAAGACTATTGGGCTGCCGCTGTTGAATTTGCCGATTCTGCAGGCGTAGATGTAATAAATAGTTCACTTGGCTTCAGTCGATACGACAATGCTGCCGATACTTATGAATATTGGCAGCAGGACGGCAAAACCGCCCTCATATCCCGCACCGCTTCAATGCTGGCAGATAAGGGTATTGTGCTTGTAAATAGTGCCGGCAATGATGGTATGGGTGCATGGAAACGCATAAACTTTCCTGCCGATGCCAAAGACATAATAAGTGTCGGAGCAGTGACGCCCGAGGGAGTAAATGCAGGCTTCAGTAGTGTAGGCCCAACTGCAGATGGTAGAATAAAACCGGACGTGATGGCGCAAGGCAGTCCAGCCTCTGTCGTTACAGAGCGTGGTACTATAGCTAGCGACATGGGAACCTCGTTTGCTGCCCCGCTCGTAACAGGTCTTGTTGCCAGTTTGTGGCAGGCAAATCCTACAAAAAATGCAAAGGAGATAATTCAGATGGTAGTGGAAAGTGGAAACAATGTTTTGCATCCAGACAATATCTATGGTTACGGAGTTCCATGTTTTGCGCCCGGATTTAAGAATTTAAATAAAGAGGTAAGAGAATAATGGGGAATCACCTAACGCTTTTGGAACTAAACTCCATTGTTAGAACAACGATAGAGAACAGTTTGGTGCAGGAATATTGGGTGGAAACGGAGATAAGCGAATGTCGTGAACACAATGGCCACTGCTACATGGAGCTAGTAGAGAAAGATCCGTTGCGTAACACCCCGATTGCCAAGGCTTCAGCAAAGTGCTGGCGATCGTCATGGGGAGCAATTAAACCACGTTTCATCCGTGTTACAGGCTCTATGCCGCAGCCTGGCATGAAATTGCTGATGCGGGTAATGGCACAGTTTCATGAAGCTTATGGCTTCTCATGGATAGTTACTGATATTGACCCCACCTATACACTCGGTGATATGGCACGTCGCCGGCAGGAAATACTGCGCCAACTTGCTGAAGAAGGTGTGTTGGAACTCAACCGTCAGTTACCTCTCTCCCCATTTGCGCAGCGTATAGCCGTAGTGTCAAGCAAAACAGCCGCCGGTTTTGGCGATTTTCAAGATCAACTCCTTGACAACCGTTATGGATACCATTTCAGTATAACTCTTTTTCAAGCGGTTCTCCAGGGTGAAGCCGTGGAGAAAAGCGTTATACATAGTCTTGACACTATTTTTGCCCGTCAAGATGAGTATGATGTTGTAGTAATAATAAGAGGTGGTGGAGCGACAAGCGATTTAAGTGGTTTTGACTCCCTGCCGCTTGCCGAGAATATAGCAAATTTCCCTCTGCCTATAATAACAGGTATCGGGCATGATCGTGACAAAACAGTAGCTGATATAGTTGCACATACAAGTGTGAAGACTCCAACTGCTGCCGCTGCATTGCTTATCGAAAACCTGCTATTGACAGATAACAAGATAGCCGACTTGGTACAACGACTACATCTTTGCACCACTTCTGTATTGGAAGCGCAAAAACATCGGTTACAACGTTCTATAAATATGCTGCCCCTAAAGGTTACAGCATTAACTTCACGCCATGAAACCCGTCTTGAGAATCAGTCAGCCCGTTTGACTAACGCTTTGCATCATGTGCTTGAGAGACAACACCACCGCATCGAGATGTTATGCCAACGTACAGAAGCCCTTGACCCAGAAAAGCTTTTGCGCAGAGGCTATTCTATAACGACAGTAAATGGAAAAACTGTAACAGATAGTTCTAAACTTAATCCTGGCGACACTCTGCTTACTCGTTTCGCTAGCGGAACAGCTGTATCAACGGTAGAAGACATTCAAATGCGGGAAAACGGCATTACTGATCAATACACCGCAGACAAGAAATCCCTAAAAACAAGAAAATAATGGCAAAACAGAACACTCAGACATACGAGAAGGCAATGTCTGAATTGGAAACTATCGTCAACAAGATGGAACGTGACGAACTTGACATTGATTCACTTTGCGAACAGTTGAAACGTGCCAAGCAACTTATTGTTTTTTGTCGTGACAGATTGACAAAGACTGATGAAGAGATAAAAAAACTTCTGGAAGAAGATTGATAATTCCGTGGCCGTTAGGTTGAATAGCCGAAAATATGATACAGAATAATTTTTGCTATTCTACAAGATTATTCTTACTTTTGCAAAAATATCAATTTAAAAAACAAGAATTTTATGAAAGATTTGGATTGGTCAAACATCGGGTTCGGTTACAACCGCACAGACTATAATGTGCGTTGTTGCTATCGCGACGGCAAGTGGGGCGAAATCGAGGTATGCTCCGACGAGTATCTAAAGTTGCATATGGCGGCCACTTGTTTACATTATGGTCAGGAAGCTTTCGAAGGGCTAAAGGCTTTCCGTTGTCCTGACGGCAAGGTGCGTGTATTCCGCATGGACGAAAATGCTGCTCGCCTGCAGTCAACATGTCGCGGAATAATGATGCCAGAGGTTTCAACCGAGCTTTTTGAAGAGATGGTCACCAAGGTTGTTCGTCTGAATCAGGAATATATTCCGACATACGAGAGCGGTGCGTCATTGTATATCAGACCATTGCTCATCGGAACAAGTGCTCAAGTTGGAGTACATCCAGCATCAGAATATATGTTCCTTATCTTTGTAACGCCAGTAGGACCTTATTTCAAGGGCGGTTTCTCAACCAATCCTTATGTTATCATCCGCGAGTACGATCGTTCGGCACCGCTTGGAACTGGTAAATACAAGGTGGGCGGAAACTATGCCGCTTCCATGCTTGCCAACCACATCGCACATGAAAAGGGATATGCATGCGAGTTCTATCTTGATGCCAAGGAAAAGAAATACATGGACGAATGTGGTGCAGCAAATTTCTTTGGAATAAAGAATAATACTTACGTAACTCCGAAGTCTACGTCCATCCTTCCTAGTATAACCAACAAGAGTCTTATGCAGTTGGCTGAAGACTATGGTATGAAGGTTGAGCGTCGTCAGATTCCTGAAGAGGAACTCGAAACGTTTGAGGAAGCCGGAGCATGTGGAACAGCCGCAGTTATCAGTCCGATTTCTTACATTGACGACCTTGACACAGGCAAACGCTATACTTTCAGCAAGGATGGTGAGCCAGGTCCCGTTTCACGCCGTCTTTACGAACATCTTCGTGCAATTCAGTATGGCATAGAAGAAGACAAGCATGGATGGACAAAGGTTCTTATAGGATAAGATGGGTAAAGGAAAACTACAGAAATTCGCCGAAATGGAGACATTCAGCAATGTCTTCCAATATCCGTATTCCGTAGTGGAGAACGTGCCTTTTGATATGAAAGGTCATTGGCGTGAGGATTATTTCCACAACGACAACCCAATTGTCCTTGAGCTTGGATGTGGAAAAGGGGAATATACGGTAGGGTTAGCCCGGATGTTTCCCGAGATGAACTTCATAGGAGTGGATATCAAGGGGGCGCGTATGCATACTGGTGCTAAGCAAGCCTTGGAGGAAAATTTGGACAACGTGGCCTTTCTGCGCACTAACATAGAGATTATCGACCGTTTCTTCTCTGCCAGAGAAGTGCAGGAAATATGGTTAACATTCAGCGACCCTCAAATGAAAAATCCGCGCAAGCGCCTAACAAGTACGTTCTTTATGGAGCGTTATCGCCGTTTCTTGAAAGACGGTGGAACGGTGCATTTGAAGACCGACTCCAACTTTCTCTTCACATACACGAAGTATATGGTTGAGAAAAATGCCCTGCCGCTTCTGCTTTCCACCGAGGACCTCTATCACGATGGCAAGCTTGACAGTGAGACGCGCGCTATTCTCGACATACACACCTACTACGAGAATCAGTGGATTGACCGTGGCTTGAACATAAAGTACATGAAGTTTCTGTTACCTTCAGTCGGCAATTTGACAGAGCCAGATGTGGAGATACCGCTCGACGAATATCGTAGTTACAAGCGCACAAAGCGTAGCTCTAAGGAAACGGCCAAATAAGAAAACAACAAACAACAAAAGATGTCCCGTTACTCCGCCATATTTAACGCCCTCTTCCTATCGCTACTTATCGTGGCAATAGGAGGAGGCGTTACGCTTATTCACTGCGAACGAATGCAGCAAACCACTATTGCGCAATTGTCAATGGCGGCATTCGATGGTGACATAGGTGAAGATATGGCGCAGTCTCCTTGTTGCCGAGCATGCTCAGCAGAGGAAACGGACAATGGTCTAGTAGCTTACATTGCGTCACGTTCCTGCATGAACTATGTGCAGATAGGCGTTTCGCCGCAGACATACAGTCCTGCGCCGCATTTTTCATTCATAGCCCCTTCATTAGCCTTGCCGGCATATATGCTTTGGACGGAATGTCATGACGCAACGCTTTGTTGCGAACAGACAATTCTGGCAGATATGCCGTCACACGGTCCGCCGCGTTCTTATTTGCGGCGGCTACGTATATTGCAGATTTGATAGATGTTTATCTCCTGCCTTTACTATAAATGCCATGACAGCATATATAAAATTCTAAAAACAGGTAAGGAGTTGTGTGCGGATTCATTGCAACAAGGTTGCAGTGTGTCCTGCTTAACTTTGCATACAGCAAAGGTACAGGTGATAAACGAACCAAAATCAAATCAGCAAGATGAACAATAAATATCATATATCGGCGACATTTGTCGCCTTAGCCGTGTCATCGGCAGTTGTGGCTCAGACTTCAACGCAAGATACTCTACGTTACGACAACAAACTTGATGGTGTTACAGTCAAGTCTGCAAGTACGCGCCGCATGGGCGGTGCGCTAAACGGAATGCAGATAGGTCGCGACGAACTTTTCAAGGCGGCATGTTGCAACCTTGGCGAAAGTTTTACCACAAACCCGTCGGTTGACGTAAGTTATTCAGATGCCGCAACAGGCGCAAGGCAGATAAAGTTGCTCGGCTTGTCGGGCACTTATGTGCAGATGCTCACAGAGACGATGCCAAACTATCGCACAACAGCAGTGCCTTATGCCCTTGGCTACGTGCCCGGTCCGTGGATGAAAGCCATACAGGTGTCGAAGGGATGCGCTTCGGTAAAGAATGGATATGAATCAATAACCGGTCAGATAAACATTGACTACCTCAAGCCCGAAGACGAGAAGGCAACAGAGATAAACATTTATGGCGATACTAAAAGCCGAATCGAGGCAAACGTAGCATCGAATTTCCATATAAACAAGCGTCTTTCAACCGAGATACTGGCACATTATGAAGACTCTTGGAAAAAACACGATGACAATGGTGACGGCTTCATAGACAAACCAACCGTAAGGCAAGGCAATCTGCAAAGCCGTTGGGCATATCTTGGCGACAAGAACATCTTTCATGGTGGCTTGTCGATACTGAAAGAGAAGCGAGACGGCGGGCAGACATCCCATAGTCACGGCACGTCAACGGAGCAACCCTCGGCAGAACTCTTCAAAATAGGCATAGAGACAAATCGCTATGAGGCGTATCTGAAGCATGCTTTTGTGCTAAACAAGGAAAAAGGCACAAATATCGCTATCATGGCTTCCGCCACAATGCACGAACAAAAGGCAACGTATGGCCAAAAGCTCTTCAACGCGAACGACAAGAACGTATATGCTTCGCTCATGTATGAAACAAACATGACAAAAAGCCATAACATCTCAGCAGGACTGAGCTTGAACCATGACTATATAAGCCAGCACTACCGCTTGACGCACGATACTTCAATGCCAATCATAAAGAGTCGTGACAAGGAAACCGTGCCGGGAGGATATGTGCAGTACACATACGACTGGAATCATCGCCTCACAGCAATGGCAGGACTACGCATAGACAATAGTTCAGTCTATGGCACATTCGTCACGCCCCGTTTCAATGTGAAGTATATGCCTGCCGATTTCGTTACAGTGAGGCTTTCTGCGGGGAAGGGCTATCGCACTCCGCATCCGTTGGCTGAAAACAACTATTTGCTTTCAAGCGGCCGCACATTGACAATAGGCGATATGAAAATGGAAGAGGCATGGAACTACGGTGCCACTGCAGCCTTCACACTACCGTTGTGGGGAAAAGATCTGAAGCTGAATCTAGAGTATTTCTATACACACTTCCTTAATCAGATGGTGATAGACTATGATTCTGACCCGCATGCAATAACCGTGGGCAATCTCGACGGGCGTTCCTATTCACATACCTTTCAGGCTGACGCTACGTATTCGCCAGTGGAAGGATTGTCTGTAACGGCGGCATATCGACTGAACGATGTTCGCTCCACTTACGGTGGCAGACTTCTTGAAAAACCTCTCACGAGCAAATACAAGGCACTTCTCTCGTTGTCTTACAAAACACCACTTGAACTTTGGCAGTTTGACTGCACGTTGCAACTCAATGGAGGCGGACGAATGCCGCAAAGCTACACGCTAGCCGACGGAACACCCTCATGGAACAGTCGTTTCTCATCGTATGAACAACTGTCAGCGCAGGTAACGCGTTGGTTTCGCCATTTTTCGGTGTATGTCGGAGGTGAAAACCTGACAAACTTTAAGCAGAAGAACCCAATTATGCACGCCAACCACCCATGGAGTTCCAGCTTTGAACCGACACTCGTGTGGGGACCCGTACATGGGCGCATGGTCTATGCCGGAGTGAGAGTTTCGTTAAAATAAAACAGATACGCAGACTTAAAGAAAAATGAAAAGAACAATTCCCGTAACCGGCATGGCATGTGCAGTATGCGCAGGAAATGTGGAGCGCAAGTTGCAGTCTTTGCCAGGAATAACTTCAGTCTCGGTATCGCTAGCCGGGCGCACGGCACTCATAGACTACGACCCTCGACAGATAACGCTTGAGCAGATGAAAAGCGAAATCTCAGCCATTGGCTACGATATGGTTATAGAGTCCGATCGAAGCGTAGAGGAAATAAACCATCGTGAATATAGGCTCTTGTTGCGTCGTACATTGCTTTCGTGGATGTTTTCCATATTGATAATGGCAATTTCTATGGGGTGGCTATGTCTCAGTAGCGGAAATGCAGACGCAACGCCGATAGATCCCAATATGACAATGGGACAAACAAGCATGTCAAACCAGGTCTGCCTCATACTGGCACTGCTAAATATTGTTATATGTGGGCGGCAGTTCTATTTGTCTGCCATCAGACAGATGCGCCATTTCACTGCCAACATGGATACGCTTGTGGCATTGAGCACGCTTACGGCTTTTCTGTTCAGTGCATTCAATACATACTTCGGTGACACAATGTGGGGGCATTTGGGTATAGAATGGCACACATACTTCGATGCTTCCGCAATGATAATAAGCTTCGTTCTCACAGGGCGATGCCTTGAGGAGCGTGCCAAGGACTCCACAGCGGCAAGTCTTCGTCAGTTGATGGGCATGCAGCCGAAGACGGCGCGCGTGGTGGAAGGCAAGGAGCTGCGTGACGTTCCCGTATCGGCCATTGTCAAGGGAGACATTGTTGAAGTGAGAGCAGGGGAGAAGATACCCGTTGACGGAACAGTGACGCATGCGGAAAGCTTTATGACCGCAGATACTGCATACGTTGACGAAGCTATGATAACCGGTGAGCCGCAGCCTGCAGCAAAGTGTATTGGCGATGCTGTTCTTGCCGGCACGATACCGTCTCAAGGAAAATTGAGGTTACGTGCTTCTGCCACTGGCGAACAGACCGCCCTCTCGCAAATTATACGTCGCGTACAGGAGGCGCAGACGTCAAAAGCCCCAGTGGAGCGCATCGTCGACCGCGCCGCAAGGGTGTTTGTGCCCACGGTGGCAGCAATAGCACTAATAACATTCCTCGCATGGTGGCTCACAGGTGGGACAGAAGCCCTGCCGGATGCAATCCTCTCGGCAATATCCGTGATGGTAATAGCCTGTCCGTGTGCCATGGGACTCGCCACTCCAACGGCTCTTATGGTGGGCATTGGAAAGGCAGCACGTCAGCAGATTCTGATTAAAGATGCCGCAGCTTTGGAAACATTGCGGCGCGTTGACGCCCTGGTGTTGGACAAAACGGGCACGCTCACAATTGCAAATCCTGCCATAGACTTTACCAAGACAGAGAGTCAGCCGCCCGAAAGCCGTGAAAAGCTGAAGCCCCATGCGGCAGAGGCAGTGGCACAACTGCGCAAGGATGGCGTGGAGATATACCTTATGAGCGGTGACAATGAGGAAGCCGTGGCATATTGGGCAAAGAAAGCAGGGATAGACAATTGGCGCAGCCGCGTGAAGCCAGACGACAAGGAGGCACTTGTGGCAAAGCTTCAACGCGATGGACGGTGTGTGGCGATGGCAGGCGACGGAATAAACGACACTCAGGCTTTGGCTCTAGCCGACGTGAGCATGGCGATAGGGCGGGGAACGGATGTGGCAATGGACGTTGCGCAGATAACACTCATGGGCGACGATCTGTTGAGCATACCGAAAGCTGTGGAGCTGAGCCGGCGCACCGTGCACATGATTTGGCAAAATCTGTTTTTCGCCTTCATCTATAATCTGCTATGTATCCCGCTTGCAGCAGGAATACTCCATATCTTTGGAATAGACTTCCAGATAACTCCAATGTGGGCAAGCGCCCTGATGGCATGTTCCAGCTTGAGCGTTGTGTGCAACTCCCTCAGACTGAAACGCTGATGGCAAATTTATACTATAAATAAAGGAGGACGGAGACACACGGACTCATTATTCAAAAAGATAAAACTAAAGGAAAACAATAAATTATGAAGAAGCAAATTATCTTTATGGCCATGCTGCTCGTTTCTGCATGCGCAATGGCAAAAGACATCAAGACGCTGCGTGTCACGACACAGCCGCAGATGCACTGTGAAAACTGTGAGAAGAAGATAAAGGGGAACTTGCGTTTCGAGCGTGGCGTGAAGCGCATAGAAACCAGCATACCAGAGCAGACGGTGACAATAACCTATGATGCCGACAAGACAACTCCGGAGAAGCTCATCCAAGCCTTCGGCAAGTTTGACTATGAGGCAAAGGAGATAAACACAGCAAAGGAAACAAAAGAAAACAAATAGAATATGGAACTGTATCCAAAACTGATAACCGATGCGCTGGCAACAGTCACGTATCCGGGAACGAAAAAAAACATTATCGAGAGTGAAATGCTTGCCGACGATGTGCGCATCAACGGCATGCAGGTAAGCTTTACGCTCGTTTTTCCGCGCGACACCGACCCATTCCTAAAATCAACCGTTAAGGCTGCAGAAGCTGCCATACACTATCATGTGTCTAAAGACGTGCAGGTGCAGATAAATCTTGAGTATAAATCTAAGCCTCGCCCCGAAGTGGGCAAGTTGTTGCCGGATGTAAAAAACATAATCGCCGTAAGCTCTGGCAAAGGTGGAGTGGGCAAGAGCACCGTGTCGGCAAACCTAGCCATCTCGCTCGCACGCCTCGGATACCGTGTGGGGCTGCTGGATGCCGATATCTTCGGACCGTCAATGCCAAAGATGTTTAATGTTGAAGATGAACGTCCGTTTGCCGTTGAAGTGGACGGGCGGAAACTCATTGAACCCATTGAGAAATATGGCGTGAAACTGCTGAGCATCGGATTTTTTGTCAATCCCGAAACAGCAACACTCTGGCGAGGCGGCATGGCATCGAATGCGCTGAAACAACTCATAGCCGACTCCAACTGGGGAGAACTTGACTACTTCATACTTGATACGCCGCCAGGCACCAGCGACATACACCTCACTTTGCTACAAACGCTAGCCATAACAGGAGCAGTGGTGGTGAGCACTCCGCAGAGTGTAGCACTGGCAGATGCGCGCAAGGGCATAGATATGTATCAGAATGAGAAAGTCAACGTGCCTATCCTTGGCATGGTGGAGAATATGGCTTGGTTTACTCCGGCAGAACTGCCAGAAAACAAATATTATATCTTCGGGAAAGAAGGTTGCAAGCAGTTGGCTAAGGAACTGGACCTCCCTCTTTTGGCACAGATACCACTCGTGCAGAGTATCTGCGAAAGCGGTGACGAAGGGGTGCCGGCGGCATGCCATCCCGAAACAATAACGGGGCAGGCTTTCCTGAACTTGGCACAAGCCGTTGTCACCATGACAAACCGTCGTAACAGGGAGAAACCTAAGACAAACATTGTGGAGGTGAAATAACATGGCATAGACCTCATGCTGCAAAAGCTATAGGTTTTCACATCTAAGGGCACGGGCTTATAAAATTAAGCCCGTGCCCTTTTTAATGGAAGCCCGCGGGGTAAATTTAAAGTCCCGCGGGACAGTCTTTTGCCTTGCTTGGCAATAAGGAAAATATATTGCTAAAAACGCTTTATTCTTACCTTGATTTGCATTACCTTTGCATGAAGTAAATATATGGTAATTCTTAAAATCAGGTAAATATAAAACATTATGGCAACAACCGAGTTCAAGTATGCACCCATGTTCCAAATGGGAAAGGATACGACAGAATATTATCTCTTGACAAAAGAGGGCGTGTCCGTAGGCGAATTTGAAGGAAAGAAAATTCTGAAGGTCTCTCCAGAGGCTCTCACAACCCTTGCACAACAGGCATTCCACGACGTGGAATTTATGTTGCGTCGCGAGCACAATGAGCAAGTGGCAAAGATTCTGACCGATCCTGAAGCATCGGAAAACGACAAATACGTGGCTCTTCAGTTCTTGCGCAACGCAGAAACAGCAGCAAAAGGTGTATTGCCTTTCTGTCAGGACACGGGTACGGCAATTATCCACGGAGAGAAAGGACAGCGCGTGTGGACAGACTTTGAAGATGAGGAAGCTCTTTCGCGCGGTGTGTTCAACACTTTCACGCAAGACAACTTGCGTTACTCGCAGAATGCTCCGCTTAACATGTATGACGAGGTGAACACTCGTTGCAACCTTCCTGCACAGATAGACATTGAGGCGGTTGAAGGAGACGAATACCGTTTCGTTATGGTTGCCAAGGGCGGCGGTTCGGCTAACAAGACTTATTTCTATCCAATGACGAAGGCTACGATACAGAACGAAGGCACTCTGTTGCCATTCCTCGTAGAGAAGATGAAGACCCTCGGCACGGCTGCTTGTCCTCCATATCATATTGCTTTCGTTATCGGCGGAACGAGCGCAGAGAAGAATCTGCTTACGGTGAAGCTGGCTTCCATAAAGTATTATGATTCTCTGCCCACAACGGGCGACGAGACGGGGCGTGCTTTCCGTGACGTTGAACTTGAGAAGAAACTTCTTGAAGAGGCACACAGAATCGGACTTGGAGCACAGTTTGGCGGAAAGTATCTTGCTCATGATATCCGCGTGGTGCGTTTGCCGCGTCACGGCGCAAGTTGTCCTATCGGTATGGGCGTGAGCTGCTCGGCTGACCGCAACATTAAGGCAAAGATCAACGCTGACGGTATATGGATTGAGAAGATGGACAGTAACCCAACGGAGCTTATCCCCGAGGAACTGCGCAAGCCAGGCGAAGGCGCAAAGGGAATTGAAATTGATTTGGACAAGGGTATTGACGCAGTGCGTCAGGAATTGACCAAATATCCCGTAAGCACTCGCGTAAACCTTAAGGGTACTATTATCGTGGCACGCGACATTGCACACGCAAAGCTCAAGGCGCGTCTTGATGCTGGCGAGGAAATGCCGGAATACTTCAAGAATCACCCAATTCTCTATGCCGGACCGGCAAAAACTCCAGAGGGTTATCCTTGTGGCTCTATGGGGCCGACTACGGCAAACCGCATGGACCCATATGTAGACGAGTTCCAGGATCATGGGGCATCTCTTGTTATGATAGCCAAAGGCAACCGCGGACAGGTGGTTACTGATGCTTGCCACAAGCATGGCGGCTTCTATCTTGGTACGATAGGCGGTGTTGCTGCCGTTCTCTCGCAGAGTAGCATCAAGAGCATTGAGTGTGTTGAATATCCAGAACTGGGAATGGAAGCGATATGGAAGATTACTGTTGAGGACTTCCCCGCATTTATCCTTGTTGACGATAAAGGCAACGACTTCTTCAAGCAGTTGAAACCGTGGTGCCCTAACTGCAAGTAATATTGCCCGTGGCATAAAATAGCCGTGGTGTCACACTGTTTTTTTGATGACATTGCGGAATATAATAAAGGATGCCGGCTTTCTTGATAACCAAGAGTAGCCGGCATCCTTTTATTTTTTGTGTTTATCCTTATTGGATACAGTGTTGCGGATTATATCCTTTCATAGTCGACGAAGGCATAACGGAAGGCATGTCGCTCGTCTGTGGCATGTTCTTCGCGTGTTGTTTCGTGCCATTCATCTTTGTATTCCGGGAAGAAAGCATCGGCTTCGCCCGTTTCGTCATCAATCTCCGTCAGGCAGAGTCTGTCGGCAAGGGGCAGAGTCTGTCGGTAGATGCTTTCACCGCCAATAACATAAATGTCCTCTTCGTCGCAACAGTGGCTGAGGGCCTCGTTGATAGAAGAATAGACATCACATCCAGGCAGCTCCGTTACAGTACGGCTAATTACCACGTTTCTTCTGTTGGGCAGTGCGCCTTTGGGTAGAGAGTCAAACGTGCGGCGTCCCATAAGTATTGTGTGTCCGGTGGTGAGAGCCTTGAAACGCTTCAAGTCATTGGGTAGCCAATACACCAGTTTGTTGTTGTTGCCGATTGCAAGGTTGCGCGAAACGGCGGCTATTATGTTTATTCTCATATTTTTAGTTGAGGTTGTAAATGCAAAACGGGGAGACTGCATCTTGTTTCTGTATGCAGTCTCCCCGTCAATGTGATAGCTTAGTATCCGTAGATTTCTTCTGTTGTAAGTCTCTTTACAGGGGCAATCTTTTCGAGAGCCTCCATGTTGAGTTCCTTCTCGTCGCCGAGGATGAGGTAACGGAACGGCTTGTGTGAAATGTAGTCGTTTACGAACTTCACGAGGTCGCTGAGCGTAACTGAAGGAAGTGCCTTATATATGCGCTCGTTGATGTCGTAGTCCTGTCCCATTTTCTCGGCGTTAAGATATTTGTAGATGATAGAAAGCTTTGTAGTGCGGTTTGCTTCCAGACGTTTGGTTACCGCCTGTTTTGCAATGTCAAAGGCTTTCTGTGATTGTGGCACGGTGTCCATGATGTTGTTGAACACTCGGATGCAGTCCATCATCTTGTCGTTTTGCGATATGATGTTTGTGCAGAAGAACTCGGGATTCTCTTTCTTAGATGGTGTATAGTAGGCTGCCCATGCGCTGTAGGCCAGTCCGCGGCTCTCGCGCAGCTCCTGGAATACAACAGTGTTCATGCCACCCCCGAAATATTCGTCGAAGAGTGATATTACGGGCTGGTTGGCTTCGTCATACATCTTGCCTTCGTTATGGTATTGCATCATGTAGATGTTCTTAGCCTTGTATGGCGCCATGAGAATCTCGTTCTTTGGTGTTAGCTCGTAAGTGTAGGGTTTTCCATTAGGAGTCTCGGCAAGGGTCTTGGGAGTCTTGTGGTATTTGTCTACTGCAGCAACAATCTGCTTGACAGATAGCGGTCCGTAATATAGAACCTTGTGCTTGAATGTTGGCATTTGGCGGATAAGTGCTACAAGTTCTTCAGGGTTTCCGTTAACAAGTTCTGTGCTGTCTGGAACGTTGCGTGTTGTATTATACTTGCCAAACATGCCATATTGTTTCAGAGCCGCAAAGTTGCTACTCTGATTCTTCTTTCTGTCGTTGCGGTCCTTTAGAGTTGATTCTACCCAACGGTTATATGCCGCTTTGTCAACCTTGGCGTTAGCAAGGAATTCCTCTGCCAACTGCATAGCCTTCGTCATGTTTTCACTGAGACCGCTGATGCGTATTATGGAGTATTCCTTGGATGTGAAGACTGTGAAGTTGCATGCTAGCTTATAGAACTGCTGCTTGAGCTGTTCAGCAGTATACTTGTTTGTGCCGAGATAGTCGATGTATGATGTTGCAAAGGGGTACATCTTGTTTACTTCTTCACCGAAATCGAAATGATAGTCAATGGTGAATGTTTTGTTTGTATTGTTTGCAACATATAGCACGGGCAGACCTTTCTTTGTCTTACTGCGTGTAAAGTCTTTATTGAAGTCAACAAACTTAGGCTCAATTGGAGCAACTTTTGAATTAATCACTTCGTTTACGAACTGGCTCTGCAGGTCGCGGTTTGAAGGAATGGCAGTAATTTGCGGCTTGTCAATCTTCTTCTGTGTTGAGTCTACGCCGGTTTCCTTGTATACTATGGCGTAGTTGTTGCCAAAGTATTTGTTTGCGAAGTCAACAATTTGCTTCTTTGTAATGCCAGATACGCGTTTTTCGTATCCAACCCAGTCGTTCCAGCTTCTGCCGTTTATGAATGCATCAACAAACTCGTTGGCACACCAACTATTGCTTTCCAAAGAATTGTTGAGATTTAGCTTTATGTTGTTCTTTACAGAAGGAAGCAAGTCGTCGTCAAACTCGCCATTTTTCAGTTTCGCTATTTCTTCGAGCAATATGTCGCGCACATCTTTCAAAGTCTGGCCAGGCATAGGTTGACCAGTGAGAATGAGTTGGGAATATTCTTTCATTCCGTCTTTGAAAGCCCCTGCATACTGACATTTCATCGGTTGGTTTACGTCAAGGTCGAGCAAGCCTGCCTTACCGTTTGAGAGGATTCTTGTAATGACGTCGAGCGTGTCGCTTTGTAGCGATGCAGCTCCGTCAAAGTTCCAGCCCATCATCATGAAAGCAGCTTCCTGACCTATAACCGTAGTGTCGCGCGGTGAGGTCAGCTCCTTCACGGGTGCGTATGTGGGGAATGACAGTGTTTCGCTCTTTTTCCACGAGCCGAAGTATTTGTCAATGCTGGCAATCACTTTGTCGGGGTCAAAGTCTCCGGCCATACAAATGGCGATGTTGTTCGGAACGTAGTAGCGGTTGAAGTAATTCTTTATGTTTGTGATGGAAGGATTCTTAAGATGTTCCTGCGTTCCAATTGTTGTCTGTGTTCCGTAAGGGTGGTTGGGGTAGAGCAAGCTGTAGAATGAATTCCAAACCTTGCGGTTGTCCTGTGCAAGGCCGATGTTGTATTCCTCATACACTGCTTCAAGTTCCGTGTGGAAACCGCGAATCACCATATTCTGAAAGCGGTCGCCTTCAACTTTCAGCCAGTTGTCAATCTCATTAGACGGGATATCTTCCGTATAGCAGGTAACATCATTGCTAGTGTAGGCATTTGTGCCTGTTGCTCCTATGGAAGACATCAGCTTGTCGTATTCGTTGGGAATGAAATACTTTGCGGCAATTTGCGAAACGCTGTCAATCTCATGATATGCCCGCTTGCGCTCTGTGGCATCTGTCAACTTGCGGTATGCCTCGTAGCGGCGTTCTATATCATCGAGGTAGGGCTGTTCGGCAGCGGCATTGGTTGTTCCGAACCGTTTCGTTCCTTTGAACATGAGATGCTCAAGGTAATGTGCAAGACCGGTCGTTTCGGCAGGGTCATTTCGGCTACCTGTGCGAACGGCGATGTAGGTTTGCACGCGAGGCTTTTCGGTATTTACCGAAAGATATACTTTTAGACCATTGTCAAGTGTGTAGATACGCGCGTGCATTGGGTCGCCTGCCACGCTTTCATACGTGTACTCTTTAGCCTGAAGCCCCGTTGACAGTGCAGCAAGGCACAGAACAAGCATTGATTTTAATTTCATGTGCGATAATTTAATTGATGAAATGTATTCGTTTTTACTGTTGTTATTGTTGCATACTCCTGAGGAACTCTTCCAAGGTTACCTTGTCTACGTCCCCCATGGCATATTCTTTTTCAGCGTCTTCTTTTATAAGTTTCAGCCAATGCTGTTTGGCAGCGGCACAGCTTTCAATGATTTTGTGCCGCTCTGCTATGGGCAGCGTGCTTATGCCATAGCACTTTTCGGCTATATAAACGGCAAGGATGTATTCATTTGAGAGAGCATCCGCATTGCTGTAGACTTTTCCTGCAAGCAGGTCGCTAATGTTTTCAAATGTAACATTGCTACGGTCAAGTGCTTTTTCAATACTTTCGATAGTCTCTTCTGAAATGGTGGCTCCGGCAAGGTCGTGGAATATATACCTATTGGGCTTCTCTTCGTAGCTTTTCAGTGCAAGTGCAATATCGGTGTCGGAAAGCAATGCATCGCAATGTTGCGCCTGTAGGTTTTCGGATATATACATCTGCAAGTAGAGTTCATAGAGGGCGATGCCTTTTTCAAGAGCACTATGCTTTATATTGCAGCCATATTCAGTAGAGTATCTGTCTGCCCCTTTCTGGTTTTCAGCAATCTTTTCCAAGATGTGCTTCCCTTCCAACACTTGCACCGCTATGCCAGGGTGTAGCCAATTGGTGCAAGCAGTTGAGAACTTGCATTTGTCGGGGCGGATGTCTCGTTTAGGCCATTTGTTGATGTCGCGGAATGTGCCGACAGTGGCAATGTTGCGTGCCGGAACGAGCCATGTTGTCCTTCCATCGCCAATGATATAAGAGAAGGGGAAACGTGTAGTGTCGGGATGTGTGGCAACTTTTCCCATGCACATGCTGAAATATCCAGTGTGTGCCGGCCACAATATGTGTGCGGAGCTTGCGGTCTTTGATCCGCGTTCCATTATACCCCAATGAATAGGCCCCATTTTATAGGCGTGGTTGCTGAAGTTCGTGGACGACCCGGCATTGTAAAACGAGTATAGGCCTCCAATAAGCAGTGTACTCTTGTGGTGGCTTACAGTAAATGGTCCGCAGAATGCAGCGCAAGCTTCACCATTGGCCATGAATGAGTTTGCGAAGAATACGCTGTCGGTAGCGGAGAAGCCATCTGCTAATGTGGAGTATTCTCCGACAAAGCAGTTGTGGGCAATTACATTGTCTGTTATTCTTGAGCCGAAAGTTACAGTGCATCCGTTGAGTATTGTTCCGTTTCCAATGAAAACGGGAGCATCTGGGGTGGCAAAGAACGCACATTCGTTTATACAACGCGTTCCATGGATTGTTGTGCCAGTGGATATGTATGAATTTGTTATCTCTTGGGTATTACTGATTATAACGTTGTCGCAGATGGTAGTCTTGAGTTTTTCGGAGAAACTGACTGATGTTTTTTCTGAGGCAAAGTATTCTTCGATGTCTTTTTTTGCCAATGCGTATAGTCCGCTCTTTGCCTTTTGGCTTATGATGTTGGGAATCGCCATTAGTGCGGCAGTCTGTGCCGTGAGATGTGGACAGTACATGATGTTTCCCTCACCGGCTTCGTTGAGTATGGCAATCTTTCTGAACAGTCCGTAGTGCGTTTCTCCCGTTGTTCTTATAGAACTAACGTTGCTTATCGTGCACCCATTGCCGATAGAGGCATTGTTTATGCAACCAGAAATGTTCTCTATTATGCAGTTGTCGCCTATAGATGAATTTGCAATCCTGGCGTTACGGATTTCGGCTGGCTGTAGAAAACCTGCACAGTTTTTCACTATACCGCCTGTTTCTCCTATTTCGCATTTGCCGAAGAAGCGGGTATCGCTTACATGCTCGGCTTTAAACCCTTTGGAAACGCAGATTTGCTTCCAGTCTTCAGCTGAGCATCGGTTATGTTTCAGTATGTTTATCTCTTCAAGAGTAAGGTTACGCATTTGAAAATTGAGAATTGTGGTATACTGTCGTGCTTATTCTTCGTTATAGTCTTCGTAGTTTTCGTACAGAAAATCGTTGTATGGATATTTCTGCACGTGGAGTTGGCGCACGCGCTTGTAGAGAATGTCGCGCATCTCGTTTATGTTCTGCTTTTCGCGTGCAGAGATGAAGATGCAATCCTCGTCAAGCTTCGCCATCCATGTATGCTTCAGTTCGTCAAGCGTTACGTTTTCTTTGGTTGCAGGCGTGAGGTCGTCCGGCTCTTTCTCAACCCATGAATAGGCATCTATCTTGTTGAAGATAATCATCTGTGGCTTTTCTGAGCATCCAAGGTCGGCAAGGGTCTTTTCCACCACCTTTATTTGGTCTTCGAAATCAGGGTGACTGATGTCAACTACGTGTAGAAGAAGGTCAGCTTCGCGCACCTCGTCGAGTGTACTCTTGAACGAGTCAACCAAATCTGTTGGCAATTTGCGTATGAACCCTACTGTGTCGGCAAGAAGGAAAGGAAGGTTGTCAACAACGACCTTTCTGACTGTAGTGTCAAGTGTGGCGAACAGTTTGTTTTCGGCAAAGACTTCGCTTTTAGCCAATAGGTTCATTAGTGTAGACTTTCCTACGTTGGTATACCCCACGAGGGCGACGCGAATCATTCTTCCGCGGTTTTTTCGCTGAGTGTTCTTCTGTTTGTCTATTTCTACCAATCTTTGTTTCAAAAGTGTTATGCGCTGAAGAATAATACGGCGGTCCATTTCCAACTGGGTCTCGCCAGGACCACGCAATCCTACACTTCCTTTTCCTCCGCCCGAGCCGGAACCACCGCCCTGACGCTCGAGGTGTGTCCACAACCGCTGGAGTCGTGGCAACATGTAACGGTATTGTGCAAGCTCAACCTGAGTCTTTGCGTTTGCTGTTTGGGCGCGCATGGCGAAAATGTCAAGGATAAGAGATGTGCGGTCAAGGATTTTAACCTTCAGCTCGTTCTCTATATTGCGAATCTGCTTTGCAGAGAGTTCGTCATCGAAGATAACCATACCGATTTCGCGTTCAGCATCTTCCTCATCGAGTATGTATTGTTTTATTTCTTCCAGCTTTCCCTTGCCGACATAGGTCGTTTGGTTGGGCGACACCACTTTTTGTGTGAAGCGTTTCACGCATATAGCGCCTGCTGTGTCTGCAAGAAATTCAAGTTCGTCAAGATACTCTTTTGTCTTCGCCTCGTCTTGGTCTTTAGTTACAAGGCCAACGAGAATAGCTGTCTCGGCCTTGACTTCGGATATTACAAATTCTTTCATCAAAAGTTTCTGTTATGCAGGCGGAGCAACGCCTTGTGTTAGATGTATGCAGTCGATGGCTATTTTGCCTTTGTCTGTATATTCATAATGGTTGACCGTTGAATTTTACACACAAACGTTGCTCCGCATTTAATAATGTTGCAAAAATAGACTATTTATTTCAGATGGCAAAATAAACCCACATTTGATTGTTTCTTTGAAGCTTTGTGAAATGAAATAAAAAATGTACTTTTGCGGTGCTTAAAAACAGATATTATCGTGACACTGCCCGAAGAATTTACAGCATATACCCGTCAACTCATGGGTGAAGACGTGTTCCGGAAATTTATGGCCGGCATGGAAGAACAGCCTCCTGTGAGTGTGAGGCTAAATCCTTTTAAGTATGACTCAAGTATAATGTCTTTGCCGGCTGCCGAAAAAGCCGTAGTAGAATGGTGCGCCGAGGGGCGTTATCTGCAAAGCCGCCCCTTGTTTACGCTTGATCCATTGCTGCATGCTGGAGCTTATTATGTGCAAGAGGCAGCGTCAATGTATGTTACCGATGTCGTGCGGCGCTTTGCTCCAGCAGACCGCCCGCTAATGGTGCTTGACCTTTGTGCCGCACCAGGAGGAAAGTCAACGGCATTACGGAGTATACTGCCTGAGGGAAGTTTGCTGATGACGAACGAACCGATGCGTCAACGTGCGAATATCTTGGTGGAAAACATGCAGAAATTTGGACATCCAGATGTTGTTGTGACCAATAACTACGCTATAGATTACCAACGTTCCGGACTTAAATTTGATATTATTCTTGCCGATGTCCCATGTTCTGGAGAGGGGATGTTTCGCAAGGATGAGGGAGCTATATCCGAATGGTCTGTGGCTAATGTTAACAAATGTGCCGAGTTGCAACGCTCAATTATAGACGACATCATTCCCTGTCTTGCTGAAGGGGCATTGCTAATATATTCCACTTGTACTTTCAATGCGCACGAGGACGAAGACAATACTGCGTATATCGTTTCTGAATATGGTTTGGAAAAGCTCTGCGAACGCCATTTTATTCCTGGAGTTACTCCGACCGAAGGATTGTATATGTGTGCTTTGCGAAATGGAGATTCGCAGTCATGGGCCTTTGGCAATGAACGGTTTAAGGTCACGAAGAATGGTAAACGGCGCGACAAAGGCAAGGCGTTGCCTGCTGTTCAAGGGGCAAAAGAAGCTAGCCGGTGGTTGACAGAAAGCAGCGACTTCGACTTTTTGATGCTTGGTGGGAGGATTGCGGCAGTAAAGAAGGCATGGCGTGACAAATATGACTTGGCAGAGAAGAAACTCCGTGTTATGTATGCGGGAATTGAAATGGGAACGCCCAAAGGACGTGATTTGGTGCCTTCACAGTCGCTGGCTCTTTCAACAGCCCTCGCTCCGGGAGCTTTTCCTCGTGTAGAGGTTGACAAAGATATGGCTTTGCGCTATCTTCGTCGCGAGGCAATTGTGCTTCCGGCGGAAACGGAACGCGGATATGTAATAGTAAGCTATATGGGACTTCCACTTGGCTTCCTTAAAAACTTGGGCAACAGGGCAAACAATCTCTATCCACAGGAATGGAAAATAAAAATCAACAATAATTCAAACAAAGACAACAAACAATGCAACAATATCTAACTCTTCTCGACCGTATACTTAGCGAGGGTACGAAAAAGACCGATCGTACTGGTACTGGAACACTCAGTGTATTTGGTAATCAGATGCGGTTTGACCTAAGCAAGGGCTTTCCTTTGCTTACCACCAAAAAGCTTCATTTGAAATCGATAATTTATGAACTTCTGTGGTTTTTGCGTGGCGATACTAATGTGAAATACTTGCAGGAGCATGGTGTTCGGATATGGAATGAATGGGCAGATGCCAATGGGGAGTTAGGCCCTGTCTACGGTCATCAATGGCGTTCATGGCCAGATCGAAACGGGGAGTCTATAGACCAGATTAAAAATGTGGTAGACCAAATCCGTAATACGCCAGACTCACGCCGTATGATTGTCAGCGCATGGAATGTGGCTGACATAGACAGCATGAAGCTTCCGCCTTGTCATTGCCTGTTTCAGTTTTATGTTGCAGACGGAAAGCTCTCTTTGCAACTTTATCAACGTAGCGCCGATACTTTTCTTGGTGTACCGTTCAATATTGCAAGCTACGCTCTTCTGCTGCAGATGATGGCGCAGGTAACAGGGTTGAAACCGGGCGAGTTTATACATACCACGGGCGACACCCATCTTTACCTAAACCATTTGGAACAGGCGCGCCTTCAGCTGAAGCGTTCCCCCAGGCAGTTGCCACATATGGTGCTTAATCCTGAGGTAAAGGATATCTTTGACTTTACTTATGATGATTTTAAGCTTGAGGGATATGATCCTTGGCCACACATACCGGCAGTAGTAAGCGTGTGACGCTTTCATTGCGCCTTTCGCATCTTTTCCCACTTAATCCATCCCATTACGGCGATAAAAACATACAGGCCATAGAGCAGGGCCTTGAACGGAATTCCTTTAATGATATAAAGATAGCAGCACACAGCATCAACAATAATCCAGAATAACCATTGCTCAATATATTTTTTTGCCAATGCCCACAAGCCTACAAAGCTCATTGCATTGGTGAAGGAGTCAAGCAACGGAACGGTGCTATTTGTATATGTTATAAGAATCCAGTATGTTACGCCCCATGCTACGGCAAGAAAGACAAGTGTGGGGATATATTTGTTTATGGGCATCCTGCTTATTTGCAGCTCTTTCTGTGCTGTTGTTCCGCGTTTTAACAGGCGTGCGAGGCTTATTCCGAACCGCCAGGCGAGCAGACCGTATATGGCAGCCACGGTGTAGTATATAGCCATTGCAGCATCACCGTAAAGACCATGAGAATAATAAAGGTAAATGTCTAGGGCAGGCATAACGATACCAACGGCCCACAACCAGATGTTTGCACGGTATTCGAGCCAAATGTAAAGCAACCCTAGTAGGGTTGTAAAGATATCTAGCCAGTGTTCGGCAAGGAATTGTTCCATAATGTAGTTCTCTATAATGAATTAGTTTTTCTTTTTTGCATATAACATAAGGGAGTCGGTAAGAACATCCGACTCCCTTTCGTGTTTGTGTCTTTATATATTAGTTAGGCATATTAAGGTTGTGTATTGTTTGCACCTGCAGGATTGCCTGCAAGGTAATTAGAATCTCAGTGTGAGATGCGCCATTACGTTGAATCCGGCCATTGGCACGTATGCCATTGCTTGATAGCGTTTCCCCTCCGTATACCATCCGTACCATGTGTAACCATTGGCAGCATAGTGACGACTGAACACGTTGTTGAAATCTATGCCCAGTTTTACGTTCTTTATGCCTCCGGCATTCTTTACGTCACTCTGGTAGTTGAGGCTCAGGTTAGACTGGGAGTAGCAAGGGAGTGAACGTGCTTCGCTTTCAGAGTTATCAACATATTGCTTGCTTACAAAGTTTGTGTGCCATGTAGCGTTGAAACCTTTGTAATGGAAGTCAACGAAACCATTGAGTATCGCACTGGGAGAATATGCCAACGTGGAGTTTGAGTAATGGTTCTTCACGAGGTAGTTGTCTGAAGCGTCCCAGCTTTCAACGTATTCATCAAAGTCTTTTATCTTATTTTTGCTCAATGCCGCATTTCCCTCAATGCTCAACCATGACAGAGGCGACCATCCTGCAGTCAGCTCAACGCCCATGCGGTATGATTTCTTTACGTTTGTTGTCAGAGCTTCACCGATATCGCTCAGCTCACCTGTCTGCACAAGCTGGTTGTGGTAGTTCATATAATAGAAATTCGCCCCGGCAAACCAGTTTGTACCATTGTATTGATACCCAAATTCTACGTCGTAAACGGTTTCCTTCTTCGGGAAAGGATAATTTCCGTTATCGGTATAGTTGTTGCGCTCAGGCTCGCGGTTGCTCATGGCTGCGCTTGCATATGCCTTATGGCCACCATTAGTATAGCTGATGCCCACTTTTGGGTTGAAGAAGTTGAATTCCTCGTTTACGTCAAGCACTTGGTTCTTGTATCCATTCCCCTCGCTTACAAACTTGTCGTTGATACCGTCTGTCTTAAACTTCACAAAACGGTATTGCAAGTCTGCAAACACGTTCCAGTTTTCTGCAAAAGTATATGTAGCTTTTACGAAAGCACTGTAGTCGTCTTTGTGTGCGTCGGAATCATAATACTTGTATTTCCCGTCACCCAGGAACTGCTTCTCGGCTCTTTCATCGGCAATGTATGTGAGGTAACCCCAGTGGCTGGCACGGAACTGCTGCAGGTTAACTCCACCAATAATGTCAAGTTCCTCGTTTTTATAGTTGAAGTTATATACAGCGCCGTATGTGTTTTGTGTCAGTCCCTTTTTCCTTATAAAGTCTGAACGATTCACATTGTTTCCGTCAGCATCGGTATATACTAGTCCGAACTTGGCGAATTTGTAGTTGTTCTTGAATTCTTTATAGTATCCCTGTCCGTAAGTATAGTGGAGAGCCAAATTATGACTCCAGTGTTCAGAAGGTTGCCACGTAGCTGAAAGGATGTTGTGGTTTTGATAGAAGTTGTCAGTCGTGCGCTCCCAGTAGCTTCCGTCGCGCATTTTGTAGCGTGAAGTGGTGAAATTGCCTTCTTTCCATGCAGCTTTGTCATAGACAAGGTCTTCTACAAGCACATTGTAACGACCTAGACCAGCCTTCCAAAGATCCTTGTAGGATGTGTATCCGAAGTCGTAAAGGCTTTTTGTCGTGTTATAGTCTGAGCCTATTACTCCATTCCATGCTTGGCCGGTTTTCTCGAAGTTTCCTATGTTCTTATAGCGTATTTGGAAATTGTTTCCAAGCCATGTCAGTCCGCCGTAATAAGACCCCGAGCGGCCACGTGTTCCATTTACGTATCCATCGGTTTTTGTCTCATGGTATGCTCCGTCAAAAACAAGATGGTTGAAGAGCAGTCCAGTGGAGAACGAAGCTCCAACGTTGTATGTGTTGTAAGAACCGTAGCTTCCCGTAATCTCGAGGAACGGCTTTGTGGAAGGTGCTGCTGTGGCGAGTGATATAGATCCCCCGAAAGCTCCGTCACCGTTTGTTGAGGATCCCACACCGCGTTGTATCTGCACACTGCCTAAAAGGGATGCGTATGAGTTCATGTTTGCCCAGAAAACTGTTTGGTCTTCGGGAGAGTTGAGAGAAACCCCGTCAAGAGTCACATTGATACGGCTACCGGCAGAACCGCGCATGCGCATGTATGTTGTTCCTATTCCTGTGCCGTTCTCGCTCCACGCCAATACTCCTGGCGTGCGTGAAAAGAGGAAAGGCAACTCTTTCCCGCTTGTAGAAAAGTTTTGCAACTCGTTTTTCTTGATGTTTGCCACTGCAAACGGCGCATTCTTCTGTGCGCGTACTGCCTTTACTACAACCTCGTTGAGTTGATGAATGCTCACCGAGTCTGCATTCTGTTCTGCCAAAGCCTGTTGTGCACATAGTGTGCATACAACTGCCATGGCCACACCATTGATTTTCTTCATCGTTGGTTTTTTGCTTGTTTTTTGTTTCTTTTCCGCTTATGTCCGTTTCAGCTGACTGAAAACATATATTTTTTTTCGTAGACACCTTGTATCGACCTTTTCACAAAGGTTTAAACGCTGGTCGTTCCTTTTGCTTGCAGTCAATATTTCGCTTGCCAGACATGTGGGAAGATATAAATAAGGGGAATGTTTTTGAAAATGTTCTCTGCCTACGCCGGCATTATCCGGATCAGGTCATGGGTCTAATCTCAGCATCCGCAATTACGGAAGCACCCCTTAGTTGGCACTTTGCCAACCGTTTGCAAAGTTACGCCTTTGTAGCGATGTGGCAAAATTTTTCTTCGTTATATTTGTTGTACCTCATTTTTTACGCCTTTTTTAGGTAATAGTGTAAATTGTTCGTTTTTTCCTTAAAAGACTATAATTTAATGTTACTTAAATATTAAGTCCAAATCATTGTTTGCATGTTAATATAAAAGAATTTAATTTTGCAAACCGATAAAAAGGTAGCTGGATGTTGTCTATATCTTTTTATATTATGGGTAAAAGATGGTGTGGAAACTTGCTAAAAACATTATCTGCTATTAAGAAAATAAACGCGTTTTAAGATATATGAATAAGAAAGCTTTGACAGTTGCAATCGTTGTCGTTATACTTCTTTTGGGAGGAATGGCATGGTTGGCCTTTAGTCTCAATAAGGAGAAACAGGCAAACAAGGAGATGCAGGAACTTGCGGAAATGGACAAAAAGGAAATGGAAAACGAGTACAGGCAGTTTGCTGACCAATATTCCGAAATGAAGACCCGCATAAACAATGATTCCATAATAGCTCAACTTTCGAGAGAGCAGCTCCGCACGCAGAATTTGTTGCAGGAACTGAAAAATGTTAAGAGTACTGATGCTCGTGAGATAGCGCGACTGAAAAAAGAACTCGCCACTTGTCGTGCCATAATTCGCAGTTATGTCCTTGAAATAGACTCTCTCAACAGACTTAACCAAAACCTTACAGCTGAAAATACCCGCGTTAAAGGGCAGTATGAAGAAGCCACACGTCAGATTGAGGGCCTTAATTCCGACAAAGCCTCTCTTTCCGAGAAAGTAGCTATCGCAGCCCAGCTTGATGCAACGGCAATACAGATGGTGCCACAGAAGAAAGATTCTTCGAAGAAGGCAGTTAAGAAGATAAAAGATGCCAAACTGGTTGTCGTAAGTTTTAACATTGCCAAGAATGTAACGGCGCAGAACGGTCAGCGCCATCTTTATGTGCGTATTACCACACCCGCAGGTGGGGTGATGGGAGCTACAGGGTCTTTCTCCTATGAGAACCGTCAGCTTCAATACACTATGGCAAAGACAATAGAATATTCCGGACAGGAAACGCCGATAAAGATGTATTGGAACGTTAACGAGGCATTGAATCCCGGAACATACAATGTTAGCGTGTTTGCTGAAGGGAATATGATTGGACAGAAAAGCTTTACTTTCAAATAAGACTTCTCTTCTTTTAGTCTTGCCCATAGCGCAAGACGTATACAGAGGTCTTTTTTGCTTATATATCTAATAAGGTAAAGCTTCAGGGGAAAATACAGGAAACGAAAAATAATTTTCGATGAAAAAAACATTGATGATGATTGCTTTGGCCGGAGTGTCAACGGTAGCGGCAGCGCAACGCACGCTTTCGCTAGACAGTTGTCGCGCGATGGCGCTTGACAACAACAAAACGTTGACAGCGTCGCGTACGCAACGGGTCATGGCAGAGCAGGTGCGCAAAGCGGCACGCACGAAATATCTGCCGCATCTTGACGTTCTCGGCGGTGCAGTGTTCTCAAGTCGTGAAATATCACTGCTTACCAATACTCAGAAGGATGCGCTCTCAGGAATAGGAACTACGGTGGGAGCATTGGTAGGTGTGCAGGATCAAAGAGTAATTGGTGCTCTCAACAAAATAGGCACCGATGTGAAAGATGCGTTCCGCACAGACACGAGACAGATGTATGCGGTGTCAGCTATGGTTACGCAGCCTGTTTATATGGGCGGTGCTATTGTTGCAGCTAACCGAATTGCCGATCTTGGAGAAAAACTTGCGGCAAACAATGAAGAGGCTATGCGGCAGACAACCTTGCAGAACATAGACCAGACATATTGGACCGTTGTTTCTTTACGACATAAGCAGAAACTTGCCGACAGTTTTCTGCAGCTGGTGAAAAAGTTGGATGACGATGTTCAAAAAATGATTAAGGAAGGTGTTGCTACCCGCGCCGACGGACTGAAGGTCGGGGTTAAGGTAAATGAAGCCGAAATGGCAGTTACCCAAGTAGAGGATGGCTTGTCGCTTGCCAAGATGCTGCTTTGCCAGACATGCGGAATGCCGGCAGAAACGCAAATAACGCTATCCGACGAGATGACTGACGGCATAGACATTTCTGCTGACGTGCAGACAAATGCAAGTAACGACACGGCAGATACGTCACGGCCGGAGATAAGAATGTTGGAAAACGCCGTGGATATATGCAAGCAGAACACAAAGCTCGTTCGCTCAGCGTTTCTTCCCCAAATAGCTCTTGCTGGCGGATACTTGATGACCAACCCTAACGTGTATGACGGCTACAACCGCAAGTTTGCAGGTGTGTGGAACATTGGTGTGATGGTGCGTATTCCCGTGTGGAACTGGTTTGAAGGCGTATACAAAGTGCGTGCTGCAAAAGCGGCAACCACAATAGCCAGCTTGGAACTTCAGGAGGCGGAAGAGAAAGTCTCACTCCAAGTTAGCCAAAGTCGCTTCAAACTGCAGGAAGCGTGGAAGAAATACGACATGGCGCGCAAGAATGTAGAAAAGGCAGAAGAGAATCTGCGTTGCGCCAATGTAGGCTTCAAGGAAGGTGTTCTGCAGACAACAGATGTTATGGAGGCACAGACAGCCTGGATGCAGGCACAGTCGCAGAAAATAGATGCCCAGGTTGATGTGAAGATATCTCAGGTAAATTTGAAGAAAGCTCTGGGACTGTTGGATTAGCAGTAACAGTTAGGCTTTGAGCATTGACCACTTCCAAAATACAAATCACACAGAAGAGGAACAAACAATTATGGACAATAAATCACAACAGAAAAGCATATTGCTTGCAATAGCAGGATTCGCCACAGTAGTAGTAGTGGCCGGACTAATAGGATATTTCACACTCGGCAATCAGCCGGACATTATTCAGGGAGAAATTGAAGTTTCTGAATATAGAGTTTCAAGTAAGGTGCCTGGTCGTATTCTTGAACTTCGCGTAAAGGAAGGCGACTATGTTCATGTGGGCGACACGCTTGCTATCCTTGATGCGCCAGAGGTTGAGGCAAAGAAAACTCAGGCACAGAGTGCGGAGGATGCTGCATCAGCAATGAAACAGATGGCAGACAACGGTGCTCGCCAGCAGCAGATACAAGGAGCTTTTGAACTTTGGCAACAGGCCAAGGCTGGACTTGAAATATCACAGAAAACATATGAACGTGTGCAGCGTCTGTTTAACGAAGGCGTGATGAGCGCACAGAAACGTGATGAGGCGTTGGCTGCATATAAGGCTTATGAAGCGCAGGAGAAAGCAGCCAAGAGCCAATATGATATGGCTCGCGAAGGAGCAAGAAAGGAAGAGAAGCTGGCTGCTGCCGCCCAAGTTAACAGAGCAAAAGGCGCAGTGCAGGAGGTTAGCTCTTACATAAATGAAACCGTGCAGGTGGCACAGGTGGAAGGTGAAGTGAGCAGCATCTATCCAAAGGTAGGCGAACTTGTTGGCACAGGTTCACCGATAATGAGTATCTCAATCATGGACGACATGTGGGGAACCTTCAACATACGTGAGGACCAGCTACAGGGAATGAAAGTTGGAACAGAGTTCACAGCTTTCTCGCCGGCTTTCAAAAAGGATATAACCATGAAGGTCTTTTATATAAAGGATCAGGGAAGTTATGCTGTATGGAAGGCAACAAAGTCAAATGGCCAGTATGACCTCAAGACATTCGAGGTGAAGGCACGTCCCGTTACTAAGATTGACGGTTTGAGACCAGGCATGAGTCTTATAAAAAAATAGAGGATTTCCAAAACCGTTCTTCAAGAACATAAATTGCTGATGATAAAGAATACGATATCCACGGCATTGCGCGAATGTGGCAATCTGAAGAATAATCCAATATACCTTGTGTGTATGGTTGTTTTGCCTGTTGTTGCTATATTTTTCTTTACTTCGTTAATGGAGCAAGGACAGCCTTCGCGTATGCCGCTCGGAGTGGTAGACCTTGATAACACGACCACAACACGTTCAATGGTGAGGCGGCTAAACTCCTTCCAGAACTCCCATGTCGTTGCTTATTACAACAGTGTTGATGAGGCTCGGCATGCCATTCAGGAGAACAAAATCTACGGGTTCCTTTATATTCCTAAGGGAACAACAGATAAACTCCTCTCTTCGCGCCAACCCAAAATCTCACTTTACTATAGTTACGCTTCGCTGACTGCCGGTTCTCTGCTTTTCAAAGACTTAAAAACCATAGCCTCGCTTGGCTCGGCAGGTGTGGGACAGGCAACGATGCGGGCAAAGGGATATACCGACAGGCAGATACTTGCTTTTCTGCAGCCCGTGGCACTCGATCTGCACACCACGACAAACCCATGGACAAACTACAATATCTATCTCAGCACAATGCTTGTGCCGGGAACGCTTTTGTTGTTTGTCTTCCTTGTTACCGCATACTCGTTCGGAACGGAAATGAAGTTTGGTCGTGCAAAGGAGTGGCTTCATACTGCGGGAGACAACATTTTCGTGGCAATGCTTGGAAAACTTCTGCCACAGACAATTGTTTTCCTCACGATAATGTATTTGTATTCGTTCTATGTATATGGAGTACTTAATTTTCCGCATAACGGCGGGGTAGGGAATATCCTGCTTTTAGGTTTTCTTGCCGTTGTTGCGGCACAGGGATTCGGGGCGTTCATGTTTGGACTTATGCCGCAGTTGCGTATGTCAATGAGCATCTGTTCTCTTTGGGGCGTGCTCAGTTTCTCAATGGTGGGCACGGCTTTTCCCGTATTCGCCATGGATGCACCACTTGCAGCTATGGCCCAGCTCTTTCCGTTGCGCCACTATTGGCGCATATACCAGACGTGTGTGTTCAATGACTTCCCGCTTTCATATGTGTGGATAAACCTTCTCGTTCTCGTAGTTTTCGCTTTGCTTCCAGTCCTTGTGGCGGGAAATCTGCGTAAGGCTATCTTGAACTACAAATATATGGAGTGAGCGTATACAACGCCCCTCTTCAGCATGTAGGATTGGTAGAAAAAATATTATGAAACATATTCTTCGCGATACGATATGTGTAGCTCTGAGTGAACTGAAAGCGGTCTTGCGCGATCAAGGCGTGCTGATGTTCCTCATACTTGTACCTTTGGCATATCCTCTTCTTTATTCTTGGATTTACAACAATGAGGTTGTCAGGGAAGTTCCTGTAGCTGTTGTAGACATGTCGCACAGTCAGTTGAGCCGTCAGTTCACCCGTATGCTTGACGCTTCGCCCGATGTCAATGCAACTGTCAAGGCAAAAAGCCTTGCCGAGGCAAAGGAAATGGTAGGTCGTCAGCAGGTTTACGGCATAGTTTATTTCCCCGAGGATTTTCAGTTGCGCTTGAACCGTATGGAGCAGACGCACGTCGGTGTTTATTGCGATATGAGTCTTATGTTGGCTTATAAGGCCATCTATCAGACGTGCACTGCTGTGCAGGGAAAGTTGAATTCGCAGATACAGATACAATTGAGCGGAAACTATACCGACAGGGAGAATGAGATAACCACCAAACCGTTGGACTTTGAAGAAGTGCCCGTGTTCAACAATACGTCAGGCTATGGCAACTTTATCCTCCCTGGAGTGCTCATACTTATCATTCAGCAGACATTGTTCCTCGGTGTTGGAATGGCGGCTGGAACAGCGCGCGAAAAGAACAACTACGGATTTCTTGTGCCCATTTCGCAAACTCGCCACAGTGTGATGCGCATAGTATGGGGAAAGGCGTTGTGTTACTTTGCAATTTATATCTTGCTCACAGCATATTTGCTAGCATTTATACCATATTTGTTTAATTTCATAAGTCTTGTAGATGGAGAAAAACTGATTAAGTTTGCTTTGCCTTATCTGTTGGCATGTATATTCTTCAGCATGACACTGGCAAGCTTCGTGAGATACCGCGAGAACGTAATGCTTCTTGTCGTGTTTAGTTCGGTCATGCTCCTCTTCATGTCTGGTGTTTCATGGCCACAGAGCAATATTCCAGCCTTTTGGCAAGGCGTGTCTGTTGTGTTCCCCTCCACGTTTGGTATACGTGGCTTTGTGCGCTTGAACACAATGGGGGCAACATTGGAGGATGTGGCGGTGGAATACCGTGCCCTTTGGACTCAGGCAATAGTATATTTCATTACTACATGGGCCGCATATCGTTATCAGATTGGTCGCTCGCGCCGCCAGATACACAGTCAGTTGCTTAAGATGAAAGCAGAAAGGAGTGGTCAGCAATAATCTGTTGCGCATGTATTTTTTTATTAAGATAAATGGGAGAGGCAAATGTCTTCTCCCTTTTTTGTTGCCTATCAAGTGAGCCTATATTTATTTGTTTATATCTAATTGCCCGCTGCCTGTGGCGTTACTTATAAGAACCCACTGCGTATGCTTTTTTTGCATGCGGACTTATGAATAAATCCCCGCTTGCAAAGATTAGTATATCATGTGTCTTTTTTTCTACCGCGGGTGGATTTTTATGAATACCATTATTATTTGTTATTCTCAACATTGAATGTTATAAGTGGAATTTCTGTCAGAAAAAGGTGTAAAATCCTTTATTGTGCTTTCTTTTCTCTATACAATTATATTTATATGTTCTACCTTTTATATCTTTGCATTAGTTAACGTTGAATTTATTAAACTATTTTACTAACCAAATTCTAAAAATGAAAAAACAAATTCTGAGGAATGTCCTTATGTTTTTGTGCCTGTTGGGTGTATTGCCCGCAGCCGCGGCATTCAAGGACATCAAGATTGACCTGACAGATGGCAATCTTCTGACGGCCGATGAGATTTCAAACAAGACATTGGTCAAGTTTGGAGTGGCAATTGCTGACGATGGGACAGCTACGCGCGTGGCGGCAGACGACGCTACTGCGGCAATTGTGTTGAGTGGAAAGTATCACAGCAACGAGCATGGCTGGGGAAATTTCTCGGCAACCGTGGCTGTTGACGGTCCAGTAAAAGTGAGTATGGGAACATGTGCCTGGGGAGGCGACGTGACTGTGAAGGATGCTGCAGGAAACTCGCAGACATTCAACACAAACACCGGAGCTTGCTATCACAACAACAAGACCGACAATATCGCTTCCACAATATATAAAGGAACATCAAGCACGACACTTACTATATCCGGCGGTTCTTACACTCCGTATATAGCAGTTGAAGCTGTTGATCCTTCAACTCTGTCTTCAGAATATACCGTGACGTTCAATATGGGCGGTGTGGAAGCTGAAGGAGTTGCACCGGAATCATTCAAAGTAGAAGAAGGCAAAACTTTCACTGTACCTGCCAACAAAACCCTTTATATCGCAGGGAAAACATTGAAATCATGGACCGACGGAACAACTGTCTATGCTGTAGGTTCTGAAGTGACTTGCAATGCAGACATGACGCTGACTCCTATATTTGAAGACAATGCCGTTTCTCTTTCTGCACGCACAGAACCTGTAACGCTGCTTTGGGATTTTCAGCGCAAGAATGGTGCGCCAACGATGGCATATCAAGGAAACACAGGTATATTCGTGACGCAAGCCACTGTAGCCGGCGAGGTTATCGATGTAAAGATGGACATGGATGCAACAAGTGGTAAAGTAAATAATGGTGCTTGGACGGACTGGTGTCAGTGGAACAGTGGCACAAAATTTACTATTCCTTCTTGTAAAGGGGCAGAAGTAACCCTTACGGCTATGAGCAACTTCGGACAGTCGGGAAAAACTGCCACTACAATTGACGGACAGAGCGACTATATGCCAGCAAACCCTCTGATTTACACAATTGGATCTACTTCCGAGACGATTGATATCATTATCGGTAATGACGGAGGCTACTATCGCACAGTTCAAACAGTGTTGCCTGTAGTGAAAAGCGACAAACAATCATTCGACAATACCGATGCTTCTGCCGTATTCCCTATGGCAGGAACTATTGACGATGCGGCACAGACAACTCCAGATGGGGCATTCACGCTGACATCTGTAGCCTATGGCTCAAACTTGACCTCAGTGACGTCAGGCACAGCCTTTGGTTATACTTATACTCGTTTCCAGCCAACTGCTAAAGGTGGTGCAGAAAACGACGAGAACGCTGTTGAATTTAAAGTTGTGCCTTCAAAAGGCGTAACGTTTACCCCAACAAAGGTAAGTGCAAATATAGCACGCTTTGGTACAGACGGTGGACAAATGAGCGTTAGGGTGAAGAATGTGGAAGGAAAGGAACAGACTCTTGCTACTGGTATCAAGCCTCGCCGCAACAATAAAACGGAGGGAGATGTGGTATCCATTGAATATGAAGTGCCTTCAGGTTTCAATACAACTGATGGCTTCTCTCTCTTGATAAATATATACGACAATGCAGGTAAGCAATATGGTCTTAACAATGTCTGCATCTATGGTACTGTGAACGGAGAGAAGGAAGAAGTTGCAAAATATACAGTCTCTGCAATATGCAATCCTGAAGAAGCCGGCACTATAACTGTTTACCCTAACGGAACAGAGTTTGACGAAGGAACGGAACTAAAACTGACTGCAACAAAGAACTTCGGCTACAAGTTCGTTAACTGGACAGACTCAACAGGTGCAGAGGTGGCAACAGAAAATGTTTTCAATGTTACTCTCGACGGAAATAAAAAGTTTACGGCGAACTTCCAGAAACTCAACACGTATTCACTTGACCTTATGGTTCAGACTCCAGGCAATAGCTATATGGTTGCCATAGATCCTACTCCAACACAGGTGGACAACAAAAACATGTATGAAGAAGGAACAAAGGTTACGCTTACTGCTTCGTCAAACAAAATCGTTACCTTTAGCTCATGGAGCAACGGTGAGACTTCTACAGAACTGCAGCTTGACATGACGGAGAACAAGAGTCTGACAGCAAACTATGATGCAGCTCTCGATTTCATTGCAGGATGGGACTTCGTTCTCTCTGGAAGTAACGGACGAAAAGCTGATTTCTCAGCAGAAGACAATGATGCTGACGCTCTTGTGTTGCGCGATGAAGACGGCAATACTTCAAGTTGGCTTGACAAATGCCAGTCTTCCGGCGGTTATGAAGGAAAAAATGCTGCCGTTAACTGGAGAACAACAGGACTTGGCAAATACTATTGGCAGACGCAGGTCAACGCAAGCGCTTTCAAAGACTTGAAAGTATCTTCAGCAATGGCCTACAACTATAACGCATACACGAAATATGACGTTGAATACTCAATAGATGGAACAGAATGGAGCAAGGTTGGAACAATCGCTATAGAGGGTGCAAAGAATTGGAAGACGGAAGAGTTCGCTTTGCCCTCGGCTGCCGACAACCAGCCCGTTGTATATATCCGTTGGAAGGCAGACACAACATCGCCTATTGACGGCACAACGTCTGATAACGACGGTATTGCAATCTCTGAAATATTCATTTACGGAACGGCAAAGGTTATTGATGATGGCAAAGCTCCTGCATTGCTTACCACAGTGCCAGAAAACGGGGCACAGAACGCATCGGCAAACGGTAGCATTGTGCTGACTTTCGATGAGAAAGTAAAACTCGTTGGCGACAACGTCGTGGCAACGCTTGGCGAGCAGGCGCTTACTCCTTCAGTTTCTGGCAAGACAGTGATGTTCTCCTACAAGGGACTTGACTATAATACGGAATATACATTCTCTTTGCCGGCAAATAGCATAGCAGACCTTACAGACAATGCTTTGACAGAGGCTGTGAATATAACATTCAAGACAAAGACTCGTCCTGTAATAACCAAGACTCTCTACGACTTCGTAGTTCCCGATGACGGAACTCTCAAGGAAGCGTTAACAGCAGCGGCAAAACGTGCCGATACTTCTGTACGTTATCGTATATTCGTGAAGAGAGGTGACTATAAACTTCCTGCCGACGAGAAGCTAACGAAGAAAGGTTCTGACGGAGTCTCTTATCCTGATCCTACAACTTATCTCAATACGCCTAACGTCTCTATAATAGGTGAAGACTGCGAGGGCGTTGCCGTTACCAATACTCTGCCTGATGTTTACACATCTAGTGGAAGTCATGTACTTGAAGGCATAGGCCAAGGTGACGTTCTCAGCTTGCAGAGTGGTGCGTCAAACACGTACTTCCAGGATATAACCTTTAAGAGTTCTATGGGCGATGCAAAGGGTCGTGATATCGTACTTAACGACGGTTCAAACAAGACTGTATGCAAGAACGTATGTCTTTGGGGATATCAAGATACGTATGTTTCCAACAGCAACAAGAGTAAGTTCTATTTTGAAGGCGGATTGTTGCGTGGACGTACAGACTTCCTATGCGGAAAGGGTGACGTGTTCTACAATGGCGTGACATTGCAGATGTGTGCTGCTGGTTATCTTGCCGTACCTTCAGTTCCAACAAAGTATGGTTACATATTTAGAGACTGTACGATACAAGCAGAAAACGAATCGGAGAAAAATGTTATCGCTGGAAAATACACCCTTGGGCGTCCTTGGGGTTCTGGTACTCCTATCGCACTCTACATCAACACCACGATGAAAGTTGTTCCTTCTGCTGAAGGATGGGCAGAGATGAGCGGTGGCTGGCCAAAGCAGTTTGCTGAATACAACTCTGTAACCGATAAGGGTACATCTATCTCGCTTGAAAGTCGCAAGACTGTATTCGGGGATGGCACGCATACGCCGAACAATCCGAAGCTGACAAAGGAAGAAGCTGATTTCTATACCATAGAGAACGTGCTGGGAGGCTCTGAAAACTGGGATCCTACTTCTCTCACAGAACAGGCTTCTGCTCCAAAGGATGTTGTGATTAGTGAGGGTAAGCTGACATGGACAGATAGTCCTTACGTACTTCTCTATGCAATATGCAAGAACGGCAACGTTGTTGACTTTACAACAGAGAACTATTACGACAAGGCAGATGCAACAAATACTTGGTCTGTGCGGGCTGCAAACGAAATGGGCGGTCTTGGCGAAGCAACTGTAGCTGGAACAGCAACGGCAGTGAAGGAGCTTGACAACAATGTCAGCGAGATTAGTGCTAAATACTATAGTCTTGACGGCGTGCAAGTCGACAAGAATTATAAAGCCACAGTGATAAAGGTTGTCATGATGAGTGACGGTAGCGTTAAAACCATCAAGATTAACCGCAAATAAGGCAGATTAGTTTAGTTAGGTTGTTTATAAAATCAATCCCCACAGTGGCATTAGTTGTGCCGTCTGTGGGGATTTTTGTTAAGTTACTATTTCAGGTAGTCTTCGAAATACTGTGTTATGCGTTCGTGCAGATGCACACTCTTGTGTCCCATCATATTGTGTCCTTCGCCAGGGTAGGCGAAAAAGTCTGGTTGTGTGCCAGCTTCTGAACAGGCATTCAGGAACATCAGTGCATTTTGCGGCACAACCGTGGGGTCATTCATTCCTATTATTATCTGTAGCTTGCCTTTCAAGTTCTTTGCTTTTTCAATGAGCGAAGTCTTTGCGTAGCCCTCTGGATTGTCTTGAGGCGTATCCATATAACGCTCGCCGTACATTACTTCATACCATTTCCAGTCTATTACAGGTCCGCCGGCAACGCCCACTTTGAATACGTCAGGATAGTTTGTCATAAGAGAAATGGTCATGAAACCTCCGAAGCTCCAACCGTGTACTCCGAGTCTCTCGCTGTCTACATACGGCAGCGACTTTAGATATTCAACACCCTTCATCTGGTCCTTCATTTCCTCTTGTCCCAACTGGCGGAATGTGGCCTGCTCAAATTCAAGTCCGCGGTTTTCGCTTCCTCTGTTGTCCAAGATGAAGAGGATGTAGCCTTTTTGTGCCATGTATGTCTCCCAAGAGCGGCTGCACCAGTGCCAACGTGCATCAACGTTGTGGGCATGTGGACCGCCATAAACGTAGACTACTGTAGGGTATTTCTTTGCAGGATCGAAGTCGGCAGGCTTTACCATGCGCCAGTAGAGGTCGGTCTTGTTGTCGGCAGCTTTCAGTGTGCCCATTGAATATTGTGGAATAGTATATCCTTTCTCTTTCCAAGGGTCTTTTGAGTTAAGCAAGAGGGTGCGTTTCATGCTTGTTGTGTTTATGCAAACCATTCGGCGCGGAATGTCTGGCTCTTGATAAGAGTCAAGAAGATACTGTCCGCTGTTGCTAAGTGTAGAGGCAGCGTGCCATCCCTTTCCGCCTTCGTCTATGAGTGTGCGCTTTAGGTCATTGATTCCAACTTTATATACATTGCACTGTATGGGCATTGCTTCGTTCGAAGTGTATATTACGCTCTTTTCCTTTGAGTTAAAACCGAGAATATCCATAACGACCCATGCTCCGCTTGTGATTTGCTTCAGCATAGTGCCGTCTGTTGAGTAGAGGTAGAGGTGATTGTAGCCATTGCGCTGGCTTTGCATGATGAATTTGTTTGAGTCCCAGGGCAAGAATGTTATTGGATTCTGTGGTTCCACATATTTTGTTGATGTCTCGCGATAGAGTTCCTTTAGCTTTGCTCCTGTTGCAGCATCGTAGCTAACAAGACGACAGTCGTTTTGGTCGCGGTTCAACTCAAACATATATATCGTTTTTCCGTCGGGTGCCCAAGCGATGTTGGTGAAATAGCGGTCTGTGGGATCTCCTGCTTGCAGGTAAATGGTTTTGCCTGTTGTCGTGTCATATATACCAACGGTTACTTTATGGCTTGTCATTCCCGCCATAGGATATTTGTCAGGCTCATATGTTGCTTCACGTTCAAAGGTATTTACTTGAGGATAGTCGGCCACCATCGACTGGTCCATGCGGTAGAATGCCAGTTTCGTGCCGTCTGTATTCCAGAATGTACCTTTTCTTATACCGAATTCGTTGCGGTGAACAGCTTCGCCATATACGATAGAACGGCTACCATCTGTAGTTAGTTGCTTCGTGTTGCCTTGAGCGTCTGTAACGTAAAGGTTGAAATCTTTTGTGAATGCAAGGGCACGTGAAACGGAATTCCAGTCGGCATTCTGCTCATTGCTTTCCCTTTTCTGTCTCCAAACAGTCTTTTTTGCCTTGAAGTCAATAAGCATCCGTTCGCTTTTGTTCTTGAGCATCACGAGTGTCTTGCCTGCGTACGGAAATGTGGCGTAGCCCATGTTGCGCAGTCTTGTAGCACTGTCGGTGTCGGCAATACTGTTTATATCGTCTTCGCTGAATAGCTTTTTTGTCTTTCCTGTGGCGTTGTCTACCAAAAGGCAGTCTTCTGCTCTTCGTTCAACGAGCTTGTCACCCCACCATGCAAGGTTGCGGTATTCCGGGGTCATGTTGTGATAATTCGTACCCCCGAAGTTCAAATCTTCCAAGGTGAACTGCTTGCCTTGCGCCATGCCGTTGATTGTAGACAGCAGGCAAACTGCGGCAATGGCCAATTGCTTTGCAGTTGAGTTGATAGTATTTTTCTCCATAGTTGCTATTTGTTAAACAGGCGGAACGATTTGGTTGTTTCCCTATATCGCCCCGCCTGCAATTGTTATCTTTTTCTTTTATGTTTTTCAGTCGTTGTTGAATTTTCTGCCGTAAGCCTTGCCTCCGTTCTTTCCATAAGGCTTATCGCCGTTTCTGCCGTATGACTTGCCGCCTTTTGTGAATGGCTTTCTGTCACCTTTCCCAAACGATTTTCTGTTGCGGTCGTCTCCTTTTCCATACGATTTTCGGTCTTGCCTGTCCTCGCGCTCGTTGTCTGTGAACTTAGTTCTTCGGCGTGAAGGATTTTCGCGCTCGCGCATCAGAGCGGCATACGGACTGGTCTTGAACTTAAACGAACGTATATCATCCTCTTCCAAGTTCTCGTCGTCATCAGAGCCGTCAAGCCTTTTCTTGAATTCGCGGTGTTCCTTGAAACGGTGCTTCTGCGCCATCATTTTCTTCTCATCGTCGGTCTTGAGAATGTTGCCTTCGCTTCTGAACTCACGGAAGCCGCCTTCAAACATTATATATTTGCGGAATTCACATTCAAGCGAGCCATTGTAGAGCGGAATCTTTTGTGAAGGCTTCAGTCCAATCTCGTCGAAGCACTCTTTGCGGTAGCTAAGCACCCAAGCCTCACCGTTTTTGAATTGCTTTTTCAGCGTTTCGCCAATCATTTTGTACGTTCCCAAAAGGTTTGGCGTAGATATACGTTCTCCATAAGGTGGGTTCGTAATCATGAATGCTTTGCCTTCAGGTTGTTTGAAATCCTTGAAGTCAGCACATTCCACGGTGATATCTTTGCTGAACCCTGCCGCTTTCACATTCATTCGAGCCGTATTCACAGCTTTCATGTCAATGTCAGAAGCATATATATGGTGGTCGAATTCGCGTTCCTGTGAGTCATCGTTGTAAATAGTGTCAAATAGGTCAGAATCGAAGTCTTTCCATTTTTCGAAAGCAAACTCTTTGCGGAAGAGTCCCGGAGCCATGTTGCGTGCTATGAGGGCAGCTTCAATGGCAATAGTGCCGGAACCGCACATTGGGTCGTAGAAATCCGTGTCGCCTTTCCATCCCGACATGAGTATCATGCCTGCAGCAAGCACTTCGTTAAGCGGTGCTTCAACGGATTCCTGACGGTATCCGCGTCGGTGTAGGCTTTCGCCACTAGAGTCAAGCGAGAGGGTACACTTGTCTTCGGCTATGTGCATGTTTAGTCTTATGTCTGGATTGGCCACAGATATATTGGGTCTGTTTCCGGTCTTCTCGCGGAACTGGTCAACAATGGCATCCTTTACCTTGTAAGACACAAACTTTGAGTGACGGAATTCTTCAGAGAACACCACCGAATCAACGGCAAAGCTACTCTTTAGGTCAAGATATTGTGTCCAGTCTATCTTCTTAACCTCGTTGTAAACGTCATCGGCACTTTCAGCCTTGAAGTGTTTTATCGGTTTGAGAACGCGTATTGCTGTGTGAAGCTGGAAGTTGGCACGATACATCAGTTCCTTGTTTCCTGTAAATGAAACCATTCTTCGTCCAATCTCCACGTTGTTCGCTCCCAACTGTGTCAGCTCCTCTGCCAACACAGGTTCTAGGCCCATAAAAGTCTTTGCTATGAGCTCAAATTCCTGTTCCATTGTTGAATTCAAAATCTAATATGCTTGTTTTTTCCTGTTTATACTTTCTTGTCTTGGGTTTCATGTCTTTCGTAACCCACACATTGGCTCCTACAACGCACCCACGTCCTATGGTAATGCGCCCAAGTATGGTGGCGTTGGCATAGATAATCACGTTGTCTTCTATGATGGGGTGGCGTGGTATGCCCTTTATTGGATTTCCGTCTTTGTCGAGTGGGAAACTCTTCGCCCCCAATGTCACTCCTTGATAGAGCTTTACATTGTTTCCTATGATACAAGTTGCACCGATGACGACGCCTGTTCCGTGGTCTATGGTGAAATGTTTGCCTATTCTTGCCCCGGGATGTATGTCTATCCCTGTTTCGGAGTGAGCCATTTCTGTCAGAATCCTTGGAATGAGCGGCACCCCGAGCAATACCAGCTCATGCGCGATGCGATAGTTTGTCAGAGCTTTTATTACGGGGTAGCATGATATTATTTCACCAGCGTTCTCTGCTGCAGGATCTCCATCGTAGGCGGCAGCTACGTCGGTGGCAAGGATAGCCCGTATTTCTGGCAATTTTTCAATCAATCTTGCCGACAACTCTTTTGAGATGCTTTTCCGTTCATCGGCATGTGGGCGTGAGGTGTCGTCGGTATCGGCAAAACACAATCCAGCCATAATCTGTTCGCTCAGCAGCTTGTGCAGCCTTTCAAGGTTGACGCCAATTTGGTATTTTATTGTTCTTGTATTGACAGTGGAGTTCCCGTAGTATCCGGGAAACAGAAGCGAGCGTGAAAGCGATATTATCTCTTCGAGCGCAATGGCAGAAGGCAACGGGTCGCCGTCGCAGTGTTGGTGGAAAATACCTTTCAGTGATTCGCTTTCAGAAAGCCTTTCCACGGTTTGTGTCAAAATGTTTGTCTGTTTGTCAAACTCCATCGTTGGGGTAAAATGTCAATACTCTTTGCAAAGTTAATCATAATAGTTGGAATATTGTGCAAGTGAGGCTAATTTGGGGAAGAAAATGTTAATTTTTTAATAATTCTCAATATGTTTGCATTTCAAAAATGTATAGTATATTAGTGGAAAAAACAAGATTATGAGATTCTTTTACATTATTGTAGCATTGATGTTCTCAAGCAGAAAGATATTTAATTAAGGCTTATGTCTGCATAGCGTTGGCATAATAGAATACAAGAAAAGGGATTTGACACGAAAGACACCTTGGCCTTCTGTCAAATCCCTTTTCTTGTTATATGTGGCTCTCCACTTTATTCCCACTCAATTGTTGCGGGTGGTTTTGAGGAGATGTCATAGCAAACGCGGTTAACTCCGCGCACTTTGTTTATAATCTCGTTAGACACTTTTGCCATGAAGTCGTAAGGCAAGTGAGCCCAATCGGCGGTCATTGCGTCTGTACTGGTAACAGCGCGCAGTGCAACCGGGTGTTCGTAAGTGCGTTCGTCGCCCATCACGCCTACGGAGCGCACTGTTGACAACAATACTGTGCCAGCCTGCCATATCTGGTCGTAGAGCGACACTTCTATCTCACCGTTCTGCATGTCGGCTGGAACGCCGGCAGCCAATACTCGCCGTGCCTCTTCGCCAGAAAGCTTTACCTTGTATTCGCGCAAGCCGCGTATGTAGATATCGTCAGCATCCTGAAGTATTCTCACTTTCTCGGGGGTAATGTCGCCAAGAATGCGCACTGCAAGTCCTGGACCAGGGAAAGGATGACGTGTTATCAAGTGTTCCGGCATTCCCATTGAGCGTCCCACGCGACGTACCTCGTCCTTGAACAACCATTTCAGCGGTTCGCAGAGTTGAAGGTTCATCTCTTTTGGTAGTCCGCCCACGTTGTGGTGGCTTTTGATAACTTTTCCCGTGATGTTGAGGCTCTCTATACGGTCAGGATATATTGTGCCTTGTGCAAGCCATTTTGCTCCGGTTTGTTTCTTTGCCTCGGCATTAAACACCTCCACGAAGTCGCGTCCGATAATTTTGCGCTTCTGTTCAGGATCGTCCACTCCGGCAAGATCGGCAAAGAACTTGGCAGATGCATCCACGCCGATAACGTTAAGTCCAAGACACTTGTAGTCTTCCATAACATCGCGGAACTCGTTCTTGCGCAACATGCCGTGGTCAACAAATATACACGTAAGGTTTTTGCCGATTGCCTTGTTTAGCAACACTGCGGCAACGCTGGAGTCTACTCCACCCGAGAGGCCGAGTATCACCTTGTCGTCGCCTAGCTGAGCCTTAAGTTCAGCTACTGTCGTTTCAACGAAGGAGTCGGCACTCCAGTCCTGTCGGCTTCCGCATATGTCTACCACGAAGTTCTTCAGCAGCAGGGTGCCCTGCAGCGAGTGGAAAACTTCGGGGTGGAACTGCACTGCCCAAACAGGTTCTTTTTCGGAGGCGTATGCCGCGAACTTCACGTTTGCCGTTGAAGCGATACATTTGTAGTCTTCAGGAATGGCCGTGATGGTGTCTCCGTGGCTCATCCACACTTGCGAATTGTCTGCAAAACCTTTAAACAGAGGGTTCTCCTTGTCGAAGGTTTCCAAATTGGCACGTCCGTACTCACGCGAGTCGGCAGCTTCCACCCGTCCGCCGTTGGCGTAGGAGATATACTGCGCACCATAGCATATTCCGAGCACAGGGATGTGCCCCACGAACTGGCTGAGGTCAACTTTGAAAGCCTCCGCGTCGTGAACAGAGTATGGGCTGCCGCTCAGTATCACGCCTATCACCGAAGGATCGTCTTTCGGAAACTTGTTGTAGGGCATGATTTCGCAGAAGGTGTCAAGCTCGCGCACACGCCGTCCTATAAGCTGCGTGGTTTGCGAACCGAAATCCAAAATAATAATCTTCTGTTGCATTGTTTGTTTATTGGGTTTTATGGTCTTATCACAATTTGTCTAGGAATTTTTCCGCTTCTGACAGCGTTTCCTGTTTGCCGACATCCATCAGTTGTAGGTCCTCCTTCAGATATCCTTCTATGCGCACGCGGTGGCAGTTTCTCAGATAGAAGTCAATGATAGGGAATTTCTCCGGTTCTCCCTCCATTAGCGGGAAGAGCGACGGCCATACGATGTGGATTCCGGAAAAGGCATACATTCTGCATGATGCAATATCAAGAGCGGGGTAGGGGCTTTTCACCTCTCCCGTCTCCGTATTTGTCCATCCTACCAGGCGCATATTGTCGTCAAAGAGCAGGTAACGCTTTGTCTTGCGCCTGCTGACGAGCAGCCTTGCCGCAGGTTCACCGTCTGTTTCGTAGAATTTTTTCAAGTCGACGTTGCTAAGAATGTCAACGTTGTGGATAAGCACGGGACTTCCTGGGTGGAACAATGGCTGCGCTTTTCTAATGCCGCCGCCTGTTTCCAACAAACAATGACTCTCGTCGCTGATAAGTATGTCGGTGTTGAAATTGTTGTTCTCTTTAAGGTAGCTGATAATCTGGTCGGAAAAGTGATGTACATTCACCACGATGCGTGTGGCTCCGGCATCCTTCAGCTTCAGTATGACACGTTTCAGAAGCGGTTCTCCCCCCACGCTCACCAAAGCTTTCGGCATTGTGTCGGTGAGCGGCTTTAGGCGTGTGCCGAGACCCGCCGCAAAAATCATTGCTTGCATCATATCTTCCTCTTGAAGTGCGGCAGAAAATACCGCACAATTTATAGATAAAAACGTATGCGTGCAAAATTACTCATTTTATTCTTAACTTCAAAGAATTTGTATAACTTTGCATTTGAATAGACAAGGGCGTGTGGCGCATTGTTTTTAGCAGCGTCTTCCGCTTGTTTTAATAGGTATTATTAAAGAATATGGCTATGAACATTCTTTTATGCGGTGGTGCAGGCTTTATTGGCACCCACACTATTATTGAACTTGACAAGGCTGGCCACAGCGTTGTCGTTGTTGACAATTTTTCCAACTCAAAGCCTGAGGCTCTGCGCCGTGTGGGCGAGATGATTGGCAAGGAAGTAAAGTGGTATGAGGCCGACGTGCGCGCCCGTGAAGCAATGAACCGCATCTTTGAAGAAAACACTTTTGATGCCGTTATTCACTATGCTGGCTTGAAGTCGGTGGGCGAATCAGTGGCTAAGCCATTGGAATATTACGAAAACAATATGACCGCTACTTTCGTGCTTGTTGACGTAATGCGCAATCACGGCTGCAAGAACATAATATTCTCAAGCTCTGCCACTGTATATGGCGACCCTGCCGTTATTCCCATCACGGAAGAATGTCCCAAAGGCTTCTGTACCAATCCTTATGGTCAGACAAAATGGATGCTTGAAGAGGTGTTGAAAGACGTAAGGCGTGCAGACCCGGAATGGAACGTAGTGCTTCTGCGGTATTTCAATCCCATAGGGGCACATCCAAGTGGCCGTATCGGGGAAGATCCAAACGGCATTCCTAATAATCTGATGCCTTACATTACGCAGGTGGCTGTGGGCAAGCGTGAGGAGCTTGGAGTGTTTGGCAACGATTATGATACGCCTGATGGTACTGGTGTGCGCGACTATATTCACGTGTGTGACCTTGCTGCAGGGCATGTTTGTGCGCTGAAGGCGATAGAGCGCAATCAAGGACTTTCCATTTATAACCTAGGAACTGGTCACGGATACTCTGTGCTTGACGTTGTAAAGGCTTTCGAGAAGGCTAATAACCTGAAGATAAAATACAGCATCAAGCCGCGTCGTCCTGGAGACATAGCTACTTGCTACTGCAATCCTGCCAAGGCTAAGGCAGAACTCGGCTGGGAAGCTAAATACGGCATTGAGGAGATGTGTCGCGACAGTTGGAACTGGCAGAAGAGCAACCCCGACGGATATGCTTGTTAAGCAGGTTATGCGGTCTGCTTAGTGGGGGCGGACAAACTGATAATGATATTACGGCAAAAGTATGAAGCTGCACATAACTTCATGCTTTTGCCGTATTGTGTTGTTTACCCTTATGGCACGTCTTCACATTGCGCCGCGGCTTTTGAATGAAAGCCCGCGGGCTAATGGTGCGTAAACCTGCCGTTTTCAGTGGAAAGCCCGCGGCTATTGCTTCTGCCTGTAGAAAGACTGTTTTTCTTTCGTGTATTCAATCATACGTCTGAATGTAGCGTCTTCTTCCAAAATAGAAGAGTTGCCCACCATAATCAGGCGTTTGCGCGCCCTTGTCATGGCAACATTCAGTTTACGGTCTATGAGTGTCTGCTCCCTTTCGTCATAGTATTCGCTGTCGGTAAGGAAGTCGAGCTGATAGATTCGCTTCACTGTGAATCCGTAGATTATGAGATCGCGTTGCGACCCCTGGTAGCGTTCCACAGTGTCAATGGTTATGTCGTGCATTTCTTGCGGCAGTGCCGCTTGTTCTATGTGGCGGCCAATGGCATTGCGCACGGCAGAAATCTGGTTGCGATATGGCACAATTACTCCTATAGCCTTTTGGATGCTGCTCCCGTCTGCGTTGCCGTTTTTCTTCTCAAGTCTGTATTGTGCAGCTACAATGTCGGCAATCAGCTCCGCTTCGGCTGTGTTCATTTTGTCAGGCTCTGCAAATCCGCCTTGGGGCTTGCAGTCTATGAAAGCCACCCTGCGTGTTGTGAGCATGTCGTCAATCCATCCCGTTCCGGGACCCGTTGTCGGAGTTGACTCCTTTTGATGTTTTAGTGGCACAGTGCGCAGCCTGCTCTGATAGAAAGCCGTGTTGGGAAAGTCTGCCACATCGGGGTGCATTCGTCCTTGGCAGCTAAGCACGTGGCAGTATCGCTTGTCTTCCTTCCCGTATAGCCGCAACAGTCGTTCAAAGAGCGACAGTCTGCAGTTGGTTAGTGCTATGGCATTCAGCTCAGCTTCCGCTACGGCAGATTCTTCAGCATCCTGCTGCACCACTGCGGGGAGCTGTTTCTCGTCGCCTATGAGTACAAATTTCTCTATGGCATTCCCGTCGTTGTGACGTGCTGAAAGCAGTCCTATAATATAAGGTTCCAGTATTTGCGACGCTTCGTCCACAATGGCGAGTTGGAATTTCTTGAGTTTGAAGATAGCCGTCTTTGAATTGAAAGCCGTTGTCGTGCCGCAGATGACGCGTGCTCCCGTTATCATGTTTCTCACATCGTCGAGTTTTGCGCAGTTTCCGGCGCGTTTGGCAATGAGATTGTCGTGGTATTCGGGCGAGCAGCCGAACTCGCTGCCCAGGCGGAGAAAGTCAATGCCGTCTTCTTTCAGCTTGCTGCATATCTCGTCGACTGCGCGGTTTGTGTATGCCATCAGTAAAACCGATGAGTCTTTGTGGGTAAGTTCTTCCTTCAATACGTTGAGCATTCCGTAGGAAGTCTTGCCTGTTCCCGGTGGTCCCACGATAAGGAATATGTCTTTTGCCTGCATAGCGTGAGCAACAAGTTCGTTGAACTCGTTGTTCTCCCCCGATGCATAGTTGCCGTTAAGCCCCACATTGGGGGCAGTTTCGGGCATGCGTTGTCCGAGGATAAGGTTTCGTCGGTTGTGCTCAGCCGAGAGAAAACTATGCATGCTCTTGTATAGTGCGTTGAACGAGGCTTCTATGCAGTCGTGTTCAATAGCCCAATGGCATTTTTTGCGGTTGAAGTAGCTGAAAACGGATGAGTGCTGAGGGTAGCGCATGCTGAGCGTTATGCTATCGTTGCATATCTGTTTGATATTTGCTCTGAACAGGATTTCCTGTGTGGCGTCTGGCTTTTCTCCTGGTTTGTAGGGATAGAAAATCACGATATCGCCTTCGCGGAAGTTTACGATGTCAGTGTCGACACATTCGGTAAAGCAGAATGTTATATCGCTGACCGTTTCTTCTTCAGCTGATTGCTCCATCTGTAGCTTTGTGTAGATATTGCCCGCCTGTAGCTTTTCTTCGGTAGACGAGTTCCAGATATCGGCAAAGCCAGAATTCTCTTTCGTCCTGTTGCCCACCTTTGCCAAGACATGCTCTGCTGACAGAAAGCGTAGAAAACGAAAATAATAGGCTCTTTCCAAAGGCGTAGCCTCATGTATCGGAGCAAGTAAGCTTTTCAGTTGCGGAAGTTGGTATCTGTTCCACAAGATGTTGTTGCTAGCCGTTGGGAATAGCTTTTCTGGCTTTATGTTCTTTAGAGCTTCCATGCCAGAGTCTGCCGAATGTAGTTCTAGCCAAGCTATTTGGTTTCTTATGCGTATGGCATCGAAGAGGAGTTTGGGTGCGCTGCCCAGTTCAAGCAGTCCGTTTTCGTATTTTGAATAGAGCAGATAAGAGGCAATCTCACCGTATGGCTTATGTGAATATGCATAATGGAAAGCCGCACGGTAGAGGAGTAGCTGCACATAGTGCTTCTGTTGTTGGCGAACATTGGTGGTGTCGCGCGAAAACGCGCCTTTTCCGCTTTTCTGTTCAATTATCGTGTCTTGGTTAAGGTGTATGAAGTCCATACGTCCCTGCAGTCCGAGTGTTTCACAGAAGAACGAAGGCTCAAGGATAAGGTCTGAAGCAGCAAGCGTTTCATTGTTCTTTTGGTGTATGTTGCCCGATTTCATGACGGCATTGATGTTTCTTTGCTGTTGCATGGCCTCCTTGTGAAATTCGTTGTCAATGTCGTCACAGCACGCTAGGTCTATGGCATTGTCGTGGAAGAAGCGTTTCAGGCTTTCTCCATATGTTGTTTGCTTTCCGTAAGAGGCTTCGTCAAGAAGTTGTCCGGCAAAGTTTCCCAGCAGAATATGTTTCGTTACAACATTTGGCTTTATTCGGGATATGAGGTTCAGTGTGGCACTGTTGCCGTATTCCTCGAAACAAGAGGCCACTGCCGTGACGTTTACAAGATAGTCGGGGTTGAAGATTATCAGTTCTGGCAATATGTTTCCGTTTTCGGTCACGCGAGGATTAACTATGTTCAGTTGTTCGCCTTTTACGAGCAGCGGTTTTATGTATGACCAGTCGTTGTCGGTTTCCGTTTCGCCTTTTTCTTTGTAGACCACTGTTGCCGACATGCCGTTGTCACCTCTTATCACTTTTATAGTGTTCTCGTCCCAGTCCTCTATAGTGCAGCGCAGTGCAGCAACATTTTCTCCTTTTCCGCTTTTCATCCTTCCGGGAAGCCTGTGTTCAGTTTCCTTCGGGAAAAGTGTGGTGAGTTGTTGGGGGATATCACAATCCCCGTAGATGTGACTTATGAAACGGCATACTGCTTTCAGGTCGTGTGGGAATGTCGTGTTGAGTTCTTCGTCAGTTAGAGTTTCAAGCTGCAGTAATCTAACACGCACGGTATTGATGGCCACAGAAAGTGAATCGTATTTCGCATTCTCGCGGATGTTGTATTCCCGGATAAGATATTGGAGCTTGGGTAGTAGTCCTGCGAATTTCACTCTAACGCCCTCCAGCCGTTTGTCTACTGCCTGCAGGAGTGTTCTGCGCAATACGCCGTATTTTGTACGTATGTCATTCAAGATTGTTGCCTCTTCAAGGGTTTCAAAAAAATAGAATTTCTCTGTTTGCATGTTTCTTCTTGCCTGTCTTGACTCTTGTTTATGCAAAACCCCGCGAGTGTATTGCTACGCTTGCGGGGCTTTGTTTGTTGTCCCAAAGTTATAGTCCGCCAGTGTATATGTGCGGAAAATGGGGAAAATGTTATTTTACGGGAATTTTTTCAACTCTTCTCTCGTGTCTTCCGCCTTCAAAAGGTGTCTTGAAGAATACGTCAAGAATGGCCTCCGCTGTCTTGTTGTCAATAAAGCGTCCCGGAAGCACAATCACGTTGGCATTGTTGTGCTGGCGGATAAGTCCAGCAATGTCTTTGTTCCAAGCCAGTCCTGCGCGCACACCTTGATGCTTGTTTAGAGTTATGGCCATTCCTTCACCGCTGCCGCAAACGGCAATGCCTGGATAACATTCGCCACTTTCGATAGCTTCTGCAAGAGGGTGGGCGAAATCAGGATAGTCGCAGCTTGTGTCGCTGTATGTTCCGAAGTCCTTATACTGGTAGCCCTTTGATTCGAGATACTGAATGATAAATTGCTTCAGTGGGAAACCTGCGTGGTCGCAAGCCAATCCGATTGTCTTTACTTCCATAGTGCTTAAAGTTTAAAATTAAAAAGGTTTGAAAAGCTGAAAAGCCAAAAGGCACATCAACGTTCCTTTCGTTTCTGGCTTTTCAACGATTCGTGGATTGTTTCTATATTCTTGTCTTTGTTATGCAAGAAGTTCCTTTACTTGTTTGTATACGTTCTCTGCTGTGTAGCCCAATTTCTCGTCGAGCACTTTGTAGGGAGCTGAGAATCCGAAGCTTGGCATGCCGAACACTTTGCCGTTTGCCCCTACAAGTCCTTCAAGTGTAACGGGCAGACCAGCTGTCATACCGAAGATTTTGCTTCCCGTAGGAAGAATGCTCTCCTGATATTCCTTGCTCTGCGAGCGGAACAGACCTTCGCTCGGCACGCTGACGATGCGAATCTTGATGCCGTCCTTGCGGAGTAGTTCTGCACCGGCAACAAGAGTTGACACTTCAGAGCCGTCGGCAAGAAGAATAACATCGAAGTCTTCTTCAGAACCAGCCACAACGTATGCACCCTTGCGTGCTTGTTCGTAGTCTGTGCCAGCAGGTAGCTTGGCTATGTTCTGGCGTGAGAATATAAGAGCCGTAGGAGTTTCAGTGTTTTCCATTGCCATAGCCCAACAAACTGTTGTCTCGTCAGCATCAGCCGGGCGGAATACTCTTACACTGTCCTTGCCATGATGATTTTTCAGCTTCTCCATTAAGCGAATCTGTGCTTCCTGTTCAACAGGCTCGTGGGTTGGTCCATCTTCACCGACACGGAATGCGTCGTGTGTCCAGATGAATTTGATGGGCACTTCCATTAGGGCAGCCATACGTACGGCTGGTTTCATATAGTCGGAGAATACGAAGAATGTTCCACATGCAGGGATAACACCTCCGTGAAGGTACATACCGATACACATGCACGCCATTGTCAATTCGCTTACACCGGCCTGGAAGAATGCTCCGCCGAAATCGTCTTTTACGATAGAGCGTGTCTTCTTCAGGAATCCGTCGGTTTTGTCGCTGTTTGACAAATCTGCAGAAGAGCATATCATGTTTGGAACTTGTTCAGCCAATACGCCAAGACATGCTGCTGAAGCTGCACGTGTGGCAGAACCTTCCTTCTGTTGAACAGCTGTCCAGTCAACCTTAGGTGCGTTGCCGCTGAACCATTCTTTCATCTGGGCGGCTTTTTCCGGGTTGGCTTTAGCCCATGCCTCTTCCTCTGCGTGACGCTCAGCTACAATCTTGCGCAATTCTTCTTTGCGGTCGGCATAAAGCTTTTCTACTTCAGGGAATATTACAAACGGATTCTCTGCGTCACCGCCAAGATTAGCTATCGTATTCTTGTAAGCATCGCCTCCCAGAGGAGCACCGTGTGTCTTGATATTGTGTTCGTAGCTTGTACCGTCTTCTTTCAGCGCGCCCTTGCCCATAATGGTCTTGCCGATGATGAGTGTAGGCCGTTTTTCCTCTTTCTGTGCATCCTTGAGTGCCTGACGGATTTCGTCGGGATCGTTACCATTGATGGTAATAACGTTCCATCCCCATGACGCGTATTTCGCTGCAGTGTCCTCGTTCATTACTACACCGCACTCGGTTGAGAGCTGAATGTCGTTAGAGTCGTAGAACATGATGAGGTTGTTCAGTCCTAGGTTTCCGGCAATGCGTCCTGTGCCCTGTGATATTTCCTCCTCAACTCCGCCATCGGAGATATAAGCGTAAATCTTATGCTTGATAACTTCCGTGCCAAGCTTTGCTTGAAGGAACTTTTCTGCAACGGCAGCTCCGGCACCGAAAGTATGTCCCTGTCCGAGAGGACCTGATGTGTTCTCTATTCCGCGTTTAACATCGCGTTCTGGGTGACCGGGAGTGGGGGAGTCCCACTGACGGAACTGCTTCAACTCATCAAGAGTAAACTTGCCCTGAAGTGCAAGTGCGCTATAGAGCATCGGCGACATGTGGCCAGGGTCTAGGAAGAAGCGGTCTCTGCCTTCCCATTCCAAGTTGTCTGGGTCCCAAACCAGAAATTCTGAGAAAAGAACATTTATGAAATCAGCACCGCCCATAGCGCCGCCTGGATGTCCGGAGTTTGCTTTCTCTACCATTGATGCAGCCAAAATGCGGATGTTGTCGGCTGCTTTGTTCATAAGAGTTTTGTCGTTCATGAGTTTTGATTTAGTCTTTCGAATTCTGAGTAACTTTAACTTTTTTAGTAATAGTTGTTGTTTATGAGCAAAGTTATTAAAAGTTTCCCGTTTTTCAAAAGCTTTTGTTATAATACTTGTTATTTCTTTACTTTTGCAGCCTCTTTCTCTATTGGTAGGCAGGCCTGATATTCCTTGATATAGATGTTGAAGCCTTCTACGTCTTCAGCCGTTGGCTTGATTTCTGTCCCTGTATTGCCGGCAAAGACCTTGTTGTCAAGGTAGTCGGCAAGACTTTCATTATCAGTATTGTTGACAAGGTATCCGGCTAGCAGCGCTATACCCCATGCTCCGCCTTCGCCTGCTGTTTCCATAACTGAGATAGGCGAGTTGATGGCTGCGGCGAGGATACGCTGACCCACGCCTTTTGTCTTGAACAGTCCGCCGTGACCTGTTATGCGGTCTACCTCAACTTTCTCGTCGTTGAAAAGAATGTCGTTGCCAATTTTCAGCACTCCTACCGAGGCGTAGAGGTTGGCGCGCATGAAGTTGGCGAGGTTGAACTTGTTGTTTGCCGAGCGTACGAATAAAGGTCTTCCTTCCTCAAGTCCTGTTACAGGTTCGCCTGATATGTAGTTGTAGGCAATCAGTCCACCACAGTCGGCATCACCTTCAAGAGCATGGTTGTAAAGCTTTCCGAACACTTCGTTCATATCAACTGGAATGCCAAGTAACTGTTGGTATTCCTTGAAAAGCCCTACCCATGCGTTGAGGTCTGATGTGCAGTTGTTGCAGTGTACCATTGCAACAGGGCTGCCGTCTGGCGTCGTTACCATGTCAATCATTTCATAAGGCTTTGACAAGGCTTTTTCAAGTACTATCATTGAGAAAGACGATGTTCCGGCGGACACATTTCCCGTGCGTTTTCTTACTGCGTTTGTTGCCACCATACCTGTGCCAGCATCGCCTTCGGGCGGACATACAGGTGTTCCGGCCTGTAGATTGCCGGAGGGGTCAAGTTTCTTTGCACCCTCAACAGTAAGTTTTCCGGCATCTTCGCCTGCAACGAGCACTTGTGGTAGTATATCGTTGAGCTTCCAATTGAAGTTGTAAGGTGCAATGAGATTGTCAAATTTCTCCACCATGTCCTTGCAGAAGTCATTGGACTCTGAGTCTATAGGTAACATTCCTGAAGCATCGCCGATGCCAAGAACTTTGCGTCCAGTTATCTGCCAGTGAATATAGCCGGCAAGAGTGGTTAGGAACGTTATGTCCTTCACATGCTCTTCTATGTTGAGGATAGCTTGGTAAAGGTGGGAGATGCTCCAGCGTAGTGGTATGTTGAAATTGAACAGGCTTGATAGTTCTGCTGCAGCCTTGCCGGTATTTGTGTTGCGCCAGGTGCGGAATGGAGCGAGGATTTCCTCTTTGTCGTTGAAAGCCATGTAACCATGCATCATTGCGCTTATACCAATGGCTGCGAGTTGCTTGATTTCTGTTCCGTATGTTTGGCGAACGTTGTTGCGAAGGTCGGCATAGCAGTCTTGCACGCCGCTCCATATATCCTCAATACTGTATGTCCACAAACCGTCAACAAGTTGATTTTCCCATTCGTGGCTGCCCTGTGCGATTGGTGTATTGTCTTCGTCAATCAACACAGCCTTTATCCTCGTAGAACCGAACTCTATGCCGAGGATGGCTTTCCCTGTTTCTATCGTAAGTTTAGCGTTGCTCATTTTTTTGTTTATTAAAAAATAAAGCCCCATCCCAAGCAGGGTGGGGCATGAAAGTTTGCGGTTATCTCAGTGCTTTGTTAAGCATATAGTATACCTCATTTATGCGGAGGTCTCTCTTTACGCTTTCGAATGTAGAATTCTTGTCTATGTGCAGATATTCTATGTCGAGCATTTCTGCATAGTCTTCCCAATATTCGGGTGTGATATCGTATGAGAAGCAACTATGATGCGTTCCGCCAGCCAATATCCACGAGCCTGCTCCGATTTCGAAGTTGGGCTGCGGTATCCAAAGTGCATTGGCAACGGGGAGTTTGGGCAGTGGCTTTGGCTTGATGCAATGCACATCGTTTACGATGAGGCGGAAACGGTTGCCCATATCTACTACAGTGGCTGTTACGCCATCGCCAACTTTCGAGTTGAATACGAGGCGTGCTGTCTGCTGTTTGCGCACGCCAATTCCCAAGTGGTGCACTTCAAGGCGTACAGGTTCGTCGGCAACGGCGATAAGAGGGCAAACTTCGAGCATGTGGCTCTGTAGCAAAGCGGAGTTCTCGCCGTTGAAATTAAGTGTGTAGTCTTCAAGGAACGAGCAACCAGTGGGCAGTCCCTGTGTCATATACCAAAGAGTGCGGTAGAGTGCGGCTGATTTCCAGTCACCTTCAGCACCGAAGCCATAACCTTCAGCCATGAGCCTTTGTGATGCAAGTCCCGGTATTTGGTCGAAGCCAACGAAGCCTTCAGAATCCGGATCGTCCCAAGAGCCGAGGTCATCGAAGTTTGTGGTGAAGCCTTTTGCGCCTTTGTCTTTTAGGCAGGCACGGAGAGCCAATTCGGCACGTGCGGCATTCCATATCTTCTTCTTTCCCGTTTCTTCGCCAGCTTCACATGGAACGACCTTATATAACTTATGGTATTCCTCAACGAGTGCGTCAACATCGGTAGGCTTAACCTTTTTCCAGTAGTCCATAAGTTCAGACACACAACAGTAGTCTACGTGGTAGCCTAGAACTTGCTCTGCACTGACTTTGTCGCCATCGGTAACTGCAACGTTGTTCATCTGGTCGCCGAAACGTATTATAAGCATGTCTTTTGCGTCAGCCACAGCAGCAGCCACACGTGCCCAAACGGCAATATGCTCCTGAGTCTTTTTCTCTTTCCAGTAGCCAACAACTACTTTTCGCGGTTTTCTCAGGCGGGAGCATATGTGTCCGAATTCGCGGTCACCGTGTGCGCTTTGATTCAGATTCATGAAGTCCATGTCCATTGTCTCCCATGGAATCTCCTGGTTGTACTGTGTGTGCAGGTGCAACAGAGGCTTGTGGAGCATCTGCAACCCATGAATCCACATCTTAGCAGGTGAGAATGTATGCATCCAAGTAATTACTCCCACGCATTTCTCTTCGTTGTTGGCAGCCATCATTATGGCAGCAACCTCTTTGTCTGAGTTCGCCGTGCCCTTGTATACCACCTTTATTGGTATTACGCCGGATTCGTTTAAGCCGTCAACCATCTCTTGAGAGTGGCCGTCAACGATGTTCACTGTTTCGCCTCCGTAAAGGAGTTGTGCTCCAGTAATCCACCAGAGTTCAAGATTTTCAAATGCCTTTATCATTGTTGTTTTTATTGTCTGTAAGTATTTATTCCTATATGGTTGTTCTCTTGGCGAAAATTATGTTTTTCCGCCGAAGCGTTTACTTCTTTTTCTGTCCGTAATAGGCGTTCGGTCCGTGCTTGCGGCTGAAATGTTTTTCCACAAGCAGAGGGTTCATCGTCGTTGCCGGGTTTACGGCAAATGAGACGAATGCCATTTTTGCAACCTGTTCCATTACGACAGCGTTGTATACAGCCTGGTCTGGATCTTTTCCCCAAGAGAATGGTCCGTGGTTCTTTACGAGTACGCCAGGAGTGTGCACATAGTTCATGCCCTTGAAACGTTCCACGATAACAGTGCCCGTCTCTTTCTCATATTCTGCCATTTGACTTTCCGTCATGTCGGCGGTGCATGGTATGCAATCGTGGAAATAATCGGCATGAGTAGTGCCAATGTTCGGAATGTCTTTTCCCGCTTGTGCCCATGCTGTGGCGTAGGTAGAGTGGGTGTGAACAATACCGCCTATTTCAGGAAAGGCACGATAGAGCACCAAGTGTGTTGGCGTGTCTGAAGATGGGTTAAGGTCTCCTTCAACCACTTCGCCAGTTTTAACGTCAACAACGACCATGTCTGATGCCTTCATTACGTCATACGAAACGCCTGAAGGTTTGATTACCATGAGATTCTTTTCGCGGTCAATGCCTGAAACATTGCCCCATGTGAATATTACCAAATTGTGCTTTACCAAATCGAGGTTGGCACGGAATACTTTTTCTTTTAGTTCTTCTAACATAATGCTTGTGCTATAGTTTGAAATACGGAGCGTCTTCGTATGCTTTCCTGTTGAAACAATAGAGGGCGGCACCGCGTTTTGACGTCAGTTTGTCTATCTTGTCCGTCTTTACGATAAAATCTATCGTCTTTATCTTCTTGCGGAAGTTTCGTTTGTCTATTTCCGCTCCAAGTATCGCTTCATATACATGCTGCAGCTGTGTGAGAGTGAATAGCTCCGGTAGGAGGTTGAAACTCAGTGGCTCAGTGGATATGCGGCGACGCAGCAGCATAATGGCATTTTTTACCATGACATTGTGGTCGGAATACAGGGTTGGCAGATTGTCAACATCAAACCATTCCAGTTCATGCTCATGCTGTAGCGAAATGTCGTAGTCCTTAACGTTTATAAGTGCGCAATAAGCTACGGATATTACTCTTTCGCCCGGGTCGCGGTTAACGGCACCGAAAGCACCAACCTGTTTCATATATAGATGATCCAGTCCTGTGAGTGTTTTTATTGTGCGGTTTGCTGCTTCGTCCAGACTTTCCTTTTCTTCAACGAATCCGCCATAGAGCGACAATTCATCACGTCCCGGGTCCATCTTTCTTTTTCCGAGGAGAATTTTCAGTCTGTTTGCCTCAAAACCGAATATGATGCAGTCTACAGATACGAAGACTTTTGAGTGTTCTTTATAATACTCTGTCATGTTTTTCTTTGTTTTATGGTATTGCTGGCTTAATGCCATTATTATTTGAAGGTTACGGATGTTTTTGTTCCGTTGGTTAGGGTTACTGCCGACAGACTTTTTTCTGCCGGCAGAGGGTTATTGTTGTGCAATTTTCAATTTGTCTGTTACCAGAAATAAATGTAGAATGCAACTGTTATGCCGAGGATTATTATTGAATGAATAACATCCCATTTGTTCCAGCTCGCTCTTGTTGCTGCTCTCTGCTCTGGCGTAGATGTGCCGAACACGAGCCCCTGTATCTTTTCCTTTGACGGAGCTTCAGTACATAGGCTGACAACAATTACAACAAGGCAGCAGATGATAAGCATGATACCGCAGAAATACAACCAGTTGAAGTCGTAGAAAATTGCTTTGAACCAGTTGTCTGCAGCATCTGTAGCATTGCTATAGTAAACTTTGGCCCCCAGACGAGTAAGTCCGATTATTATACCAGCCAACAGTCCCCACATGCCGCCTTTTGCCGAGGCACGCTTCCAGCATATACCGATAAGGAATGCTGCTGCTATGCCAGGAGCAAGAACGCTTTGCACGTCCTGGAGATAATTATAGAGTACGTTGCCCACACTTCGCATGATAGGAATCCACAGTATGCCGAGTATCACGATGACAACTGTGGCTATTTGTCCGATGCGTACAAGGGCTTTTTCTGATGTCTGCGGACGAAGGCGTTTGTAGAAGTCTATCGTGAAGAGCATCGCAGAAGAGTTAAACAGAGATGCCAACGAACTCATCAAGGCTGCAAGGATACCGCACACTACAAGTCCCTTGAATCCTGCAGGAAGGAGCTTTGCAACGAGAGTAGGGAAGGCTGCATCGCTTATGGCATTGCCTGCTGCGTCAACAGGAAGGAATGTTCCGCCTGCTTTAACGTTGAGGGCGTATGCAATCATTCCTGGGATAAGGAAGATGAAAACGGGGAGAAGCTTCAGATAAGCTCCGAAGATTGTTCCTCTGCGTGCCTCTTTCTCGTTCTTTCCTGAGAGTACACGTTGTACGATGAACTGGTCTGTGCACCAATACCAAAAGCCAATTACTGCAGAGCCCACCAATGCACCAAGCCAAGGATACTGCGGGTCGCGCAAGTCGCGCATGAGATTAGTCATGTGGTCGCCGTATTCGTTGACAGGTTCGGCAGCGCATATCTGCATAACCTGATCCCAACCACCCACGGCTTTAAGTCCGAGTACGAGAATTATTATAGAGCCGAGCAAGAGGATTGGAGTTTGCAGCACGGAAGTATAGAGAACGCTCTTCATGCCTCCGAATATAGTATAGAGAGCGGTGATCAAAACCAGTCCGATGGCGGCAATCCAGAAGAAATCAATGCCCCACATTTCCTTTATTCCGAATACCTGCTGGAATACAAGACCTCCAGCGTAGACCGTCACGGCAACCTTCGTAAGCACATAGCTTATGAGTGAGATGACTGAAAGTATAGTGCGGCTCTGTTTGTTGTAGCGTCTTTCCAGAAACTCCGGCATGGTGTATACCATTGAGCGTGAATAGAAAGGTACGAAAACCCATCCCAATATAAGAATCATCCATCCCTGAATCTCCCAATGGGCCATTGCCATACCAGATGAAGCACCCGCTCCGGCAAGTCCGATAAGGTGTTCGCTTCCGATGTTTGAGGCAAATATCGATGCACCGATGGCAATCCATGTTGCGTCACGTCCGCCAAGGAAATAGTCAGCGGAGTTGTTGTTTTTCTGTAGTACTACCCACACTACGATACCTACGAGTGCAGTGCAGAAGAGGCCTATAACAAGCCAGTCGTATAGTTCCATATAATTCTGTTTTAATTAGGTTATGTATTTTAGATCGTCAGTTGTTATCTTTTTTGAGGGAATATGTTATATCTGAGATTCCGTTTCTATATCTTTCAGGTGTAGTTATTTCCTGCAACTGAACTTGTATGCCACGTGGCTATAGTATTTCTCTCCGGGTTTAAGATAGGGCGAAGGCCATTCTTTCTTGTTCGGGGAGTCTGGATATTTCTGACTTTCAAGGCATACAGATACGTGTTTCGGATATTTCACTCCGTGTTTGCAGCTGATGCCCGTGCCTTGGAAGTTGCCTGTGTATACCTGAACTCCTGGTTCGTTGGTGAACATTTCGAGCATTATGCCCGTCTTTGGTGAGAAGAGTGAGGCGCAAACCTTTGTGTCATCACCTTTTCCGTTTTTGTATGTGTTCAGACACCAGTTGTGGTCATAGCCCATGGCGTTCTTTATTTGTTCGTATGTACTGTCGTTAATATGTTCCGACAGAGCGTGAGGCTTACGGAAGTCCATCGGTGTTCCTTCAACAGACTTTATTTCTCCTGTTGTCATGTAAGTCTCATCGGCTGGAGTAAAGTTGTCGGCATTTACGTATAGAACCATGTCTGAACCATCTTTTGACATATCGCCATTTAGATTGAAATAGCTATGGTTTGTCATGTTGACAACTGTCTCTTTGTCAGTCGTGGCTTCAAACGTTATGTCGAGGGTGTTGTTGCTTAACACTCTGTATGTCGTAGTGGCAGTAACCGTTCCAGGGAAGTTGTTATCTCCGTCAGGAGAAACAAGTGTCAGTATCAGTGTTGTGTCGTTTGGCTGTTTTGCATCATAAACTTGATATTGCCATCCCGATGGTCCGCCGTGTAGGCAATGGCCGAAGTTGTTTTGTGGCAACTGATATTCTTTCCCCCCAACAGTGAGTTTGCCTTTGTTTATGCGGTTGGCATAGCGCCCAATTGCCGAACCATAGTCGCTAGGACTGTTCACGGAGTCGGCATATTGCTTGATGTTGTCATAGCCTAGAACAACGTCTGTCGGATTGTTGTCCTTGTCCGGCACGCACAATGAAACGACTCTTCCTCCGAAGTTCGTGATGCAGGCTTCCATGCCGTTGCTATTTTTCAGTGTGTAGAGCTTAACGGGCTTTTTGTTTATTATCGTGTCGAAATCAGAAGCGTCAAGCCCCGAAATTGTCTTTTGGCTTCCGTTACCTGTTGAGCAGGACACAAGGGCAGCCATGGCCGCACCTATTCCTAAAATGGTGTGTTTAAAGTTTCTCATATCTTGTGTTATTAGATTTATGTCGTTGCAGAAATATGCGGCAAATTTTGTCGCAAAAGGCTTTTTTATGTTGCATAGCTACCTAAAAAATGCCCATCGTTCTGCCTTTTCTTAAAACGGGGTAAAATTACAATTTATTTTTCAAAAAGCCTCAAATATGGTGGCGTTTTTGTGGCTTGCGATATAAAAAAAGTCCGCGAAGGTTCTGACATGTATCTTTTGTGTTCCTTTTTGCCAGTTTCTCCTTCGCGGACTTTTAAAACTTTTTCTATTCTCAAAAACCTGTGTTTTATGTGTTTCTAGTCAAACACATGGTATTTCACGTTTGCGTGTCAGCAGATTTTTCTTGAACCGTCTTTAATTACAACGTCGTAAATCTTTGGCTCTTTGCCGTATTTTGCCTTGTATTTTGCCTTGGCATCGGCTACAAATTTATCATATAGCTCGTCTTTCACAAGGTTGATGGTGCATCCTCCGAAGCCTCCTCCCATAATGCGGCAACCCGTCACACCGTTTTCTTTGGCAATGTCGTTCAGGTAGTCAAGTTCTTCGCAGGAAACTTCGTAGTCTTTGCTCAACCCGTTGTGGGTTTCATACATTTTTTGTCCTACTGTTTCGTAGTCACCCTTGTTCAAAGCATCACATACGGCAAGCACTCTGTCTTTTTCTCCCAATACGTAAACCGCACGTTTCATGTCTTCTTCTTTTACTTCAGCCTTTACGCTCTCCAGCATATCCCAGTCGGCATCGCGTAGAGTCTCTATTGTCTTTTCCGGGTATTTCTTCTGCAGTGCTTCCACTACGTTTTCACAGCTTCTGCGGCGATCGTTGTATGCAGAGGAAGCCAGCTCGTGTTTTACTACGGAGTCTACCAGCACAAGTTTGTATCCTTGTGGGTTGAACGGGAAATATTCGAATTCTCTGCTACGGCAGTCCAGTCTCATAAGTTTGCCTTCCTTTCCGAATACGCTGGCGAACTGGTCCATGATACCGCAGTTAACTCCGCAATAGTTGTGTTCCGTGGCTTGTCCTGCAAGTGCCATATCCCATTTTGACACTTTGTTCTCCCCGAAGAGGTCGTTCAGTGCGAAGGCATAGCAACTCTCCAGCGCTGCCGATGACGACAGGCCAGCGCCTAGTGGCACGTCACCGGCAAAGGCAGTGTTGAAGCCTTTTACGTCGACACCGAGTTTCTGCATCTCCTTTACAATGCCGTAGATATAGCGTGCCCAGCTTGCCTTTGGTCCTTTTTCGTCGTCTATCTCAAATTCCACGCGGTCTTTCAAGTCTATTGCATACGCCATAACCTTTGTAGTGCCATTAGGGCGTATCTCGCACATTATGCCTTTGTCGATAGCTCCGGGGAATACGAAGCCTCCGTTATAGTCGGTGTGCTCGCCTATAAGGTTTATTCGTCCGGGCGAAGCGTAGATGTTTCCTGTTTTTCCATCGAAATGCTTTATGAAGCGTGTTCTTACATATTCAATTTCCATAGTCTTTTGATTTTTGGTCTTAATGGTTGTGTATTGTTTTCCTTGGATATATAAATATAGCGCAAAGGCACATTCTGGCGGATCTTTGCCGTTCAGAATGTGCCTTATATCTTTTTTATGCTATTTTCTTACACCGAATTTGTATACAGTCTTCTGCTTGTATTGTTCTCCAGGACGGAGCACTACAGATGGGAAATATGGGCGGTTTGGTGAATCGGGGAAGTGTTGTGCCTCCAGGCAAACAGCACTTCTCTTAGGGAATGTAGCACCGTGTTGTCCGCTTATTCCGCTTTCAAAGTTGCCTGTGTATAACTGTAGTCCCGGTTCCGTTGTGTATACCTCCATTGTTCTTCCGCTTTCAGGCTCATAGAGGCGTGCGGCAAAACTCAGCTCACCTTCTTCTTTCTTGTTCAGCACGTAGTTGTGGTCGTATCCACTTCCGTTTTTCAGCTGTTCGTTGTCCATATCGATGCGTTCGCCAATGGCTTTGGGTGTGCGGAAGTCAAATGGTGTGCCTTCTACCAGGCGTATTTCTCCTGTGGGTATGCTTTGGTTGTCGATAGGTAGATAGAAATCTGCATTTATTTCACATTCCACATTGTATACGTCAGGTGTCGGGTTGGCAATGCCTGCTAGACTGAAGAAGCCGTGGTTGGTAAGGCATATGATAGTCTTCTTGTTTGTCGTAGCAAGATATTCGATAATTAGTTCGTTGTCATCGTTGAAGGTATAAGACACGGTTACTTTTACTTCACCAGTAAAACCTTCCTCTCCATAGCTTGACACGTAGTTCAGCACAACGGTCTCGTCGTTCATGCGTAGCGCATTCCACACCTTCTTGTTGAAACCATCCTTTCCACCGTGCAGTGAGTTCTCACCGTCGTTTATGGGTAGTTGATATTCTTTTCCGCCCAACTGGAACTTGCCTTTGCATATGCGGTTTCCGTAACGTCCGATTAGTGTGGAGAGATATGGCTCAGGACTGTTCACTACATCCTGTATGTTGTCGTGTCCTTGTATAACGTTGGCGTAGTTTCCGTTTTTGTCGGGCACCATGATTGCTACGAGGGCACCGCCGTAGTTCGTTATTGCTACTTCGTTTCCCAGTTTATTCTTGAGGATATAGAGATCTGTTTTCTTGCCGTTTACCGTGGTCTGAAAATCTTCGCATTTCAGACCACACAGGTTTTGTGCTTCGCTTGTGTTCATAATATTGTATTTTTATAAAGACGGTTATGTTTCTGTACGTCTTGGGTTAGTATTCTTATATGCAAAGTAACGGAAAATAAACGAGAATGACAAAAGTAAATGCCGAAAAAGGTTTTGCTTAATGTTAAAAACAACTAATGGCGGGATTCATCGAGAGTTGTAAGTAAATCAGCCACAACGTAGCTGCTGCCTCCCACGAAGATGAAATCGTCGGCTGACGCATCTGCCAATGCCTTTGCGTAGGCTTTGTCTACAGTAGCGAATGTTGCTCCTTTTAGTCCGTGGCGTTCCGCTTCTTGCTTTACGCGTTCCGCAGGTAGGGCGCGTTTTGTTGAGGCTTGAGTGAAATAGTATGTTGCTTCTTTGGGGAGCATGGCGCAAACGGTGTTTATGTCCTTGTCGTCCACCATACCGAATACTATTCTTTTTGTTTTGCATTTCTGAGCCTTTATCTGCTTCTCTAGATATTGCCATCCTCCAGCGTTGTGGCCAGTGTCGCATACTGCCTTCGGATTTTCCTGTAGTGTCTCCCATCTGCCGCGCAGCCCTGTCATTGATGCTGCAGCCGAGATACCTTTCCTTATGCTGCTATCATTCTTCACTATCCCCAGTCGTTTTAGTTGTCGTATGGCGGCAAGCACGGTGTTTGTGTTCTTTTGTTGGTATATTCCCGCCAGTTCTCCGTGCATCTGTCCGTAGCTTTGTGTATCATAGTCCATTCCGTTGCCGTCAGCGGAAAGTGTTGCCGATATCACTTCTGGCTCGTCTTCGGCAAATAGGATAGGAGCTTTTTCCTCTTCCGCTTTCTTTATGAATACTGGTTTCGTTTCTTCGTTATATTCCCCCACGACAACAGGAGTTCCCTCTTTTATTATCCCTGCTTTTTCTGTAGCAATCTTAGCTAGTGTATTGCCGAGAAACTGTGTGTGATCGAAACTGATATTTGTTATTACCGACAATGCCGGTGATATAATGTTCGTGCAGTCGAGTCTTCCTCCCAGCCCCACTTCAATAACGGCATAGTCAACTTTCTGTTCTGCGAAGTATTTGAATGCCATCGCCGTGGTCAGTTCGAAGAAGCTAGGATGTAGCGGTTCGAAGAAAGCCCGTTCCTTTTCAACGAAGTCTGTCACGTATTCACGACTTATTGTCTGCCCGTTTACTTTTATCCTCTCGCGGAAGTCTATTAGGTGTGGCGATGTGTAAAGACCAACTTTATAGCCCTCAGCCTCCAGTATTGCGGCTATGGTGTGTGAGCAGGACCCTTTGCCGTTTGTTCCTGCAACATGTATGGTTTTGTATTTTTGGTGAGGATGATCGAAGTGTCGGTCTAGTTCGAACGTGTTGTCAAGTCCTTCCTTGTATGCCGTTGCTCCCACTTTCTGAAACATCGGAACGCTGTTGTATAGATACTCTATTGTTTCTTCGTATGTCATATTTCGTATGTGGATTATTCTTTGAACAGATTAAAAAAGTAAGCGTGTTTATAAAACGTTTCAAGCGCTCTCATAAAACGTTTCAGGCGCGTTCTGTTGCCAGAACCCGCCTGAAGTTTGGTTGCTGAATGTGTCTTGACTTTAGTTGAAGTAGCTTCTGAACTTTTGGAAGATGGTCTGCTTTGTTTGAGGGTCGCCTTTAAAGTTGTCGCTTTCCTTCAGCTCTTCCAATGTCTTCTTCTCTTCTTTGCTCAGCGTTTTCGGTACATATACGCTGATGTGCACCACAAGGTCTCCCGTTCCGTGACCGTATCCCTGCACTGCAGGCAGTCCCTTGCCTCTCAGTCTGAGCGTCTTGCCAGGTTGTGTGCCCGGTTCAATCTTAATCTTCACCTTGCTGCCACTGATGGTCGGTATTTCTACTTGTCCGCCCAGTGCTGCTGTGGGGAAGTCGAGCAGCAGATTGTAGATAAGGTCATTCTCGTCGCGCACGAAGGTGTCGTTTGGCTCTTCTTCTATATAAACCTGAATGTTGCCCGGTATGCCGTTTCTCATTCCGGCGTTTCCTTTTCCCTGCACGTTGACAACCATTCCTTCGGCTACACCTGCGGGAATCTTTATCTCCACAACTTCTTCGCCCTTTGTAACACCGGTGCCTTGACAAGCCTTACACTTGTTTTTGATCACCATTCCTTCGCCTTGGCATGTCGGGCAGACGCTTTGTGTCTGCATCATACCGAAGAGGCTCTGGGTGGTTCGTGTCACGACTCCGGCTCCGTGGCATGTGGGGCATGTTTCCTTACCACTGCCGCTTTCTGCTCCGCTACCGTTGCAGCATGTGCATGCAACGTCTTTCTTCACCTTGAACTTCTTTGTTACACCGCTAGATATCTCTGCCAGCGAGAGTCTTACCTTCAGTCTAAGGTCTGAACCCCGGTGTTGTGCGGGTCTACCGCCTCCTTGCGTTCCGAAGCCACCGAATCCTCCTCCGCGTCCTCCAAACACATCACCGAACATGGAGAAGATGTCATCCATACTGAAGCCGCCACCAGCCCCGAAACCTCCGAAACCTCCAGCTCCGCCGCCCATTGGACCGTCGAAACCGAATTGGTCATACTGTTGCTTCTTTTGTGGGTCGTGTAGAACGTCGTATGCTTCTGCAGCTTCCTTGAATTTTTCTTCTGCCACTTTGTCGCCCGGGTTGCGGTCGGGGTGGTATTTGATGGCAATCTTGCGGTATGCCTTCTTTATCTCGTCTTCCGAGGCGTCTTTGCTTACGCCTAGCACCTCATAGTAGTCTCTTTTGTTTGCCATAACTTCCGTTTACTGTCCGACTGCCACCTTGGCATGTCTTATAACTTTGTCGTTTAGCTTATATCCAGTCTGCACGCAGTCGAGCACTTTGCCTTTCTTCTCGTCGCCCATTCCCGGCACCATAGCCACAGCTTCGTGGTAGTCGGTGTCAAAGTCTGCGTCTTTCGTTTCTATACGGCTCACTCCAAGGTTGGAAAGAGCTTTTTCGAATTTTTGGAATATGAGCTTCATGCCTTCTTTCAACACTTCAGGATCGTCTGTCTTCTCTGCATTCTGCAATGCTCTCTCCATGTCGTCCATAACGGGTAGTATTGCCGTTATAGACTTTTCAGCACCGTTCAGTATGAGTTCCGTCTTTTCCTTGAGTGTGCGTTTGCGGTAGTTGTCGAATTCGGCTACGCTGCGCAGATATTTGTCTTTAAGTTCGGCAATCTTGTCGTTGGCAGCCTCAAGAGGGTCTTTTTCTTCTGCTTCTTCTTCAGTCTGCTTTTCTTCAGCCTGTGCGTTGTCCGTTGTCTGCTGCTCAGTTTCTTTTGCTTCTGTGGCATTTTCGCCGTTTTCAACGGAAGGCTTTGTTTCCTCGTTTTCGATGTTTATGTCTTTTTCCTTGCTCATTGTAGTATTTCGTTTATTCTTCAGTAAGCAAAAACCTTGCCAATAATTCTGTTGGCCCTTTTTTGCTTATTCATACATCTTTGCGCGCTGCTCTTTCAGTTGCTCGTCGTAGATGTAGTCGTCATACTGCGTCAGTTTGTCTATTGTGCCCTTAGGTGTCAGTTCTATGATGCGGTCAGCCACTGTTTGTATGAACTCATGGTCGTGGCTGCTGAAGAGGATGTTTCCTTTGAAACCTACAAGGTTGTTGTTGAATGCCTGAATGCTCTCCAAATCTAGGTGGTTGGTTGGTGTGTCGAGAATGAGGCAGTTGGCGTTTTTCAGCTGCATTCTTGCTATCATGCAGCGCATTTTTTCTCCTCCGCTCAGCACGTTTACCTTCTTCATCACTTCTTCTCCGCTGAAGAGCATCCTTCCTAGATAGCCTTTCATTGCCACTTCGTTGCCAGTGCCGTATTGACTGAGCCAGTCAACAAGATTCATGTCGCTTTGGAAGAACTCTGTGTTGTCTAGTGGCAGATATGCCGTGGTTATCGTTACTCCCCACTTGTATGTTCCGGCTTCGGCTTCGCGGTTGCCATTTATTATCTCGAAGAGTGCCGTCATGGCCTTGGGGTTATGGCTGAGGAACACTACTTTCTGTCCCTTTTCTATGTTGAAGTTTACGTTGTCGAAAAGTACTGTCCCGTCGGCATCAACGGCTTTCAGTCCTTCAACCTCAAGAATCTGGTTGCCTGGTTCACGTTCCATCTGGAATATAATTCCCGGGTATTTGCGTGACGACGGACGTATCTCTTCTACGTTCAGCTTTTCGAGCATCTTCTTGCGGCTAGTTGTCTGTTTGCTCTTTGCTACGTTGGCAGAGAAACGGCGTATGAACTCTTCCAATTCTTTGCGTTTCTCCTCGGCTTTCTGTCGCTGGTTCTGTTGCTGTCTCAGTGCGAGCTGTGAACTCTCATACCAGAAAGAGTAGTTTCCTGAGAATACGGTAACCTTTCCGAAGTCAATGTCTACAGTCTGTGTGCTGACTGCGTCAAGGAAGTGTCGGTCGTGACTAACCACAAGCACCGTTTGTTCTACATTGCTAAGGTATTCTTCCAACCACTGCACGGTATCGAGGTCAAGGTCGTTGGTCGGCTCGTCGAGCAGCAGATTGTCGGGATGTCCGAATAGAGCCTTTGCCAGCATGACGCGCACTTTCTCGTTGTTAGACAACTCGCTCATCATCTTCTGGTGCATGTTCTCCTTAATGCCTAAGTTGGAGAGCATCTGTGCTGCATCACTTTCTGCATTCCATCCGTCCATTTCGGCGAACTTCATTTCCAGTTCTGCTGCCAGGTTACCGTCTTCTTCGGTCATCTCCGGTTTTGCGTAAATAGCTTCGCGCTGCTTCATGTTCTCCCATAGCGGCTGATGGCCCATCAGTACGGTGTCCATCACGCTGAAAGCATCATATTTGAAGTGGTCCTGGTCAAGTACCGATAGACGTTCCCCGGGACCCAGCTCCACGGAGCCTTTGTTTGGCTCCAGTTCTCCGCTGATGGCACGTAGCAAGGTTGACTTTCCCGCTCCGTTGGCACCAATGACACCATATATGTTGCCATTGGTGAACTTGATATTTACGTCTTTGTAGAGAACTCTCTTACCGAACTGGATTGCGAGGTTGGTTACTGTAATCATTTTTTTTACCTTATTATATATAGATGTGTATTTTTTTTGTTTCTATGTCATCTTTTGCTGTGTAGCGAAAAGCGTACATCAAGGCAAAATCGTTGCAAAGTTACTTTAAATTATTGATATTTTGAAATTATGCTCTGCGTTTTCCGTATTTTACAAAATCATTGTCTTTATTCTTGTCTTGATGTTGGAGGGTGGACTATTTCATAAAAAAATCCATCGCAGCATGATGCAGGTGTTTTTATGCATCATTGCAAGCGATGGTGTATTGTTTATTGTTGTTTGTCTTCCTGGAATTATATGTTTTCGAGTTCTTCTACAGACAATCCCGATATTTTGACTATCGTTTCCATTGAAATTCCGAGTTCTTTCATTTTTCTCACATTTCGTAGGCGTTCCTCTTCACGCCCTTCTTCACGCCCTTCTTCACGCCCTTCTATTCGTCCTTCTATTCGTCCCTCCATTCTTCCTTCCATTCTTCCCTCCATTCTTCCTTCCTCGCGTTCTGTATCAATGTTGTTACGGAGAATAACGATATTATCAATGTGGCGATAATAGGCGATGCGTTCTGTTTTGTTCATTTTGTCAATGGTGAGTTGTTCCTTCACCTCCTCCATGCCTGGGGCTTTCGCACCGTTGGGCACGTCACCTGTATTCAAATAATATGCCCATTCTTCGATGGAGTTTTTTGCTACGCGGTTAAAGTCATCCACTTTCAGTATGTAGTATTCAGGATATAAGTCGCTCACTACGTCGGCACTGAATTTATGCTTCTGGAATGGGCTTAGTTCTAATACCTCACCGTTGTGTATGCCGCGGAACTCTGTCTTGCCGTGATACACGATGTCGGTGCCTTTGCCCAAATCGAAATATACGATATTTATGCTGTATACCTTTCTTACGTTCTCGTAGCCCTCGCCCTTGCGGATGTATTCGGTGACGAGTTTCGATGTGCCGAATAGCATTCGCTGGAAATAGGCATATTCCGTGTTGTTTTGCACTTCGATGAGGAATAGCTCGCCCTTTTCGTTTTCGGCAAGCATGTCCACGCGGTTATACTTATCGTATTCTTCTTCCTGATTACTCTCGCTCTCCAGCATCCGTTGTATCTTTATCTGCATGCCGAGTAGTGTGGTGAGCAGACCTTCAAGGATGCCGAAATTGGCTTTCTGTCTGAGTAGGCGTTTCATAGCCCAGTCAAAGCGTATATATTTACTCTCTTTCATTGTGTGCGTTTGTTTTGTTTACAAATATAGTTATTTCCACCTTTATGTCAAAGCAAAACAATTCTTTTTCGTTCTTCTCCTTAATATATTGAGCAACAGATTACTTTTCTGCGTATATTTCTCTTTGGGGGCATGCTTCTGCTTTATTGCTGTGCTTATGCATTGGAGATGTTAAATATACATGGAAAGTAAATATAAAACGGCGGAAATTGCCATAACGGACAACGTTTCGACGATAAAACAAAGGCGGATGCTAAATTGCATGTCACTGGTTGTCAGTTCCCGTGGGTTTGTACCGATATATGGCTTGTAGAAAAGTTCTCCGAAATAGTCATGCGGTCCTCCGAAACGGCAGTCTAGCAATGCAGACAATGCCGCTTCTGGCCATCCACTGTTTGGCGAGGCATGGCAACGGGAATAATGCCAAGTACGGCTTGCGTAATATGAAAGAGAACGGTGCGGAAGAGCTTTGTAAAAATGCACATATACCCATCCACAGACAGTAGCAAGAATTGCTGTTATGCGTGCAGGGATGTAATTGGCGATGTCGTCTATGTGTGCAGCCCAACATCCGAAGTCTTTGTATCTCTTGTTCTGATACCCTATCATGGAGTCGAGCGTGTTCACCATTTTGTATGCGAGCATGCCTGGCAGTCCTAAGAGGCAAAACCAGAAAAGCGGTGCCACAACGCCGTCTGACAGATTTTCGGCGAGGGTCTCTAGTGATGCAGTGGCTACTTCTTGGCGTGATAGTGTTTGAGTGTCGCGGCCAACGATACGGCTTACCTGTTTCCTTCCTTCTCTAAGCCCGCATTGCAACGCTTCAAATACCATTTGCACTTCGTGCCGCAGCGTTTTGCCTGCAAGACAATAGAAAACGAGGACGGATTGGAGGGCCAACGATAGTACGACTAATGGTAGACTGGGCTTTTCGCTATTATTCGCAATGCCGTTGAGCAATGCTAAGCTAAAGTGAGCAATAACGAAGATGGCGCAAATACTGACTACAGCGAACACTCCGCCTTTAGCCTTTCTGTGCTTTCCTTTATTTAAGTGATGTTCTCCCTTAGCAATCCATTTCCCCATGTAAACAACGGGGTGGGGTAGCGATACCGGGTCGCCGAAAATCATATCAAGAAACCAACCGACAATCAAACTAAGTAGTGGAAGATTGTCGTTTAGGAATATTGTAATTTCGTCCATTCTCTTAAAGCGTTAATGAGTTTATTGTTTTCCGTACTCGTCTGCACGGCAATCCGGAAGTGTTTCTGCGAGAGACCGTGGAAATTGCTTGCGTCGCGTATAAGTATGCCATATGTGGAAACAAGATATTCCTTCAGAGCGCTGGCTCTTCCGGAAGGTAGTTTGCAAAGCAGAATGTTGGAGTCTGACGGGAAAGTCTTGATACTAATTTCTTCAAGTCGCTCTGCTACCCGTTCTCGTTCTAGCTCCATGGCAGCGGCATCAATTCGGTAGTTGTCACAATGCTCCGTAAGAAAGATACCTGCTTCCACGGCAAGTCTGTTTACAGACCATGGCATTCTGTAACGTTTAACCATAGAAAGCAAAGTCTCGTTTCCTATTGCATATCCTAGACGCAGCCCAGGTATACCGAAATCTTTTGTCATAGAGTGAAGAAGCAGTACATTACAAAAGCTTGTTGCCTCTTCACTTTGCAATGTTTTTTTTGTGGTGTAGGCCGAGTAGCTCTGGTCTATGATGAATAATGTCTCAGGGCACTCCTTTATTCTTCCGGTCAAGGTATCATGCTCCAACACTTGTCCTGTGGGATTGTTGGGGTTGCATACCCAAACAACATCATTACTTCCGAGTTGGCTTCCGTCGTTTATTGATGTGACATTTATTGTCTTGCATCCGTATATCTGGCAAGCATCGGCATATTCAGAGAACGTGGGTTGCACAACGTGGTGACACCTTTCTTTGAAGCATTGTGCTATAAGATATATGGCTTCTGTTGCTCCGTTTGTTGCCATTACATTCCCACTTCTTATTCCAAGCTTATCGGCTAAAGCTCTTTCAAGAGTTTCCGGTGATGGCTCCGGATAATTTTTTATATTCGGAAGATTTGCTGCTAGGGTCTGGAAAAGCAGAGAGTGGTCGAAGTGGTTATATATGTTTGTGGAGAAATTTATTTCTATGTTTCCGTATTTGTAAAGGTCATCCCCGTGCCCGTGTATCATATCGTCATAATTTTAATCAGTTGGTTTATGTCCACATGTTTCCTTACATGCTCCGCGAGCAAATCATATTGCCTGTCCTTAAACTCCTCTACTGTTTCTTTCTGTTTTGCTTGTCTGCCCTTTTCAAATGGTGCGATAAGATGTTCTATGACTGGTTGGTTGTCAAGGAAACCGTGCAGATATGTCCCTATGCAGTGATTGCCGTAAACGATGGTGTCGGCTTTTGTTCCGTCTTTACCGCTGCCGTTGCAGTAAGTCGTGATGCCTTGGTGTATCTCATAGCCTTTGCATGGCGTTTCGTTGAACGTGAATTCCACCTGTTTCGTAATCTTGTCATGCAGCATCTCCGTAGTAGTGTTTAAAAGTCCGAGTCCCGGCAGTTGTGGAATGCTTCCTTCCACACCATGTGGGTCGCATACCATCTGTCCGAGCATCTGGTAACCACCGCATATTCCTATCACAGTTTTCCCATTCCGGTGTGCGCGGAGAATGGCTTGTGCAACACCGTTGCGGCGAAGTTCATACAAATCATCCAGGGTAGCCTTAGTGCCCGGCAATATTATGATGTCGGCTTTTTCAATGTCAGCGGTGTTATTTGTGTAAAAGAGATTCACTCTTTCGTCGCGCTCAAGCACATTAAAATCGGTGAAGTTTGATATGTGTCGCAGCAATACAACGGCAATATTTACTTTGTCGTTGGCAACGGAGTGTATCTTGTGCTCAAGTTCCACGCTATCCTCTTCCTCTATCACAATGTTGTTGAACATTGGAACTACGCCGAGCACCGGAACGTGGCAGAGCTGTTCAATCATCCTCTTGCCTTCTTCAAAGAGCCGGATGTCGCCGCGGAATTTGTTTATGATGATGCCTTTAATGCGTTTCCTGTCTTCTGGTGTCTGAAGCATTATGCTGCCATAGCATGAGGCAAAGACACCTCCGCGGTCGATATCTGCCACTAGAATCACGTCGGCATTGGCGTGGCGTGCCATTGGCATATTAACTATGTCGGAATCGCGCAGATTGATTTCTGATACACTGCCTGCTCCTTCCATGACAATGGGATTGAATTTAGCTGCAAGCCGGTCGAAAGCCTTGTTCACGACGCTTCGTAGTTCTTCCCTGCCTTCTTTCCTGAAATAGTCGTAAGCGGAGCGGTTGCCTATGGGTTTGCCGTTGAGCACCACTTGTGTAGTATGCTCTGAATTGGGCTTCAGTAATAGAGGGTTCATATCGGTGCAGCAAGGTATCTTAGCCGCCTCCGCCTGTACAGCCTGTGCCCGTCCTATTTCTAGCCCGTCTGGCGTGGCATATGAGTTGAGTGCCATGTTCTGCGCTTTGAACGGAGCAGGGCAGAACCCTTCTTGCAGGAATATCCTGCAGAGGGCTGTGGCAAGAATGCTTTTGCCCACGTCGCTGCCTGTGCCCACGAGCATAACTGGGTGCAATATCTTATCTTTGTTCATCGTTTCTATCTGTAATACTAAAAGAACGGAAAGCCATTCTCTGCCCAATACCAATGGGTGTATCCCGCTATGACGTTCTTGTACTGGTATATGGCGGTTCCTGTTTTTGTGCCTTTTGCCGAGTATTGGCAACAGACTTTTTTAATATCGTTGCAAGGCATGTCAGCAACGTCGGAGTAATGAAACTCATGTCCTCGCAAGGTCATACCGTTTCTCCATTCCATCTGCCGGTATCCCAAATGCAGGCGGGCATTCGCCATTGTTGCCTTGAACGGTAACACACCACACATTTTAGTGCCGTCGATGTCATTGCAAAGGTACATGAAGCCTCCGCATTCAGCAAATACCTTACCCCCGTTTTGGGCAAAATCTCTTATACTTTCAGTCATTCCATTGTTTCTCACTATATCCTCAAGATGAAGTTCAGGGTAGCCTCCTGGAAGATATAAAAGGTCGCACATGGGCAGTTCCTTGTCGTGAAGGGGAGAGAAGAACTTTACCTCTCCCATTTCACGCAGTGAGTCGATGTTGGCTTTGTATAAGAAATTGAACGCCTCGTCATTGGCCACCAGTATTTTCATAATGCAAGAATTTTGTTTATGTCCACATTTTTCTCTATTTCCGCTGCAGCGATGTTTATGGTTTTTTCCATGTTGTCCCTGTTGCCGACAGTCAGTCCCAAATGTCTATTGGGAATGGTAAGTTCTGCATTTCTCTCAATATATCCCAAACATTCTACTCCTGCTTCGGTGCATGCCGTCTTCAGAAAAGCGAAATGGTTTGCGGATGCCACGTTGTTGAAAACCACACCTCCTATTTTCAGTCGCTTGTCGAAGTTGGCAAAGCCGAATATTAACGGAGCCACGCTGTATGCCATAGACTTTGCGTTCACCACCAAAATGACGGGGATATCAAGGAGTATCGCCATCTCTGCGCTGCTGCCCCGGCTTTTGTCGAACCCGTCAAAAAGTCCCATCACGCCTTCCACTACCGATACGTCAGCACTACTTCCGTATTTGCGGAATATTTCCTCAACATGCTTCTCTGATGCCATAAACGTGTCGAGATTTACGCTCTCCTTTCCTGATGCCAATCGGTGGTACATGGTGTCGATATAATCCGGTCCGCATTTAAAAGGCTGTACGTTGAGTTTACGGTTTGCCAAAGCTCTGAGCAGTCCCATGGTGAATGTGGTCTTGCCGCTGTTTGACGTTGCGGCTCCGATGAGAAATGATTTCATGCAAGATATTGTTGTTTATATAATCTTTTTGCGCTTGAGTAGTATAGACAGTGCTATAGGTGCCCCTATCAGTGATGTTACGGAGTTAATCGGCAGTGCTCCTTCAAATCCAGGCATTCTGGCAATGATGTTGCAGAGTAAGGCTAGCATAGCCCCACAGAGCATTGAGGCAGGCAGCAATATTCTGTGGTCGTTGGTGTTGAAGAGTCCTCTGCAGATGTGTGGAACGGCAAGTCCGAGAAACATTATCGGTCCACAGTATGCCGTGACGATGGCGGTTAGAATGCCGGCAGACGTTATTGTCAGCATGCGTGCGCGCTTTACGTTAAGTCCTAAGTTCATGGCATACATCTCTCCGAGAAGTAGTATGTTGAGGGGCTTTGCCAGCAACAAGGTGAAGGGCAACAGTATTGCCGTAAGTCCCACGAATACATACACCTGTCCGCCTGTAACCCTTGAAAAAGATCCCAACCCCCAAATAACGTATGCCCTGATGTCCTCTTCGCTGGAGAAGTATTTTAGCACCCCAATGATGGCAGTAGCTATATAGCCAATCAGTACTCCTGTTATGAGTAGTGTCACGTTGCCGTTGACCCTTTGGGATAGGAAAACGATAACAGTCATGACGAGCATTGCGCCGCATATTGCTGCCAGCGTGATAGCGGTGTTGCCAATGATGCCTAGCCTTATGAGTGAACCGCCCCATATAGCTCCGCTCAGCAGAACAACAAACGCTACGCCTAGACTCGCTGCGCTGGAAATACCCAATACCGATGGACCGGCAAGCGGATTGCGGAACACCGTCTGCATTTCCAGTCCAGCCACAGACAGCCCCGCTCCGCATGCAATGGCGGTAAGCGTTTGTGGCAGACGCGTCTGTATCACGATGTTTGTCCAAATGTCGTTATTGTCCCCTTTTTCCAATCCGTTGCCAAAAGGATTGAGAATCTGGAACACAGCGTTTGTCGGAATGTTCACCGAACCCACCGTGATGTTCAGTATGGCAAGAACCATTATGCCCACAAGGAGCAGTATCATTGTCGTGGTGTGTCGCATATCAGTCTGATGTCTATTTCTCCTTCGGGAAAAACCTTAATGCATTGTTCCCAGCAGAGTGATGTTATTTTGTCGAAGAATTCTTTTGGCATAATGTTCCACAGTTCTCTAGCCATTGTAATGCCGTCAATGGTTGTGTGGGGAATGTTGAGGCTCTGAGCTACCTGTTTAAGGAAATCTTTGTTCATGGTCACCTTGTGGGAATGAGTGTCGAGATTTCCGTCAGCCAATTTAACAGCCTTGCCTATCATTATTGCGAGAATGGCTTTTCTGAATCCCGTTTCGTGGGCAGCTTTTAGTGCTTCGCCGATGAAATTCCCGTAGTGTACGCACCGTATGTCCATTTCTTCTTTAAGAGCCCTCTCGCTTTTCATTCCAGCAACTAAACCAATCTCTCTCTTGCCGATGGCCCACGCCACCTCTATTTCTCTCCTGATGCTGCTTATGAACGCCTCGTTTGACAGTGGGCGCACGATACCTGACGTGCCGAGTATGCTGATGCCGTTCACCACCCCCACTCTAGGGTTGAACGTCTTTAGGGCAAGCTTCTCACCGTTTTCCACACTTATTGTTACGTCAATGTCTTTGTCAGTCAGAGCGCGTATCTCGTTTTCAATCATTCTCCGGGGAGTAGGGTTTATTGCTGGTCCTCCGATGGGAATGCCGAGTCCGGGAAGCGTCACAGTTCCCACTCCTTTGCCTTGCAGGAATCTCACCCGTTGTTCCCCTTTACCGTTTCTTTCCTTGTCTTCATCCGTCGTATGCAATGTAACGTGGGATGTTATTTTGCATCCTTTCGTCACGTCAGGGTCGTCGTTCCAGTCTTTGGTTACGCAAGCTGCCCCCTTCTCTTTGTGCTCCACGGAAATTGTGAGTATCTCGCCATCGGGCAATGCAAAGCTAACCTCCTCGGAATCGTCGTCCCACAGCAATGACTGTAGGGCGGCTTTAGTGGCGGCTGTGGCGCAAGCACCAGTTGTTAGACCAGTCTTTAAATCAAAAAAGTCAGGTACCAAGTGTTCTATAGCCCTTCTCAGTCCATGTTTCCCTGTGACAACAATCCAGTTTTCAGAAAGGGGCGGATGCTTCACAACAAACACTTTAGCCCCGGTTTCCAAGGCAGCATATACTTTTGCTTCAAATCCTCCTGTCGTTCCGCTCTCCTTTGTGATAATGGCGTCACACCCAATCTGGAGCATCATTTCTTTCTCTTCATCTTTGGTTGGCAGACAGCTGTTCTCATTATAGAAAATTACATTTTCCGTGGGAAAGCCGGAAGCAATACATTGTGTTAAACTTTCCTCCCTTTTCAGAATTCTGAATGTCGTTTTATGATGTTCCCAGTATCCTTTAAGCTTTGCTATGGTATTGACACCGCTGAGGGCAAGTAGCCTCTTAATGTTCGCCGCTTCCATCTTCTTTATAGCGTCGGTATAGTCAGAGCAATATATGACACCTTCTATCGCTTTGCCGAATTCCCTTTGTAGGCGGATAACCGGTACGTCGGCTTGTCTTATTGTCATGTGTAGGTTCTCGGCAAAGGGGTGGGCGGCATTTATGATACATCTTATGTCATTGGCTTTGCAGAAAGTCTTCAGTTCTTCTGCAGATATGGCTCCCGTGAGGCGCACCCCGTGGTGTGTCTCTATGTGTTGCTTGTCGCTTTTGGTGGAGTAAAAGAATTTCTTCCCAGCTTCATCGCACACATCCGCAGCAATTCGTCCCTCTGTTGTCCCGCCAAATATAAGTATCATTGTGCAATGTTTATTTACTTGCCTTTCTGAATATATGAGCGAAGTGTGCATCGTATAGCTTGCTCAGTCCATGTCTGTTGTCTATCGCTTCGCCCACAACAATCATGGTGGTCAGCGTGAGATTGTTCTCCTTGAGGATTTTCGCAAGATCCTTGAGCTGTCCGCGGTATATCCTTTGTTCTTTCCAAGTTAACTTGTAGCATGCTGCCACTGGTGTTTCTGGAGGATAGCCGCCTTCTAGAAGCTCCTTCATTACATCGTCAACGATGTTTGCGCTGAGGAATATGCACATTGTGGACTGGTGTTGTGCCAATAGATGCAACTTTTCCTTGTCTGGCATCGGGGTCCTTCCCTCTCCGCGAGTAAGTATTATTGTTTGGCATTTCTCTGGAATGGTAAACTGACTTCTCAGTTCTGCTGCTGCTGCAAGGAAGCTGCTTATGCCTGGTGTTATATGGTAGTCCATGCCATATCTGTCGAAGAATGCCATCTGCTCCTGAATGGCGCCATAGATGCAGGGGTCTCCAGTGTGGAGTCTCACGACGAGTTTCCCCTTGTCGTAAAACTCCTTCATCGTTTCGAACTGCTCCTCTAGATTCATGCTAGCGGACGAAAGGACTGTTGCTCCGCTCTTGGCGCAGAATGTGAGTTCCCTTGGCACGAGGCTCCCGGCATAAAGTATCAAATCGGCTTTTTCAAGAAATCTCCTTCCCCTTACGCTGATAAGATCCGGGTCGCCAGGTCCGGCTCCTACAATCTCTATATGTCCCTTACCTTTATTCGTTGTATGGTCTTCTGCCAATGCCCAAGTGTAGTGGTAGTCAACTCCTTGTTCTGCATCAGTAACTCTACCTTTCTGCTTCTCCACTACGAGTGTGCCATGTTTACTTGAAACTAGAGCTGCGGACTCTGCTACTCCATAGCATCCTGTTACCTCAAATACTTTTTCAGATGGATTAGGCACGTCCACTGCAGCAAGTTCCTCGGCTTCGTAGATGTCGAGTTTAGCCCATGGCATAATGTTGCTCAGTACCTGGAGCATAGCCTCGTCCTTCTTTAGTGCTATGCTTGCGATAGAGCGTATGCTCTCTAAGGCAAAGCCGAGTTCTTTCACATTAAGGGTTATGCTCTCTGCGGCGATTGTCGTTGTGTCTTTTTGGCAGCCAACACCTAAACAAAGGCATGGCGGAAAGAAACGTAAGCAGGTCACGTCATTATTTTCCCTATAGTAAGGAGAAACAACAATGAGAAGTTTGAATTTCTTGTCTATATCATTGTCTTCTGAGGCCAGATTTTCAGTATATGACTGGTATTCCGAAAAGCTATGGAACAGGGTGACATGCTCTGGTATAGTGTCTTCAAGAAATCTTGTTCCCTCATCATCATATTCCAGCACAAGGGCGGTTTTCTTTTTGTTTACGAAATTGGCTATGGCTAGGTTCGACACTTCCCTTGACATATTCTCGGTTCTCCATCCGAAGCGTTTTGACAGAGTGTCAAGAGCCCACAGACCATTGTTGTCGCTTTGGGTGGTGATTATCTCCTTTGCTCCAATGACGCGTGCTATGTCTCGTGCCAAATCGTTGGCACCACCGATGTGACCGCTTAGCACGGGAATGACGTATTTTCCCGTAGTGTCAATGCAAATCACAGCCGGGTCTGTGTGCTTGTCCGAAACTTTTGGCAGAATCTTCCTGACGCAGATGCCCATCGCTCCGATAAACACTATTGCCTCACCGTCAAACTGCGGCTCGTCTTTTCTTATTCTGTCAGCGAGCCTTTCACCTGCTTCGTTTATCGTTTCGTATATTATCATATTGCTCTTATTATCGTGATGGGATTGTTTTCGTCAATCTTCATGGTGTACAGAATTTCCGGCTTCATTCCCATTTCAGTTGTTGTTTCAATAAAAGTTCGCTTGCTCTCTTCGCTTACGGAATTGAATACGATGCAACCACCGTTCTTCAACACCGACATGACTTTTAAAAGCATTTCCTTCATCTTGCCACCATAACCGCCAATGAACACGGCTTCCGGCAAATCAAGACCATCGGTATCAATGGTGCAGAAATCACCTATGATGTAGTCAATTCCTGGAGCATGGAATTTCCGTGAATTGAGTTCCATTAGCTCCCTCCCTTGTTCCCGTATTTCGAATGCCGTAACGTGTATATGCGGAAAGGCGAGCTTTGCTTCAATGCTTATGCTGCCCGTGCAGAAGCCGATGTCCCAAAACGAATGTTTCTCCGATAGGTTTAATGCAGCTATAGACGCAAGTCTTATAGGCATTTTCGTAATCATTTTTTTTCTGCCGTCAAGCAGGTGGAAATCTTCGTCAGGGATGCCGAAAGGATGATGTATGTCGCTTTCTTTCTTGAGAATAATGCAGTTGGGATTGTCGTATTCCTTGTTGACAGAGAACTTGCCGACATGCTCTTTCTCCTCATTGCCGAGATTCTCGCCAACATACATGGTGTAATTGTTGTAGCCATATTCACACATCCTTTCCCAAATGGCGTTTGGTGTCTTGGTGCGGTCGGTAAGGCAGCCGATGAGTGTCTCACCGTTTATGAGGGCTTCATCAAACTTCTGCCAAGGGCGTCCCGTGAGCGAAATCACCCTCATGTCGTGGTATGGTATGACAAGCCTATGGGCAAGCATCTGCAATGAGTTGAATGAAGGAAAGACAGTCATCCGTACCTCTGGTAACTTCCGTTTTATAGTATTGGCAAAACCGTAAAACAGAGGATCACCCGAGGCAAAGATGATGATTTCGTCATAGTTCTCATATTGCTTGAAGACATTGTCTAGAGGCACAGTGATGTCAATCCAAAGAGAGTCTTCTGGCAGAACGTCCTTCACTATTTCGTGATGTCTTTTTCCGCCAGAAAACACCTTACCTTCGGATATGGCTTTCCTTACGTCACGTGGCAACCATAGGTTGTGACTGTCCGACAGTCCTATGACACTGCATTTATACATCTCTTCCGGGTCTTAGCAGTTCTGCATCGTCGAAGGTGAGAATACTGTTCACAAGTGTAGCGGCGAGATTGCTGCCGCCCTTTCTGCCTTCGATAATTATTTTGGGAATACCAGCCATCGCCTTTGCAGCGTGTTTACTTTCTTCTACATGCACGAAGCCTACAGGCGCACCGATGATGCCAGCAGGTCTACAACAGTTCTTGCGTATCAGTGTGCATAGCTCGAGCAATGCCGTGGGAGCGTTGCCGAAGGCATAAAGGGCTTCGGGGTATTCCTTGGCGGCAAGGCGCATGCCTGCTTGGGCGCGCGTAATGTTCTCCTTCTTCGCCATTTCTGCTACTCTCGGGTCGTTGATATAGCATATCGTTTCGATGCCCAAACGTTGGAGAGCACCTTTGCGAATGCCAGATGCTACCATCGACACATCTGTGACGATAGTCTTTATATTGCCGTCTTTTACTTTTCTGAATAGCGTTACTGTCGCCTCGTCGTCCATCCACAGACGTTTCTCCATGTCAAAATCCGCTGTCGTATGTATGGCGTGTAGCATAGGCCACAACTTCCATAGCGGTATGTCGGGATTGTTCAGTTCTTTCCTTATCGTGAGGAACGACCGTATCATTATGCTCTGTCCCACGTTTACGCTCTCGTCAGTCTTCTCGTCTCTGTAGTATCCTCTCGGGGTTATGAAATGCCCGTTCCAGTTATACGACTGACTGTTGCCGATGATTACAACAGTGAACATATCCACGTCTTCAGGATCGAAATCCTTTAGCGTAGTAACGGTGGCCACCTGGTCGTCGCGCCCTGCCTGTCGCACATATCCCACTATGTTGTCAGGATTTCTTTCTTTCATGAATATCTCCTTCAAACGATGTAGTTGCCAGTATCTGCCGTTACTTTTCGGATTATATATCGCAGTGACGAAATCTGCCTCCGCAGCGGCTTTAATGCGCTTCTCTATTACCTGCCACGGTGTCATAAGGTCGCTCATGGAGATTACGCAAAAGTCGTGCCCGGTGGGTGCGCCCAATAGTGATGCAGCCTTTTGGAATGCGCTTATGCCAGGCAAAGCAATTATTTCGGCATCTGAGTGCCTTTCCCGCTTCATCTCATAGATAAGCGGAGCCATGCCGTAGATGCCTGCATCACCGCTAGAGATGACACATACGGTCTTCCCCCTCTCTGCGTATTCAAATGCGAGTTCTGCCCTTTGGCGTTCTTTCTTCATTCCGGTATCAATACATTCCGTGTCGGCATTGAGGTGCTGTTTGACAAATTGGAAATAGTATTTGTACCCGATAATCACGTCGCTAGCTTTCATCGCATTCATCACGGCAGGTGTGATGTCTTCCAATGAGCCAGGACCGATGCCTGCAACATATATCCTCATATTCTTAATCTTTGAATTTCAGTGTTAGGCTTACGTATACGGAACGTCCTGGATTTATGGTTGAGAAATTGGAGTTCCAGTATGTTGTGTCACGCTTGTTGAACACGTTGTCAATGCCGATGCCCGGCTCTACCAATATCTGTTTCAGACTGAAAGAATGTTTCGTCATGATATCCCATTGCTGGTACTTCGGTGCATATCCGTAGGTGCTGGAATATCTTCTTCCCTGGATGTGTCCGTTTATATTCACGTTGAGCCTATAGTTTCCCCAGCCATGCGCCCACGATGCGTTTATGTTTGCCACGTTTCTCACGCTCTTGTCCACGGGTGTCTCTGTGGTTATGTATTCCATTGTCTTACTGTCGAGAGTCCTCGTTTCCGCTTTTGAGTCGCTGAGTGTATATCCGCCCGCGAGTGTAAATCCGCATGGAAGCAGGAATTTCAGGTTGGCCGACACTCCCTTTATCGTAGCGCGGTCAATGTTGTCGCGTTGTCGTATGGTCGTCCAGCCCTCATTATACAGTTCGGTAAGCTTCTCGTTAGCCTCAATCTCCTGCGTTGTCATGGTCCGGTAATTTATCATGTTGCGGATTTTGTTTATGAATCCGCTTACGCTTACACTCATCCACTTATTGGAATATTCCAAGTTTACATTCCAGAACCTGTTTTTCTCCGCTTTCAGCGACGTGTTGTTGATAGTATATCTTGCCGAGGTCTTGGCTTGGTCGGTGGCGTAGAGCTGCGAGAGGGTAGGGGTGCGGTAGCCTTCGGCATAGCTTGCCCTTGCCCGGAAGCCAGCGATGTGATAGAATAACGCAATATTCGGTGTAATATTGTTTCCGAAATTTTTGTTATAAGTGTATCTCAGTCCGGCAACGGCTTCAAGTCCCTTAACAATCTTTATCTCGTCCTGTGCAAACACGTTGTATGTATACGTGCTTTCCTTCTCTATGTTGTCTGATGCGCTTTTCAGACTTTCCTGCTCAAACTCCATTCCTGCAGAAAGCTTGTTCCAGTTGTTAAGTCTGAAGATGCCTTTCAGTGTTTCGTTGTAGTACATCGTGTTCTTTCTAGTCTCGTCGTATGCCTCTGCGGTAGCCGTCTGCCAATAGTCATACTTCGACTTGAAATTGTCGGTGTACACATCAAGATAAACATGTATGTTTTTGCTTGGCACCCATCTTGCTCCTGCTCCGATGTTGTAAGATATGTGGTGTATGTCGTAGGTGTATGCCTGTTTTGATGTGTATGTGTAAGTCTTTTCGCCCGTCTCTTTGTTTGTTGTCGCCTTCTGCGTGAAATAAGAAGCGTTGCGGTCGCGTCCTGTATTGTAGTCGTAGAAGTTGCCTTTGACGTAGGCATCGAACGTGTCAGTGAATCTCCATTCAAGCTTTTCGCTGATATTGTCGGAGCGGAAAGCCTGCGACATCGGTCTGCCTGTCAGCTTTAGCACAGACTGGTTGCCTTCGGTGAATTCCTGATATTTGCTCACCTGCCAGTTATCCGCCTGTCTGTGATTGAAGCTTGTATGGCTTGAGAATTTGCCCTTGTTTATGTCCACGTTTATGTCTTGGTCAAATCGTCCCTTACTCATAATCTTTGTAGTGGACGTTGCCTCAAGACTGCTTTCACTGTCGTCTGTAATGATGTTTATCACTCCGGCTATGGCATCGCTGCCGTATAGTGCGCTTGCCGCCCCCGAGAGGATTTCAATCCTTTTAATGTTGTCGATGCTTATCCTGTTCCATCTGTCGTCGCCAGACACGCGTTTACCGTTTTCCAAGATCAGCAGATAGTCGTCGCTTACCCCGTTGTAGTTTACGAATGTTCCCATTCCGTTGGTGTGCGTGGTAATGTTGGTGGTGAGTTTTGTCAGTGCTTCCTGAAGGTTTGTCACGTTGGCACTTTTCAGCTCACTTGCGGATATTACCTTCACGGCCACGGGGGAGTTCTCTGCCTTGTGGTACGTTCCTGTTCCGGTTACGATTACCGGGTTTAGCGTTGCTTCACGTGTGATGTCTTTCTGTGCGGTAGCCAATGCTGGCATAGCAGCGGCTAATGGTAGCAGTAAATGTTTGTACATTTTAATGTGTTTGATGTTTTTGAAGTTTTAATATATTTTTATTTTATAATCTGGTAATATTTCGGTGTATAGTGCGGAAGCATTTCCGGGTGGAAAGCCTTCACGAAGTCCGCGAGAAGGAAATGTGGCTGCACACCGGCGAGTTCTCTGTATGGCGTCTGACTGAGGTCGCAGAAAATCACTCTATTGTTCTTGTATGCGTCGAGCGTTGCATATCTGCTGTCTTCGGCGGCAAGATCTTTCAGTGAATAGTTGCCGCCAGATGTTCCGTCCGTCTGCCAGAAGTCTGCGTGTATGCCTTTGGCGTATACCGTTTCAAAGTCGAGTGCAACACCGCCCGATTCATTGTTGTCTTTCATTATGTAGTCTGCCCCGGCATCTTTGAAGATCTGTGCCATATAGCTTTTTCCGCCCACTATATACCATCCGTCGCGCAGTTGTCTGCCACTGATTACCGTGGGCAGTTTCTTTTTCGAGTTGTATTCCTTCTCCACCTCCTGTTTCAGCGTGATGTATTTGTTCTCAATGTCGCTGAACACGGCGTTGGCGCGTTGCGTCTCGCCCGTGAGCAGTCCAATGAGTTTTATCCATTCAGCTTGTCCCAGCGGGTTCGTTTCCTTGTAGCCGTGGTGTGGAATGAGCGGTATTCCGCATCTTTTTAGTGTTTCGAATCCGCCGTATTTGCTCGCACTAACCAGTATGTAGTCTGGCTTTGCCGCCATTACAGCCTCAATGTCGAAATTCCCTTCCTTGCCTATTTCCACAGTCTTGCCGTTTTCTATCTGGTCGAGCATCTTCAGCGAGAAGATATGGCGAAGGGTGTTTATGCCCACGATTTTGTCTTCAAGTCCGAGAACCTCAAAGTTTCCGAGTTGTAACGCTGTGGTGCATACAAATCTCGACGAAGACTTCTTTATGACTATTTCCTGTGGCTTGCTCGCAGTAGCAGTCGGGTCCGGGTTCGACACAGTCACGTGTATGCCGTCTTTGCGGTATTCCACCTTCAGGCCTTTTGCGTATTTTATTTTTATCGTGTCGCTATATTTTTCGACGTTAGCCAAGATAGAGTCTTGTTCATGAAAGAGTTGGTCGGCGATAAGTTGTCTCTTGCTGTCCTGTGTCGTGGCGCATGAGGCAAGCAATATCATAACTGTAGCGAGGAAACTGATATGTTTCATATATTACTGTGTTTTAAAAACGACAAAAATAGGCACACCAGAAAAATATAGTTTTACTGGTGTCCCTATTACTAATGGTTGATTAAAATTTCGCTATCTCGGATTATTCCTCCGGATACATTGAGTGGTAAGCGTCCTCAAGAAGCTCAGCGTTCTTTGTGTGGTTAATCCAAATCTGGCGGATGCCTGTCAGCTCAAGAAGTCCGAGCGGGTTGCCGTTTGTCTGAGGAACGGCAGATGTGAAGTTGTTGTGATTGAAATATTCAAACCAACTGTTGTCCTCGCTTGCAGGCTCAGAAGCGTTCCAGTAGTCGTCGCCCTCACCTGCCATGTCGTTGTGAGCGTGGTCGCCGGCGATTGACATAAGAGCATGGAGGCTAATCTTGCCTGTTGTCACTCCGTTTGCCTTGATACGTGCCAAGACGTCGTCTTTCTTGTTGCCGTCCATGTCAACCGTTCCTACATAGTAGTTCTTGTTGAGCTTCTGGAGAGCCTGCTCCAACTGTGTGTAGCGTATGTTAGCCTTAAAAGAGTCATAGTTGTCGGGGTTGCCGTGACCCATGAAAGCAACAATGCCTTCAGCAGCCTCGCTGTTGTAAAGTCCGTTCAGGATGCTTGCAACGTTCTCAACTTCTGCCTCGTCGTAAAGAAGTGGCATGCCGAGGTAAATCTTTGCATTCTTCAGGTATGCATCATCGAGGTGAGCCTCCTTCACATAACCGTTGTTGGCGAATTTCTTCACAGCAGCAACAACGTTAGAGAATTCCTCTCCAGGAATTACCTGAAGGCTCTGTACGTATATTGTGCTATACTTGGCTGCACCGATGGCGTGGAGCAGATAGCGTGGCTCGTAGTAGTCGCGCTTCTCGTTGTGCTCGCCGGCACTTGCACGGTTGATGCAGATGTCTGAAGAGAAGCTAACGTAAACGTCTGCGTCAGGGAAAGCTTCTTCGTATGCTTCCTTTGTCTTGTCAAACGCTGCGAACGCGTTCTGCCATGTTGAGCCGAATGCTACGAGCAGTATGGCCTTGTCTTTGCCAGACTTAGCCTTTTGTGTGGCTACTGCCTCGTCATTGACGCTGTACTCAGAGATGAGGTTCTGTTTCGTGTCGTTGTTGTCATCGTTACAAGCTGCGAATGATATTGCAGCGAGCAGCATCATCATAAAGATTTTAATCTTCTTCATTGTCGTTTTTGTCTTTTTTGTTAATGATATGATTTATAATCCTTTTTCCGTTGTTGAATTTCACTGCAAACCCTACGTACCATGTAGTGCCGCCCGTTGTGGTGCCTAGGTGATACGGGTGCATCGTGGTGTCTTTGTAGTTGAAGATGTTGTCCACTCCCAGTTCCACCTTATATGTTACTGGTGCGCTGGCCTTGCCGAAGGCGTGGGTGGTGCTCAGTCTCCATATCTGGAAGTGCTTGCCGTTGCCGTTGTTTTCGTAATAACGCTTACTGCTGCCCCTTGTGGAGAGGCTTGCGCCAAGGTGGTAATTGCTGCTGAACCTATGGCTGTATATTGCAGAAACATTCCATTTATGGTGTGCCATACCGTCGATGGTAACCTCTTCCAGACGACTGTGGTCGGTGTCGTATTTATGCGCCTTGGTGTCAAGGTAGCTGTAGTTGCCGCTCACGGTGAGGTCTTTGTATATACTGTATGATAGGTTCACGTCCACGCCGCAGGTTTTCGCGTCTTCCATGTTCTGATACATGCGGGCAGTAACCTTGCCGCTGCCATCGCCTAGATAGTTGGTCGTAACATCTTTAGGCAACATGCTGGTCGGCACGTTTACAAGTGCTATCATATCGTTGAGCTTGTTGTAATAGCCGGTCACCGATGCCGTGAACTTGGATGTCCTGTATTCCAGGTTTGCGCTCAGATAGTTGCTCGTCTGCGGCTTCAAGTCGGTGTTGCCCATGTTGAAGAATGTGGTAGACCCCATCACGTGCAGATACCTATAATATAGTTCCTTCACTGTTGGCGACTTGAATCCCTGGCTCCAGCCAAGTCTCAGTCTGAAGTCCCCCATGCTTACCATCGCACTCACCTTAGGCGTGAAATGCACCCCGTATTTCCCGTTCTCCACGAGGCGTGCCCCGGCGGTAATGTTCAGCCACGTCAGCGGGTTATATTCGTCCTGCGCATATACCGATGCCGTGTTGTCGCTCGCAGTGCCATTGGCTGTTCTCATTGGAGCTTTCAAGTAGTCATACCTGTATTCTGCCCCCACGTTGAGCGTGTTGCTGTATGGCAGGTGGAACACACCTTTTGCTATTGCCATGATGCGTTGCTGGTCGCTCTGCAACCGTTGCTGCCCGGCATAGAATGGCACTCCGTGTTCCAATACCCCATCGATGTATGCGTCTTCATAGGTGCGGGCTGTATATTGGTAATAATAGGCGTGCCTGTTCCAGTCCACGTCGAGCGACACATAGTCTTTATTCTTCCTGTTGGTAAAGTATTTCCCGCCCATCGATGCCGACATGTTATTGTAAAGCAGATCGTAGGTGTAGACGTCGCACGATGGGTATTTGCCGTTTGTAGGGCGGTTGATGATCTTGCGGTAGAACGAGCCGTCGGCATACAGTTCCAGGTCTTTCGTGGGTGAATAAGTGATCTTTTCGCTAACCTGCCAGTTGGTGAACTTGTTTCGTGTCTTGTTGCGACTGTCGGTCAGCACCTTGCCCTCGGCATACTCGTTGGGCGTGTTCTGCCATCCGTCGGTGTGCTGCAATTGGAAACCGGTATAAGATTGCACCTTGCCTATTCTGAAGCCAATGCCGTTGTGCTGGCGTATGTCGTTGAACCGTCCGTATCGGGTACTGTTTTCCAGCAGTAAGCCCTCCGTGTCGTGTTTCTTTGTTATGATGTTTATCACGCCGGCAATGGCATCAGAGCCATAAAGGGCAGACTGTGCGCCTTTCACCACTTCAATCCTGTCGATGTTGTGTGGGTCGATGAGGGAGAGGTCGTTCTCCCCGCCGTTGTCACCGTGTATTCTCTTCCCGTCGATAAGTATCAGTATGTAGCTGTTGCCCAGTCCGTTGAGCTGGGTCTGACTGCCCATGTCGCCCTCGTTGAAGGAGAAAGAGGCTGTTAGGCCGCTTAGTATATCTTCGATGGATTTTCCACCGTAGCTTTCAATCATCTTTCTTGATATCACCTCCGTCTGCACCGGCACGTCCTTGAGCAGATGTCCCGTTCCTGTAGCGGTGACAACCACCTCCTGCAGGGTCTTCTCGTCTAAGGCATTGCCAGCTTTGCCGTCCGTTTCCTTTTGCGCATACATACCTGTGCTATATGCGCTTGTGGCAATAGCAACAGTTAAGAGGCGAGTACTGAAAATTCTATGCATCTTTGTCTTGTTTCATGCGGAAAGTTTTTATCGTGTTTTTGTCTTGTCCTTGTTTTCGCTTCCGCTTTGATTTTTGCGTGATGCGAAAAATGAGGCGCAAAACAAAACCACCCGACAGTTCTTTTTTAGAAGCCGGTGCGGATGTCTTCGTTGTTATCCACCATAAATCTTTTCCTGTTTTTATATAATTGGACAAGCCCCTATCCTGGGGGCAAATCGTCTCAACCTTTGAATCTGGCAGGTATTCTGGCTTCCACTCTTCCGCGCCGTCTTCCCGAATATGCAAGGTTTCGGATGTCTTGCCTTCAGTGACATCAATGGCGAGGAGAACAATATGGTTACAGCTGCAGGAACAGCTCAGGTCTTTCACCTGATTCCCTTACACAAGGAGCACAATGCCCACTCGTTTCCAAATTCGGTGCAAAGATATAGCGTTTTTTCTCAATGGCAAATTATTATGCCATTTTTTTATAGTCGTGCTCTATTCGCAAGGCTAACATTCTTGTTGATAGTTTGTGTTATTATTATATAGGTTTCAATATGGGAACTAAAGTGGTTGATAACATTGCATAAGTGTTCAAAATGTCGTGGGGGGGGTAAATTTGTCTTATTCTTTTAGTGCAGTATTGCTGGATTATACATACCTTTGCCGCCAAATAGGGTATGCCGGTCCACTATGCTTTAGTGCTTTTAGGACTAAAAAAATACCGATACAAAAGCGAATGACATCCATTAGCGCGGTGCGCAACCAACATGCCGGCGCACTCGGCAGAATGAAGCCAGAGTTAAGCTAAAATGCCAAACGACAAAAACAGAAAATACAACTTAAAACTAGTATAATTTGATTATGGAATTTTTATCTACGCAAACGGGCAGCGCAAGACGTGCGGCTATTGCTTTTGCCGTATGTGCGGCAGCGTTTGCCGGCACCGTTGAGGTGAATGCCCAAAACTGGAAAGGAACGGATTTATCTTCGCTGACCGACAATACAAAGGTCTACCTATATAATGTAGGTGCAAAGGAATTTGTGGGTATCGGAAACCGTTGGGGCACCCAGGCTATGGTTACCACCGTGGGTCTTCCTTTTGAAGTAGACTCAAAGAACAGTAAAAAGAGCACTATCAAGCTCAAGTCAACTCTTAAGGGTGCGCAAACAAGTAGCTCTGAGGGCTATCTGACCTTTATGGATGGCAAAGTTAGTAAGCATGACGCTCTTAATTTCTTCGTTGACCAGTATAATTCAACTTGCTCTGTGTTGACACTTACTGCAGTGGAAAGCACTGACGACACTGACGACAAGTCTATTTTCAATATCAAGGTAAGTGGTCAGAGCGGTGCAACCTACAGCAGTACATATTACCTTACCAGTAAGGATGGCGTCTTGTATGGAACAGAAGAAGCCGACGGAACCAAGTCGCAGTGGATATTAGTTACTCAGACAGAGCGCGAAGAGTATTTCACGAAAGCAGAGGCAGACGATGCCACTTCCGTTCCAGGCTCATTCCTTATAGACAACCAGGGCTTCTTCCGCAACAACAGCTTGTCATCATGGTACGCAACATATACCGATGGCGATGACAAGAATTTGACGTATTACACCAGTGAAGAGAGAACTCCCGCTGATGCTATCTCATCAGATACCAACACGGGTTACACCTACTACGTAGGCAACGGTCTGAAAGATGCAGATGTGACAACCGACCCTATAACAGGTGAGACAGTTGAGAAACATAACCTACAGCAGGAATACGGTGGTGACTGGACTGCCAATATTCACGGCGCTACGGGCAAGGTCTACCAGACAATCACTCCGCTACGTGAAGGATGGTACAAGATAAGCTGTGTTGGCTTCACTACTGCCGACGAAGGCAAAGCACAGCTCTTCGCTCAGGTTGCAGACAACACAACCGTAGGCAAGAAATACGCAGTTGAGAATATTAAAAATATCGAAAGCACCGATGCCCCCACAACCTATGTTGGCGCATCAAGACTTATCAACGATAACGAGGGTTACGACAGATCTGTTATGGTTTATGTAGCCAAGTCGGACGATAGCTTCGAGAAGATTACCTTCGGTATCAATGTGGCAGACGCAGAGTCTGCGTCATGGACCTGCTTCGACAACTTCCAGCTGGAATATTTCGGAAACCCGAGTCAGACACTCGTTCTCGACGAGCAGCAGACAAGCGTCGAATATATCAACAGCCAGCGCAAGGGACTTGACACTGATGGAAGCATGACAGAAGCAGACTTCACTGGTCAGCGCACGCTCTATCTCAACCGCACACTAAACGAGAACGCATGGAACTCTATCGTTCTGCCCGTAGACCTCACTGTGTCGCAGGTTAAGTCTGCCTTTGGCGACGGTGTGAGAATATCCGAATTCCAGGGCGCAACAGACGAGAGTCGTCCCGGCACAATCATCTTCACCGCAATCAAAGCAAACCGCGAGAACGGAACAGAAACGGCTATCAAGTCAGGCAACCTCTACCTCATAAAGCCATCGTCAACGGCAGCCTACGTGAAAGGCGACGAGGTTTCTGCCAACGGCTCAAGCGATGTGAAGATAAGCACATACTATACCATCCCGCAGGTCGTGTTTAACCCAGGCAAAGACTACGAAAACGGTCGCATCGAAGGCACTACAGGCAGCGAGACCTACGAAAGCGAAGTGAATGTGAAATTCGTGGGAACACTTGTGACGTTGGGTGATAACGACAAAATACCCGCATACTCCTACGTTCTGAACGGAAACAACAAGGGCGGAACAGCCGGAGTATGGTACTACCGCACGAAAGAGACTGCCTCAAAGGGTTTCCGCGGATGGCTTGAAACAGTTGACGGCACTTCCAACAAACTTGTCTACGAAATCAACGGAGTGGAGGAGACGGTAGACGGCTCAACAACATCCATCGATAACGTGCTCAACGAGAGCAAGGCACAGCACCTTACAGGAGCAGTGTATAGCCTCAGCGGACAGATGGTGTGCAGCGATGCCGCATCACTCCATAATCTGCCCAGCGGCATCTACGTTGTAGGTGGACAGAAAGTAGTAGTGAAATAAAAATACACACATAATCAATTAACTGTTGTCCCCCTGCCGGTTGTGCCAACACACACATATCAATTTTTATGGCACGCCGGTGGGGAGATTTAAAAAAATCAAGCCAACAACAATGAAAAGACAATACATAAAGCCCACAGCTGAAGCGGTAAACTTCGCAGATGAGGCAATAATGATAGCCTCCAGCATAGAGAACATCGAAGGTGATACACAGCACCGTATCGACACAAACGACAGTGACGATTTCGAAGCCGGGGCAAAAGACAATAAAGGTTGGGGCAACCTTTGGGACGAGTAATCCCTCACAAAAAGTCCCTTTACACACAGAAAAGCATTACTCTCCCCAAAGAAGAGTATGCTAAGGGAAAAAGATAGTTTTTCTCCCACCTGCTTCAAGGAGGCGAGAAAAGGATAACAGGATAAGCGCATGGACAGTTTTCCATGCGCTTTTCTGCTTTCCTTTCGTCCGTTATTTGGAAAATTGCTATTTTTGCAGCGAAATTGAGCAATACAAAAATGAGATTTTATTTCCACACAATCATGAACACAATATCAATACGTAAAATGATGATGGCTCTTGCCATCTGCATGGCAATGGTTATGACCATGACTGCCTGTAGCGACAGTATTAGTGATGGTGACGGCGATGTGCCGTCGTTGACCCTCCCGCAAAGGATAGCCGTAATAGATGCCGGCAGTACCGGCTCGCGACTGAAGGTCTACGAGGTTAAGGCAGACAGCACCATACTACGGCTGTTCCCGACAACGGCAGACGAGAAAACACTGTCGAAGGGAGGCGCACTTTCCGACGTGGCGAACCAGGCAGATAGCGTGAGGAAATATCTGGAGCAGATGACGTCGAAATATACCCACGACGCCATAGGCGAGACAATACCCCTCTATGTTCTTGCCACTGCCGGCATGCGCTACGAGGAGCAAGACAAGACAGACGGCGTGTATAGCAAGATGGCTAGCATAACGGAAAAGTTGAATGGCTTCAAGGTGCAGAAGGCCATGACCATTTCTGGGCGTTATGAGGGACTGTATGCCTGGATTGCAGCCAACTATGAAAACCATTCGCTCAAAGCCTCTCCCGTGGGGACGCTCGAGATGGGTGGAAAGTCGATGCAGGTGGCGTTCGCAACAACCTCCGCAGCAGTGCCTGCCGACTGCAAGATAACGCGCAACGACTGGGGCACGCTCTACTGCAAGAGTTATCTGCACGGTGGCATTGACGCCGTCTATGAGGCGACACCAGACACTATGCCCTTCGTCTTTACACTGCCCGTTGAAGACATCAGCGCATATTGTGGCAACACCTCGTTCTTCGGGTGTAGCACGGGTGTGCTGAAGGTGTTGAATGGCATAGCGCAGTATGGCTCGAAGGAGGCTTACGCCAACACGCTGCCACGCTCAGACCGCTACCATAACTTCATGTGCGCATACTATCTGCCTTGGGTTATTGAAAAGCTTAACATCGGCAACCGCATCACTGCCGACCCATACGACACCGACTGGACTGAGGGGGCTGTTTACGACATCGTAATAAACAAACAGGATCCCGAGTCTTTCGACTACAAGACGGGGCTTTGACATATATATATACTAGATAGGCTGCATCTCAACAATAAAATCAAGCAAGCTTGCTTTGTATTGTATTCGATTTGCACTATCTTTGCATAAAATAGGGGGTGGTGGGCAATAAGAAAATGAGTTTTCATTGCGCTCACAGGCATCGTTTTTGTAAAAAAAGAAGGAGAAGGATATGGGCATGACAGACAGATATATACGCTTCGACTGGGCAGTGAAACGCCTGTTGCGCCAAAAGGCGAACTTCGGCGTGCTGGAGGGCTTCCTCACCGTGTTTCTAGGTGAGAAGG
>CAVIMN010000005.1:0-151722 GCA_963644035.1 bacterium
TGCTCTGTCCAGTCTCCACCTGCGTGGCCCATCCCACAAACTTGCTGTTGTCGTATGTACCCTCATGCTGGATGACGGAACCGCCGACAGAGAAATGTCCCTGCTTCTCTATAATTAGATTCTGTGCAAAGCCGAGATTTGCACCAATGAGCAATGCTGACATGATAAAGAGTCGTTTCATTTTTCTGGTCTATTCATTAAAGGAACTTACCTTGTTTATAATCTGTTACCAAAGAACTCTGTAAGTTTCTTCACTGCCTGCTCCACATATTCCGGAACATAATAGGTTTTGATGTGCGTGGCTCCGGGAATGAGGAACAGCTCTTTGTCATTAGTTCCTGTAGCTTTGGCGTAGCATTGCTCCGTCATATAGAACGTGTCGGCGATGCTTCCTGCCATCATCAGCAAAGGCTGGTTGATGAGGTACATACCCTCGCTGGCGTCAAACGCCATCAAGTCCACGAGACTGCTCTTGGTGTAGCGGAATGTGGAGTTGGGGTGGGCATAGGTCTGGAGGTAGTATGTGTATCCGTCGCGATATAGGTCGAAGGGCAACTTGGCAGCTTGCTCGGGCGTGACACCGCTCATGTCGCCAACAAACTCGGGCGCCTCGCCCTCTGCTTCCTTCTGTCGGGCAGCACAGGCATCGGCAAGACGCTCCTGCACTTGACCTATCTGCGAGTCGAGGAAACCATTGCGGCGCACCAGTCCTGTGTTGAACATGCTCAACGTGGCGACAGCCTTGAAACGCTTGTCGGTCTGCGCAGCCTTTAGCGTGTAACCACCGCCACCGCAAATACCAAGAATACCCATTCGCTGGGCATCCACACCGGGGTATTGCGCCAATATGTCGGCAGCCCGGCGGATGTCCTCTATGCGGTTGGCAGGCTTGTCGGTATTGCGTGGCTCTCCCTCGCTGTCACCTTGGTAGGCGGCATCGAAAGCCAGGCAGATGTAGCCCTTCTCTGCCATGCGCTGACTGTACAGACCTGCCACTTGTTCCTTCACGCCGCCATTGGGATGAGCCACTACGAGAGCCGGATATTTCTTTTCTGCATCGTAGTCGGCTGGGGTATAGACGTTGGCGGCAATCTTCAGTCCGTTCAACTGATAGTTGATGCGGTGGATATTCACCTTGCCCTGCTCGTTCTCTGTTATGGCATTGTCGTATACCAGTCCGAAGGGGTTGCCGTTAGGACTCTTTATGGTCTTGAAATCTACGGATGTAAACACTTCTGTTTTCTTCTGTTCCATAGTTTTCTTTTGGGCGTTCATGGTGCCGCATATGAATAGCGACAGACACATCAATGTTGTAAATAATCTTCTCATTGTTCTTGACTTTTAGCTTTATTCCTTTACGATTCTTGACCCTCCGAACACGTCGCTCATTTCCATCGTGCTGAGAGCCTTGTCTATTTGGGCAATCTCCTCCGCAGAGAGCACAATGTCGGCTGCTCCGATGTTCTCTTTCATGCGGCAGAGGCGGCGGGTGCCGGGAATGGGCACTATCCATGGTTTCTTGCACATCATCCAGGCGAGCGACACTTGCGCCGGTGTAGCGTGGTGCGTTTCGGCAAGTTGGTCGAGCATCTCGAAGAGACACTTGTTCTGCGCGAAACTCTCCTTACGGTACTGCGGCATCACGGCACGGTAGTCGTACTCGGCATCAAACTTCGACTCCGCGCTATAGCACTCAGTGAGCAGTCCGTTTGCCAAGGGTGAGAACGCCACGAAACCCACGCCCAACTCCTCGCATACGGGAAAGAGGCTCTCGTGCCAGCGTGCCATCATCGAATAGCGGTTTTGTATGGCGGTGACGGGGCACACCTTATGGGCACGGCGCAGGTACTCTTCCGTGGTCTCGGATATTCCCCAATGCAGTATCTTGCCTTCCTTGATGAGGCAGGACATGGTGTCTGCCACCACTTCCGGCTCCACCTCCTTGTCGATGCGGTGCTGATAGTAGAGGTCGATGTGGTCGGTGTGCAGTCGGCGCAGCGAACCCTCCACCGAGCGGCGAATCGATTCCGGTCGCCCGTCGGTGATGATGTCGTGGTTGCTTGCCAGGTCGGGGCGTGCGAAGCGAATGCCGCACTTGGTGGCGATGACCACCTTGTCGCGATACTTGTGCAGTGCCTCGCCCACCACCTCCTCGTTATAGTTCGGGCGGTCGGGCATGCCGTACAACTCAGCTGTGTCGAAAAACGTGTAGCCCATGTCCACCGCCTCGGCAAGCAGCTCTATCATCTCTTCCTTGTTGGCAGGTCGGCCGTAAGCGTGGCTCATGCCCATACATCCTAATCCTACGGCAGACACACGCAGTCCGCTCATTCCTAATGTTCTGAATTTCATAGTTTGTCGTTGTGAATATTTCAGCACTTACTTTATCATGTTTATCGCTTTCAGCCACGACTCCACGCCGCTTGTGCTGCTGCCACTCGTGCCAAAACCGGTAAGATGATTGGCGGTTGAGGTCAGGTCGTTGAGCTTCTGCAAAGTGGCGTCACGACCTGTTGAGGCGTATGTGCAGAACGGAATGACAGTCTTGCCATTAAAGCTATAGTTCTCGCAGAACGTAGACATAATCATCGGAGCTGTGCCCCACCATACTGGGCAACCAAGGAACACATAGTCATATTGGGAGAAGTCGGCATCGGTCTCCTTCAGAGCTGGGCGTGCGTCGGTATCAAGTTCGTTGCGTGCCACGGTGTAGGCCAATGTCTGGTAGTCGGAGGTATAAGGCGTGGCGGGCTGAATTTCGTAGAGCGTGCCGCCCGTGAGCTGTGCTATGCGTGTGGCGACAGAGCGTGTGTTGCCTCCCCACGAGAAGTAAGCTACAAGAATCTTACTGCTGTCGGTCGGAGTTTCGGGATTGGCAACCGTTTCCTTGTTATCGTAGTTGTCATCATTGTCGCTTGAGCAAGCGGTGAAGCTGAAGGCTGCAATAGCCGTCATAAGGGCAAATAAAATTTTCTTCATAATAGTCGAATGTTAATTGGTAAAATACTTACAGGGTCATTTTTGGTTATGATTGCCTCGTCTTTTTCTACAATTTACTGCGCAAAGCCTTTGCCTGGCTCTTGTTGGTAGCCATGCCTTCGTAAGAGAATCCATACATCTCGGCAAAACGACTCATAGTGTATTCGCCGTCGTCAATCATCATCTTTGTCGGGGCAGCTCCTTGATAAAGGAAGAATAGTTTCTTGCCCTTGAATGAACCGGGAGCTATCGGACCATAGAAACGCTCCAAAAGCGTGCGCATGGAGGCACAGATGTTGTGCCAATAAACGGGTGAACCCATCACCACGACATCGGCTTCCTTCATCTTCTTGTAAATCTCGTCAAACTGGTCGCCGTCGAGTGTCTGCCCGTAGAAGTTGATGCGATAGTCTGTGAGGGCGATGGTCTCATATTCCTTACCCTCAAGCAGTTCTTTGGCAAGCGCGGCTGTGTTACCGTTGCTATTGGGACTACCATTGATAAACAGTATCTTTTCTGTCTGTTGCGTATTCGTTTGTTTAATATTTTCATCTTTTGAGGATTTGCACAAGGCAAAAGCTGTGGCTGTGAATAATACAAAGAGTGTGGCACACAGCATGATTGTTTTCTTTGTCATACCTATATGTATTGTTTGATTTAGCGTTTCACTACTTTCTTGCCGTCCACAATATAAACGCCGCACTCAGCCTTGTCTATATCAGTAACCGCTGTTCCACTAAGAGTGTATGCCTTAGAACCATTTGCCTTATCGGTGGTCACTCCGTTTATGCCCGAAACGATGTCGCTTATACCAATGCGGTCGAGCCAACTCTTCACCACTTGGCTGTAGCTGCCCTGCGAACCGCGTGTGCCAAGCCCCTCAAGATGTTCAGAATCGGGCGTTGCGTTGATGATGTCGTTGAGCGTCTCGTAGGCAGCGGAGGCGTATGTACAGAAAGGTATCACAGTCTTGCCAGCAAAGTTATAATCCTCACATTCAAGGAACGAGTGGATAATCATTGGCGCATCATACCACCATACAGGGCAACCCACGAAGATGATGTTGTAGTCGTTAAGTGTGGAGAGTGTGTCCTTCAGAGCAGGACGTGCATTCTGCTCCTTTTCGTTGTAAGCAATGTCGTATGCAAGAGTTTGATAGTCGTCAGTGTAAGGTACGAGTGGCTCTATGCGGTAAATGTCCGCGTTTGTCTGCCGCTGTATTTCCTCGGCAAGATTCTTTGTGCTGCCGCTCCACGAGAAATAGGTTACGAGCATTCTGTTTCCGCTCTGTGCTTGCATGCCCAAGACAATGGTCAAGAGCAATGCCAAAAGTAATGATTTTTTCATTCTGCTATCCTTTTTAAGTTTGTCTGCCGCAAAGTTATGGCAGTTTGTCCGTAACGGCTTTACCATAAATACGGAATGAACTACCAATTTTCCATAAGAGTCAGAATATAGGCTTCGATATTTTTGTTTTAAATAATAATGGAATAGATACGTTGTCTGACCCTATATTTTTATAAGGCAATGCTCGCATGCTTATCTTAGACTTAAATAAGTTACATATTGCTTGCGAATACGTTATAATATAAGCGGGAAACAACATCTTTTTGTGTGTTTCGCTAGAACCAACAACTTGATAATTAAAATTAAATCGAAATTATGGGAACAAATAAAGGAAGTTTAAAGAGTACGATAGCAGTGTCGCTTACGAACTATCTTGATGCAGGTGCTATAGTGGCAGGCGCTAGTGGACTGTCTTTGTGGCAGGCATATTTGGGATTGACAGAGGTTCATCTTGGATTTCTCAATGCAATAAGTGCAAATTGCTTGGGTGCGGCAATCGGAGCAATTATTGGCGGTTTTCTTGCTGATAAATATGGTCGTAAGGCTATATACACTTACAACATGCTTATTTATATGCTAGGTGTGTTGTTTATCGTGTTTACAATGAATTTCCCCATGCTTTTGGCTGGATTTCTAATTACCGGAATAAGTGTAGGTGTTGGCGTTCCTGCATCGTGGACGTATATTTCCGAAAGTTCAGAGGTTGGTAATCGAGGACGTAATATTGGTATTTCTCAGATGGCATGGGGCATCGGTCCGCTTATAATCCTATTGCTTGGCTGGTTTTTGGCACCATCTTCAAATGGCGCAGAGGCAGGCTTTCTGTTTCCTTTGGTAAGTCGGTCTGCCAGTGAAATACTTGGCATTGGAGCTTCTGAAGCCGCAATAAATGTATTCAGTAGCCGTATTGTCTTTGCATCGCTATTTGTTGTGGCCCTTATCGCATGGTTTCTGCAGCGTCAACTTGACGAGTCGGCAGAATGGAAAGCAGCACAGTCACAACGTGAAAATACGGCAAGTGATAAAAAAGGTGTCTTTTCTTCATTTGGAACCCTCTTCAGCAATAAAGTTAATGTGCGCACCATGCTTTTCTTGGCAGGGATGTACCTCACATGGAATCTAGTAAGTTCAGTTATGGGCTTTTTCCAACAGCACATTTATGAAACGGCAGGTGGTCTTTCAAATGGCGAGGCCAACATGTTATCTGCAGGCCAATGGGTAATAATCATAGGCATGACATTTGTATTTTCTATGCTTGTAGATAAGGTTAACCAACGTATGTTATATATTGTTGGTGTCGGTGCAGCAGTGTTGGCGTGGGTTATGATCGTAACAGTGGGTATCGGCAGTATGAGTGGTCTCCTTTTCTTCACGCTTCTTTGGGGAATACAAGGTGGTATCTCCGTACAGGGATTTTATGCTTTGTGGGCATCAGAACTTTTCCCTGCTAAATATAGAGCAGCTGCACAGGGCATCATGTTTTTCATGGTTCGTGGTCTATCTGCTATATGGGGTATTGTATTCGTATATATATATGGTGAGCAAGGTGAAGGCTTCACACTTGCAGCCTATCTTATGATGGCTTTGCTTATTGTTTCTTTACTTATAGGGGCAATATGGACACCTAAGACGCGTGGAAAATCATTGGAACAAATTACTAAGGAACGATACGGAGAAAATATTGACTGAAAAGTCTTATCCAACTTGTTGCCTTTTCCCCCCAAAAAAAACGTTGGGGTAGGGCAGCAAGATTGATAATAATTGGCAAATGTGAAAAAAAGATTTCCCATGTATGAATAGATGAATAAGGCTAATTTATAACAGGATTGAGTGCATAAATGGAAAATAAGACAAATATAGGCCAGGCCACTTGGATATGGTATCCCGGTGACTTTGAAATATGGCTAGGCAACAAGTTTAATAATCGTCGTACAGAGCGTGGTGCCATGTTTCCTCCCTTTTGGAAACAAGACAGTCATTATGTAACAGTGGAGTTTTCTACAACGGTAACACTTGTGCAACGCGAAACAATAATCATAGCTACAGAAGGCGATTTCAATTTGATGGTAGACGGAAAGTTGCAGTTCGGTATGCCTGATCGTTTCACTTTGACACCAGGTAAACATTCGCTAAATATAAAAGTCCATAACCAAAAGACCCCACCCGCTCTCTTTGTGAAAGGAAAAACTGTAAACACAAACAGTTCTTGGCTGGCTACATACGAAGACAAAATATGGATTGACGAAAACGGTCAGGCTCATGGTTCAGGTGTATATGTACCAGCTGCGTCATGGAATTTCAATAAGAGAACAACACCTCCGTCAACTTTTGAACTGAAACGCGTGAGGTCGCATGCTGCAAATGTAGACATTATAGGCAAGAGAAGTCGTATTTATGATTTTGGTCGTGAAACATTTGGTTACCCATTGCTTGCAGGACTTCATGGTAAAGGAAAGGTGAGTCTCTATTACGGTGAAAGTCGCGAAGAGGCAATGGATAAAGAATTCTGTGAAACTCTTGATCATATCAACATAGACTATGCAGCCAAAGTTGATTATATGGTTAAGGGCTCAAAGGCTTTCCGGTATATCTTGGTAGAAATTACAGGAAGCGTTGAATATGATACGTTGGATTTCTTCTATGAATTCTCGCCTTTTGACAAGAAGCATAGCGGCAGCTTTAAATGCGACGACTATATGCTCAATGAAATTTGGCGCATAGGAGCAGACACAATGGACCTCACCACACGCGAATTCTTTGTAGACGGAATTAAACGTGACCGTTGGACTTGGTCTGGAGATGCGATACAGTCATACCTTATGAACTACTACTTGCGGTTTGATACCGACTGTGTTAAGCGCACCATACGCCAATTGCGCGGAAAAGATCCTGTGACGGCTCATGTGAATACCATTATGGACTATACCTTCTATTGGTTTAAGTCTGTATATGATTTCTATCTCTATACAGGAGACTTTGACTTTGTTCGTGAAATTTATCCTCGTATGCAGACAATGATGCAATACGTAATCTCACGAACCAATGCCGATGGAATGGCAGAGGGCAAGCCTGACGATTGGATTTTTGTTGATTGGGTAGATTTTCCCATGCATAAGCGTGGCATACTTTGCTTTGAACAGATTCTCTTCTGCAAGGCATTGCAAACAATAGCCCTTTGTGCTGATACTCTTGCCCATAATCCATTGGCAAATCCCCCGCAAGGTAGTCTTAGTGTAGAGAAGTATCTTGAAGATGCTAAGAAGTATTCAGCCCTTGCTGATGCACTACACGAAAAACTGAAGCCTACTTTTTGGAATGAAGATGCAAAGGCTTTCATGCACGCAATAGAAGACGGACAGATGAACACCGACATAACGATGTTCCCGAACATGTTTGCCGTCATATACGACATGGTAAGTGATGAAGACAAACAGACGATATTGTCTTCTGTCTTGCAGAATTCTGAAGTACAACCTATAACAACACCATACATGCGCTTCTATGAATTAGAGGCAATTGGTGAACTTGGCGGACAGGAAAGAATGTTGCGAGAAATCCTTTCCTATTGGGGAGGAATGTGCTTGCTAGGTGCAACATCATTTTGGGAGAAGTATTCGCCAAATGATAAAGGAGTTCAGCATCTTGCAATGTATGGCCGTCCTTACGGTAAGAGCCTTTGTCATGCATGGGGAGCAAGCCCCATTTATCTGCTTGGCAAATATTTCCTAGGCGTGAAACCCACAAAGCCAGGATACGAAGAATATGAAGTTAAACCTGTTTTGGGCGGATTGCAGTGGATGGAAGGTAGTGTGCCTACACCTTTCGGACTTGTTCATGTGAAGATGAACGGGAAAACAGTTTGTGTGAAAAGCGATGGCGGCAAGGGTACGCTTGTTATAGGGCAACATACTTACGACATTCCTGCCGGACAAGAGGTGAAAATAGAATATTAGCGCAAATAGATTAAACAACATAACTCAACGACATGAATATAAGACAAACAGCATTTGCCTTAGGTACTGTAGTCATCTTGTCTGCATGTGGCGGCAATAAGATTACGACAGTAACAACATTACAAAAACTTCCGCAGACGGAATATGCAGCATCTGTTATCTCCGCCAATCTTTCTTCTATGCCAAAAGGATATAAAATCAGTATCGGATTGGCAGAAGACACCATCGGGAAACCACATGAGGGCTTCTCCATATATCGCAAGGGTAAGGCCATACGCATTGTAGGAAACGATGCTTCTGGCGCGATATATGGGGCAAACAGAGTGGTGGAGTATTTTCGTCAGAACAACACGCTTGCGATACCTTATACTATAGTGGACGCTCCAGAGATGAAGCTTCGTGGAGCTTGTGTAGGATTGCAGAAAACGGTTTACCTGCCCGGACATAAAGTATATGAATATCCTTATACACCGGAAAATTTCCCATGGTTCTACGATAAGGAGCTATGGGTGAAGTATCTTGATATGCTTGCTGCAGACAATATGAATGCGGTATTTCTATGGAACGGACATCCTTTTGCGTCGTTGGTAAAACTCAAAGACTATCCCTTCGCACCCGAGGTTGACGATGCTACGATGAAGAAAAATCAAGAAATGTTCTCGTTCCTAACTTCTGAGGCTGCCAAACGTGGCATAAGGATTATACAGATGTTCTATAATATCATTGTATCCAAGCCTTTTGCCGACCACTATGGCATAAAGACGCAAGACCGCAACCGTCCTATTACTCCGCTTGTGGCCGACTATACCCGCAAAAGTATAGCCGCTTTCATTGAGAATTATCCCAATGTAGGCTTCCTTGTATGTCTTGGAGAGGCAATGTCTGGCATTGAGAATGACATAAAATGGATGAACGAAACGATTATACCAGGAATAAAGGATGGGTTACGGGCGTCAGGGCGCACTGATGAACCGCCAATCATTTTGCGTTCACATGATACCGATGGACCACGAGTACTCCATGAAGCCTTGCCTCTTTATAAAAACATCTATACGATGAGCAAATATACGGGGGAATCGCTTACAACTTACCAGCCGCAAGGCCCTTGGGCGGAAACACATCGTCAGCTGGCAGCAGCTGCACCGATACATATAAGTAACGTGCATATCCTTGCCAACCTTGAACCATGGCGTTGGAGCTCACCTGCGTTTATAGAAAAAACAGTGCAGGCCATGCATAATGTACACCATGCCAACGGACTTCACCTCTATCCGCAGGCAAACTATTGGGATTGGCCTTATACTGCCGACAAACTTCCAAATGGAAGTCGTGAGTTGCAGATTGACCGCGACTGGATGTGGTATTCCGCATGGGGGCGTTACGCATGGAACTGCCATAGAGGGGCAGACCAAACATATTGGAAGAAGACTCTTGCCGAATACTATGGAATTGACACTCTTAAGGCGGAACGTATTCTTGAAGCCTATGATGAGAGCGGCGAAATAGCACCAAAACTTATCAGACGTTTCGGCATAACTGAAGGTAATCGTCAATGTCTGCTTCTCGGCATGAAGATAAGTCAGCTCGTTAACCCTTACAAATATACAATTTATCCAGGTTTCTACGAAAGTTGTGGGCCGACAGGCGAGAAACTCATAGAGTATGTCGAGAAAGAATGGAAGCACGAGAAGCATATCGGGGAGTTGCCACTAGATATAGTAAACCAGTGTGTGGCGCATGGCGACAAGGCTGTAGCAGCTCTTGAAGGTCTTTCTTCTGGAATAACGAAGAATAGTGATGAATTTAAGCGTCTTGTCAACGATATTCGCTGCTACCGTGACTTCGCATACTCGTTCAAATATAAAGTTCTTGCCGCAGAACAAGTGCTTAATTACAAATGGAGCAAACAAACGAGTTATCTTGAACGTGCTGTCCCATTGCTGGAGAAGAGCAACGAATATTACGCACAACTTGTAGACAAGACAAAGGATACCTATCACTATGCGAATAGTATGTTAACTTCCCAACGTCGTATACCTGTTGGAGGGGATGGTGGTAAATTCTCCACTTGGAAGGAAATGATGCCCATTTATCAGGACGAACTTGATAATTTGAAGAAGAACATACAAAGTTTGACTACAGTAGACAAGACCGTTTCTACTGCTTCCGTAATTGCTAAAGCCGATGATGCACTTAACGGGAAGAAGCCTTGTGTGAAACTTTTGGGTAATTATAAAACCGTAAATCTAGTGAAAGGTGCACGCCTTTTTGAAGGACGTGATGAGGCTATAGACACTGTCTCGCAGGAACTCGCAGGCATGAAGGCTCTTTTGCTCAATCGTGATACAGCGCGAGTAAACGGGATAACCATTGAGTTTGATGCTGCCCGGCCTGTAAAGATGCTTGTAGGCTTCTTCGTAGACGACCAGACAAAGTTTGCACGCCCGCCGAAGCTTGAAGTTGATGCTACAGGCAACGAATACGGACAAGCGGAACCTGTTTTGAGCAATGCCGTGATAATGGCGAATATGCCGATAGCAAATGTACATGCCTACCATTTCAGTGCAGGTCACCATGTCATAAACCTCCCGAAAGGTATAATTATGGTGGCGGGCTTTACCGAGTCTGACATAAAGATACGCGATGCCAAGCTAAATGGAGCAGGCACTGAAGTCGATTGGCTCTTCATGTAACGGTATCGTTATATTACTATGTTTTGAATATTAAAGTATTTTGTATAGAATGAAAAGACTATATTTTGTGTTGGCTATTTGTGCCGCATTCACAATAACTGCAACCGCAGCACGTAGAAAGTCTGTCCCCATTAAGCATAAGGTCGTAAGCCAAACGGAAATGCAGAAAATCTATGACAATGCCAAAACTCCTTATAAATACGGACTTGTCGTAGCTCCTCAGGATAATGGCCACAAGATAGATTGTCCTACGGTTTTCTCGAAAGACGGCAAGTGGTTCATGACATACGTGTGTTACAATGGGAAAGGGGGCACAGACGGACGTGGCTATGAAACGTGGCTTGCTACGAGTGACGACCTGCTACATTGGACAACACTTGGACGCATATTGGAATATGCCGAAGACGGCTGGGACAAAAACCAACGCGGAGGTTTTCCCTCCCTTGTGGATTGGAACTGGGGTGGCTCTTACAACATAGAAAAGTATAAGGGACATTATTGGATGACATACATCGGGGGTGAAGGCACAGGCTATGAGGCTGTAAATGCTCCTTTGAGCATCGGTCTTGCAGCAACGCGCGGTGACGTGACAACAGCGCATCCTTGGGAAACATTCAACAAGCCTGTTCTCTCATACAAAGACAAAAATTCGCAATGGTGGGAGCAGATGACGCAGTACAAAAGCAATGTTTACCGTATAGATAAGAAACTATTCGGCTATCAGTTTATGATGTACTATAACGCTGGCGGAAAGAATGCAACCCATCCTAAAGGTGAACGTATTGGTGTGGCATTCTCTAACGACATGAAGAAATGGACACGTTATAGTGGCAATCCTATTTTTGCCCATGATACCGACGGGACAATAACAGGAGATGCCCAAATCGTAAAGATGGACAACGTGTATGTCATGTTTTATTTCTCCGCTTTCAACCCAACACGCGAGTATTATGCCTACAATACATTTGCTGCCAGCTATGATTTAATACATTGGAACGATTGGCAAGGGGCTGACCTCATAGTGCCTTCGAAGCCATACGACGAGATGTTTGCCCACAAAAGCTATGTTGTAAAGCACAATGGAGTTGTATATCATTTCTATTGCGCTGTGAACAATAGCGGGCAACGAGGAATTGCCGTTGCAACAAGTGTTCCTATGGGCATGAGTGAAGTGAATTTCCCCACTCCCGAACCAGTAGGCAAACGTCTCACGCAAAGCCTTGATGCGCAATGGCAAGTGACATTCAATGGAGAGACTTTTACCAAGGATGTTCCATTTAACCTTGACGACTATTACGGTGCATTGCAGAAGGAGCACGGCAATCTTCACGGTAAGGCAGTTTTCAAGAAATCTTTTCTTGCTCCCGACATTGACGGGAAAGAGTATTTCTTGCGTTTTGAAGGTGTCGGGACATATTGTGACATACTCCTTAACGGGAAGAAACTCGGTTCGTATGATATAGGGCGTACAACTGAAACGATAGACATTACCGCCAATGTGCTTAAGGGGAAGGAAAACAGACTGGAGGTACGCGCTTCTCACCCCAAGGGTATAACAGACATGCCGTGGGTATGCGGTGGATGCAGCTCAGAATGGGGATTTAGCGAAGGCTCCCAGCCATTTGGCATTTTCAGACCCGTTGAGTTGGAAATCACGGATAAGGTGCGAATAGAACCGTTCGGCGTGCATGTGTGGAGCAACCAAGCAACCGACAGTGTCTTCGTTGATACCGAACTGAAGAATTATGACAGCAAACCAGTAACAGTGTCACTTGTAAACAAACTCAGCGAATCGGCGGGCAAACAGGTTGTGCGCCTTACTGACGATGTGACGCTGCTGCCCGGCGAAACAAAGACCATACGCCAACAAGCAGCCATTGCCAATCCTAAGCTATGGTCAATAGAAAAGCCATATCTTTATAACTTGAATACAATGGTAAAGCGCGAGGGGAAAGCTACAGATGATTTGCTTACACCTTTCGGTTTCCGTACAATTTCATGGCCTCTCACGCGTAACGATGGCGACAAACGCTTCTATATCAATGGTAAGCCGCAGTATATCAATGGAACATGCGAATATGAACACCTATTTGGCCAAAGTCATGCCTTCAGCAAGCAGCAAATAGAAGCACGCATAAAGGAAGTGCGCAGTGCTGGCTTCAACGCATTCCGTGATGCACATCAGCCGCACAATCTCTATTATAAGCAGCTTATCGACAAAGAAGGCCTTTTGTGGTGGCCGCAGTTCAGCGCACATATATGGTATGACACTCCGCAGTTTAAAGAGAGCTTCAAGCGTCATCTTGTGAAATGGGTGAAAGAGCGCCGTAACTCACCGTCAATAATTCTTTGGGGTCTTCAGAATGAAAGCACAATCCCCGTAGAATTTGCACATGAGTGCAGTGAACTAATCCGTAGTCTCGATCCCACATGTGGAAACCAACGTCTTATAACAACTTGCAATGGTGGAGAGGGAACAGATTGGAACGTTGTTCAAAACTGGAGCGGAACTTATGGAGGAAAACTAGAAGACTATGCTCAAGAACTCTCCCGTCCCGACCAACTTCTCAATGGTGAATATGGTGCATGGCGCACTCTTGGCAACCATAGTGGCGAACGCTATACGGAGGAGAAGCAGTGTGACATACTGGAGCGTAAGGTGCAACTGGCAGAAAGCGTAAAGGATAGTGTCTGCGGACAGTTCCTTTGGACTCTTCAAAGCCACGACAATCCGGGTCGTCGCCAGCCTGAAGAGGGATATCGCTTGGTGGATAAGGTGGGACCATTCAACCATAAAGGTCTTTTCACCACGTGGGAACAGCCTACGGACGCTTACTATATGTATAAGTCCCATTATATAAACGCTTCTGCAGAACCCATGGTATACATTGTTCCGGGCATTCATTCCGACAGTATCCGTGTATATAGCAATTGTGAAAAAGTGACACTATCGTGTGGAGACTGGGCGCAAACGCAACAGAAGCCCGCGGGCAACACCACACTATTCCTTTTCCGCAATGTTCCGTTGGACAAAGGTCATGCTCTTATAGCTAAGGCATGGAATGGCGGAAAGGTAGCCACAGCAGATTCTCTTGCCTTGTCTTCATATAATGCTTGGGATGAGCTGATACTAAAGCCAGAAAACGGATACAACTACATAGCACGTATCAATTGCGGAGGAGATGATTATACAGATAGCTATGGACTGACATGGAATCAAGACAACACCAACTGGTCTACGTCTTGGGCAGACAAGTTTAAAAAAGAGACAAATCCTTATCAGGCCAGCCAGACATATAATCCAACGCTCTTTGCGTCGCCATTATTCCACACGTCACGTTTCGGCAGACATCTTCTGTCGTATTCAATACCGGCTGCTCCTGGTGACTATCGCGTAGAGTTGTATTTCATAGAGCCATGGTATGGACGCGGTGCTTCGCCCGTTACTGATTGCGAGGGATTGCGACTCTTCGATGTTGCCGTGAATGATTCCGTATATATCCGCAACCTTGACCTATGGGGACAGGCACGTTTCGGACGACCTTACAAGCGTGTCGTAAATGTACACAACACAAATGGGGAAATACGCATAAATTTCCCACGCGTTAATGCAGGGCAGGCAATCATTTCCGCCATTGCAGTAGCAACAAAAGATGCGGATATGAAACCCGTAGTATTGAAGCCTTCAAAAGAAAGCAAAACGATGTGGGCTGATTTCGAAAAAGAGAAGTACACAACAACTCCAGACAGTCTGTTGCCTCCCAAAACGAACAGTGCCATTACAGCCGATGGCATTCCTGGTAAAGGCTCTATTGTTTTTGAATACAATGTAGGCGTAGCAAAGGTCTATGCTCTGCGTTTCCGCTATTATAATCCAGAAAAGGAGCGCATGCTGCATGTTAAGATTACCGACCTTAACGGTGTCGTCTATAAAGAAGACGATGTAACGTTTGTAAAGACGCCTGAAAAGAAAACAAAGAGACGCAACACAAGCATTACCACAGGTAGCCAAACTAATGCCGGTTCATACAAGGTGAAAGTGACAGGCGAGGGTATAGATAAAATGATTTTCGACAAGCTTACGATAGAATAACCACCTATTCTATGGTGACTATAAAAAGAAAATCCGGGACAAATAACCGTGTAAGGCGGTTGCTTGTCCCGGATTTTTCTTTAGTCTTGTTTGCTTGGAAATAGATTCCGTTTCTATTTATAGCATTGCCCCGAAGCGGGTTGTGGGCAATGGTGCGCAGAAGTAATAATTTTGGTCATAAAGTGGGTCAACGAACGACACTTTTTTCATTCCGAAGAAAGCAAGTCCGTTGGGGAATATACGCTCAAAGTCGGTTACGCCGCCTGCAAGTGCCATGCTTCCGCTCATGAGAGAGAAATTCCATGTCTTGTCGTATGGTAATGGCGCTCCTTTTTCCGTGTCGTCAACCTCGCAGTTTACGTTCATTTTCGGGTTTTGGCTAAAATTCTTAAACAGTGGGTCATTCTCACCGGCAGCGGAACTATGGATGTCAGTGTCTAACCAAATTCCCAGACTCGCACCCTTTTCCATCTGTGTCACGCCAGTAGCGGTAGAAGCGTAATAATAGTTTGGCGTAAGGCGGCTATTTGTCATGTCAACTCCGTCCTCTTTAGGTTGTTTCAAACCGAAACGGCAGTCGTATATCAAGTTGTTCACCAAAGTGGGGCGTGCTGCTTTTTCAACCCATATAGAGCCACCTTTCTTGTTCTTGGAGCGTCGCCAGCCACAGTCTACAATAGTGTTGTTGTAAACGGTCATTTCCGTCAGTGGCACTGTCTCGCTATTGCCGGCGTTAGAGAGCTTGAATGCATTGGTGCAGGCGTTATAGATAATGTTGTTGGCAATATCCAGTTTGCATCCCGACTTTACGTTGATTGCTTCGCCGCCATCGGCAGCATTTCCACTGTCGGCAAATACATTGTTTATTATTATGCCGTTACCTCCAGTAAAGTAGGTTTGGTCGTTGTAGTTGTCGTGGAAAAAGCTGTTTGCCATTATGAATTTTCCGTTTACGTTGCAGAAATGGAATGCAGGCACGCCGCCGTCAATAGTTGTCTTGAAGAGTTTGTTTTGGAACGAAGCGGATGATTCTGTTGGTGTTGCACCAGCGTATGCAATATCCACATGGTTCAGAACAACTTCTTCCGCATTGTAACCGCAGATTATGCCTCCCCAGTCAGCAGGCTTCTTGGTATCAGATGTTATCGTAACGGGCTTCTCTGCCGTCCCCATACAGTAGAGGTTGCCAAGTACAACGATTTCAATCGGTACTTTCACTTCCGACTTACAAGTAACGGTTACTCCCTGCTCTATGTAAAGGGAAGTGCCAACGGGAATTTCCACGCTCTCCGTCAGAGTGGTATCTTTTGTCCATACTATTGAGCCTTTGGGGTATTCGGCGATAAGGGTTTTTATGGCATCGGTAGAGCCTTGGTTTGTTGTGTCAGTCTTGCTGACATAGTCGTAAGGGTTGATATTGTCGTTCTCGCAAGATGTTGAGAACATTGTCGTTGCTCCTATGGTGAGCATACAGGCAAGAAAGTTTATCTTGTTCATAATTTTATCTTTGTTGTTTCTTTTTTGATTTAATGTTGTTGTCGTGGGAATGCAATTGGGAAAGCCTTATAGAGTGTAGCGCACTCCCAACAAAAATGTGCGTCCGTATTTGTATGTTCCAACTATAGTGCGGTCAGACTTCTGCCCTTCGTATTGCAGATTGCTCTGATTCACAGTATTCAAGTATCTTTCCCTTTTAGCATCGGTCAGATTGTTCGCTTTAAAGAAGATGCTCAGTCCATTGGTAAATTTTTTCTCTGCGCTGAGGTCAAGTCCGAACATTGCTTTGTCCCATTGGTCTGCATCCTTGAATGGAGAGACGAGTGCGAGTTTCACTCCAGTGAACGATGCTGCCAACTGTGCGTTCCACCCGTGGTCGGTATCCTTGTAAAGAAGCGACAGGTTTGCCGTGTGTGGAGCTTGGTTCACGAGTGGGCGTGTTTGCTTTACTCCCTCTTCGTATTCGGCACTCCCTTGTTTGTATTGGCGCTTTGTTGTCGTAATGCTAGAGTGCGTGTATGTATAGTTGGCTTTCACTCCGAAATGGCGCAAATATTTAATTACGTCCACTTCAAAACCCATATTGCGTGCGTTTCCGAGATTGTCGGGCGTGTAGTAAGCGTCTGCTCCACTGCCAATCTTTCCGTCGGATGTAACGAATACTTGTTCGATAGGGTCTTTCAGATATTTGTAGAATACGCCAGCGAATATCTGTTCCGTTTTTGACGGGAACCATTCCCAACGCAAGTCGATATTGTCGATGCGTGCCCTCTTTAGGTCAGGATTACCTTTTTCCATGTATTCCTCACCCATAATCTGGTAAGGCACAATTTCATAGAATCCCGGCCTGTTAATGCTGCGGTAGTAAGAGAGGCGTACGTTCATTTTCTTCGTGGGTGTCCACTTCAAACTTGCCGATGGAAGGTAGTCCCAGTAGCTCTGTTCACCCACTTGTCCCATGTTGCGGAATTTTTGGAGCATGGTGTATATTTGGTTAGTGTGCTCGGCACGAAAACCTACATTCAGCTCTCCGATGTTGCTCTTAAGAGTAACCATGGCATATGCCGCTCCAATGTGTTCTTTTGAGTTATAGTTCAGCTGCGAAGCCTGGCTATATGGAGTTTTGCAGGTCCACTCAATGTTTTGGAATTGGTCGAAACCATTGCCGTCAAGCTGTTGCGAAATATCTTGAGGTCCGAAAATATAAGAGTAGTACCGGTTGTTTCTCTCTTTGCGGCGGTACTGTGCACCAGCTTTCCACACAGCATTTGAGTTGTCTGTCAGTCGCATGTCATATGTCATGTTCACATATCCAGCCAAGTCCTTGTCGTCGTTGTGCTGGAATCTGCGCTCCATGTCTTTTGGCAGCGTCTTGACAATACTCTTGTCTGCGCTCCAAATAGAACTGCCGTCAGCAGTGTTTGCTTCAACGGTGTTGGTCAGTGTCAGATAAACGCGGTCTGGATCTTTTGATTTCGCTTCAGAGAAGATTCCCGCCCAGTCTAGGGTAAAAGCATTAGTCAACCGATGCGTACCTTTTAGTTCTGTGGCAAACACGCTTTGTTTCTGCTCCATGGAGCGTGTTTCGTCATCTTGAGTATATGTTTCCGCATCAATGTATTCGGTATTCACGGAATTGTTGTATCTGATGCTGCGTGAATCGGTGCTCACAAGCATGTTGTACCATTCCAGTTTGTGGTTCCCCAACTGCAAATCGAACTTTGCATGTGCGCCCATTGTGAGGTCATGTATGCTGTAGTAGCGGTGCTGCAGGTTGGAGATATACATGGCTTGTTGTCCGGAAGCCATTTTTACCGAGTTGTATGTGCGTTCTGTGCCGCGGAAGATGTTCTGCACGCTTGCTGCGAGCATTACACCGAGGCGATCGTGCCAAAAGCGGTTGCCAACCGAGAGGCCACCGATAAAGTTTGGTGCCGGCATGGAATGGCGGCTTATGGAGGTAGCTCCGTTTTTGAAATCTGCCGCTGTAGCCTTGTATTCGCTGCCAAAATTTTCGTAAGGAGCTTTGGCCGTGGTGTTGGAACGGTCGGACGACAGGTAGTCGCGGTTGCTATTCCAAAAATAGTCGCTCATCCCAATTGCTCCGTTGGCTTGAAGTTGAAAGTGCGACGGGGCGTCTTTCATAACCATGTCTACCACTCCTCCGGCGGCATCCCCTTCCATATCTGCCGTCAGCGACTTGGTTACAACGAGCCTGTCCATAAGGTCTGATGGGAAGATGTTGAGCGGAATGTAGCGGTTCTTGTCGTCAGGACTAGGTATTTTCACGCCATTTACCAATGTGTAGTTGTAGCGTTTGTCCATACCTCTAAGGATAGCATAAGAAGCCTCGCCCGAAGCGTCCCGCTCCATCGTTACGCCCGACACGCGTTGCAGCACGCTGGCCACGTTTACGTCAGGCGATAGTTGTATGCTTTGCTGGCTCATTACGTTGAGCACGTTGCCGGCGTTCTTCTCCAAGTCAATGGCGCTGCGGTCGCTGTGGTATTCGTGGTGTCCCGTTACCACTACTTCGCCCAGTTGTTGCGTGTCCTCGTCAAGTGGTATCTCTATGCGTTCTTTGCCCGATACGTCAACCCGTATCTCTTTTGTCTTGTAGGAAAGGTACGTAACTACTAACGTGTAATGGCCGTTCTTAGGCAATTCGTGCAGAGAGAATGTGCCGTCGAGACCGCTTGTGGTGCTTATACTGGGCAGTTCCTTAACTTTTATCACAGTGCCAATGAGCGGTTCACCAGTCTTATTGTCTTTCACCATGCCATCAATCGTATGGGCATATGAAACTGTTGCCGTGACGGCAAGTAGTGCTCCGCAGATAAATGATTTTTTCATCAGTGTGCGTTTTTGTAAGTTACTTGAGTGGCAGTTTTTATTTGTCCTTAACTATTTCATGGATAATGTTGCCGGCATTGTCAATCATATGCAAGCGTAGCTGCTTTTTGTCTGCCGAGATAACAGAGAATCCATCGGCTGGCGAACAGAAAACTGTTCCTGCGATTTCCTTAACCGGGCGTGCGAGCGATGCAGACGAGTTGACAACGTAGTCTATCGGGTCACCTTTCATGCGAATGTGCTGGAAACTATGGATGTGGCCACAGGCGTAGATTGCTACATTGCCGTATTTGTGCAGTATTGGCATAACGCGCTTTTGCATGTCGGTGCGTTCCGACTCCGACTTTTCTGTGTAGGCATATATAGGATGATGACCTACAACTATTATCCAGTCTTCCTTTGCTGTCTTCAATGTCTGGTCAAGCCAGTTGAGTTGCGCCTGCATGTCCTGCGTTTGTGCGTCGGGATAAGTATCGCTGTCTTCGCGGTATTTGTCAATGAGAGGTGTGGTATCAAGAAAAACGATGCGCACCGAAGTGCCTTTCTTCTGAAAAACCTTTGAATAATAACGGGCAGGCATCATCCAACGGCGGCTTACCTTAGCATAGTCTAGCACAGCCTGTGTGTTTCCCCTGTATTCGTGGTTTCCGCAGATAGGGAACCAATCTATCATCAAGTCAGGATGCGAATATATCGTTTCGTAGTTTGTCATCCACAACGGGTCGCTTACTGACTGCACACCGTTGAAGTGGTGAATGTCTCCTGCTGCAACAACGCATTGTGGGTCTGCCGTATCCGCCATCTCGCCCATCAGTTCTGCTATGGGCTTTTGGTCGTAGTATCCGTTGCGCCCAAGATCGTTTGCCATATAGAACGTCATTGTGCCTTTTAGTTGCTTCCAACTATCGCGGCTTGTGTATTGACGCTTTTCCAATCCCGTGGGCTTCACCCTACAACCGTCCTGCAGTCCGCCGACTGTCTGTGTGGCAACGGCATCCTGTGCAACGCCTTTTGTCACGTTTCCTGGCAAGGCCATGAATGTTAATGTCAAAGCAGCAATAATAGAACACTTGGTAGAAAAACTCTTTTCCTTTTTAACCTTTCTCATCTTGATTGAAAATAGATTTGTTTTTATAAAAAAATGTGTTGATTTTGTTTGTTTTTAATCTTGTGCAAAAGTATGGCGAATATATGTCAAACATGTTACGCCTGTTTTAACAATCAGTGTAATTTATATTTCTGCGGCGTTACAAAATGAGAGTCGGCAGTTCCCGTTCATAAGCCCGTGGGGTTTAAAATGAAAGTCTGCGGGGTTATTGTTTCATCCCCGTGGGCTTCGCCGCATAGTGCCGTGGACGCCATGTTATGAGCGCAAGCTGTTGATGACACCATCTTAAAGGCACAAAAATTAAATGTGGCAATTCTTGTTATTCTTTTTTATGGGGTTAGTTATGTCGAGTTTCTTTAGTTATTCGTTAACTTTGCAGCTTAATAAAGACAATCTCTAGCATATAATATCTTATCCGTATGTAGGTAAGAGAACATAGAAATAACTAAAAATGAACTAACCAATGAAAATTAAATCATTTATTGTCAGTATGCTTCTCATGGCATGCTTGTCGGTAGCAGCGCAAGTTAAACCTGTAGTAGCAATATTAGGCGATTCTTATTCCACATTCGAAGGTTTCGTGCCAGAAGGGCATGCCGTGTGGTACAAGAAGCCTGCTAACCTGGACCACACCGATGTGGCAAAGGTTGAACAAACGTGGTGGTGGCAGGTAGTGAAGGACGGCGGCTACAAGTTGGGCATTGTTAATTCCTATTCTGGCGCAACGGTATGCAACACAGGTTATAAGGGGGTAGACTATACAGACCGTTCTTTTCTGACGCGTGCCACGAAGCTTGGCAACCCAGACATAATATTGATATGTGGAGCAACCAACGACAGTTGGGCAAATTCACCAATAGGTGACTATAAGTATGCCGATTGGACAGGGACGGATCTCTACTCGTTTCGTCCGGCAATGGCAAAAATGCTGAACGACATGCAGGAGCATTATCCCAATGTTGACATATATTTCATTTTGAATTCTGAGCTGAAGGATGAAATAAATGTATCGGTGGAGGAGATTTGCCGTCACTACAATGTGCCACTTGTTAAGCTAAAGGACATAGACAAGAAGAATGGTCATCCGTCAGTAAAAGGAATGAAAAGCTTTGCCCAGCAAGTGCTGAAAGCAATGAAAAAACAATAACCGAATATAGAGACGCTATTATGGCGAAAGGGGCGAGACACATTTATCAAGTGTCTTGCCCCTTTCGTTATAAATATGCCGAGAGCAGTACAGCGTTATTAGAGAATAACACCGTCAGCGGCATCTTCCGCAGTGAATGTGTTGGCGCAGTATTGCACGCACATCATAAGAAGCGGTTCTGAAGAGTTGTTGCGAAGCGTGCGCTTTGCCGAAGGTGCAACTCTTACCACGCTACCCTCTGTTATAGGAAATACGTTGTCGTCAACCTGAAACTCTCCGTTACCGCCAAGGAAGAAGTAAAGCTCTTCGTGTGTCTTGTGCGTGTGAAGAAGTCCTTCCTGCCCTGGTGCCAACGACTGGAATGAGAACTCTGCTCCTGTGGCGTTGACACTTTGCCCACCGAACACTTTGCCGGGTATGCTCACTCCTGGAGCCAACTGCAAGACGTAATCCTTGATTTCACTTAGCTTGCCGAAGTTAACTGCTGTGTAGTTGGTTGCACTTGAAATAGTCTTTGTCTCTTTCATCCTGTTTCTGTATTTTTGTTGAACATTATTGTTTTCATCCGCAAAGTTATCCCACCTTTCCCGTTACTACAAGAAGGCACATCATCGTAAGATAGTTACAGGAAGGTAACGATAGCCTGTTACAGAGAGAATTGCGAAAAACAGAATTACGGAATATTAACTATAGATGTTTGGTGAGAATAAGAGAGCAAGTTACTTTTGTAGCCTAATGCAGAAAATAAAGTAATTATGCCCATAGCAGTTAAAGAAAAGGTGTTTAAAGACTGCCCGATACGCAATGTATTGGCACGTATATGTGACAAATGGTCTATGTTGGTTCTCTATACACTGAAAAGAAACGGTGGTTCTCCACTGCGTTTCAATGCGCTTCGCAAGCAGATACCGGATATTTCGCAGAAAATGCTGACCAGCACTCTGCGCACACTCGAGACAGATGGCTATGTTGAGCGCAAGGTTTATGCTGAAGTGCCACCAAGGGTGGAATATTCACTAACGCCTCGTTCATTGTCACTTATTCCTTTAGTTGATAAACTAATCGATTGGGCAGCAGATAATATGGCGGAGATAATGAACGAAAGGGCAGCAAGAAAAGAAGCATAACCCCGGCATGGCGTTATGCTTCGTAATTTATTATTTAAGCCAACTGCAGCGCTTTCCCCAATCTTCTATTATGGCTTTTCGCCATTTACTAATCGTCATGGCTCCCTGATGTTCGTTCCAATATAGCTCAGGTGCAGCTTTGTCGGTAAACCATTGGCAGCCTACTTTATAGTCATTGGAGCTTTCTTTGCCAGGAAATCCGTTGGCGATGGTTATGAAACCATTTTGCTCGGTGAAACCTTTAAGTGTAGACGTTATGCTGTATGGCTGGGTGCCCATTTTGTAGGTGCTGTATCTAACCATGTATTCTCCGTTACCGATGTAGTATCCCTGCCAGTCTTGCTTGGCAATATGGAGCGTTATGTAGGGCTTTAGCCTGCAAGAGTCGGGAAGCACAGGTCCATTCACATGCCATTCAATGATGGAATAAACCTGTGCGGTGTCTTTAGCTGTCGTAGTGTGATTGAAAACGGATCGTGGCGTGCGTGAGCAACGTTCAAAGCTACCGCCCCATGATTCTCTTTCCGGTTGTGCCGGGTTGCCGTCCAACATGTATAGCAAGGAGGGAGTATCGCCAAGTTTTGGAATGCCTTTGAGGTAGTTGTAGAAATCGGCACCAAGATTTCCGCAACCCTTTACGAAATTCTCATAAAAGTAAGCATTGTATTTGTCTTTTATGTTGCGGTTGGCAATGAAACTGCGATAAGTGGAATTGTTTTCAATGAACCACAGGTCGGGAAAATGCTCAATGATATATATGTATGAGTTGACACTCCATTTTTTGTTAGGGCCTCCAATCCAATATACGCGGATGTTTGTTGCAATCTCTGGTGCATCGTGGAGAGCTTGTGCCAAATCGTCAAGACCTCCCCAAACAAGAACATATAGCGGGCGCTTGTCTTTTTTCTTGGCGCACGTTACAATCCATTCAGAACCTTCGGTAGGCTCGGAGTATCCAGCGAATGCTGCCGTACCATGCCGCCCCTGCTTGGTAACGGCACGCAGTTTGTCGGGTGAAGGATAGGTCTTTGAATGTTTCTTTAGCTTCTTCAAGTCTTGGGCATAGAGGTCAATCATGCGTAGTATCTCACTCTTGTTGCCATCACCGTAAGATGGAGAAGAAACGATCCCCTCGGTGTCAAACTCGTTGCAGTACAGCAGAAAGTGCATCATAGACTGATTGTCGTCGGGATCGGTGCCTCCAATGTCGGTACTGATGAGTATGCGTGGTCGTTCGGGAACGGGCTTTTGTGCAAGAGTAGGGGAAATAAAGCCTAAGAGAACGGCAAAAAGGATAAGATGTTTTTTCATTATGAGTGAAGATTGTTAAAGTTATATCAAGTTTGCAGATTGATGTCAAATGGGTAATCTGTAAAAGAATATTTTGTTTGGTGTTTAGTAAGTGACGCAGTCAGAGGGTAAACGTAATCGTAAAGTAATGTTTTTTCTTCCTTTTTTCTTGTTGATATTATAATTTGATTATCTTTGCACGATAAATACGGACAAGAAACGACAAATACAATAATGAAATACGCACTGGTAACAGGAGCATCCCGCGGTATAGGCAAAGCCGTGGCTTTAAGGTTGGCTGCAAAGGGTTATGCCGTGATAATAAACTATCTGAGCAATAATGAGGCAGCAAACGAAACTGCACGTGAGATTGCAGAGGCCGGAGGTACGGCAGAACTGCTTCCGTTTGACACGCAAAATTCTGAAGCGATAGAAGAGGCAATCGACAAATGGGAGGCAGAGCATCCTAATGAGTGGATTTCTATATTGGTGAACAATGCCGGTGTGCGCCGGGACAACGTGATGTTCATGATGTCGGACGAGGATTGGCAAACTGTTCTTGATACAAACTTGACAGGATTCTTTCATATAACACGTAGACTGCTTAAGCACATGATGCCGCGCAAACATGGAGGCAGAATCGTGAACATGGCATCTCTATCAGGATTGAAAGGAATGCCAGGACAAGTGAACTACAGCGCAGCAAAGGCAGCACTCATTGGGGCAACGAAAGCTCTCGCTCAGGAAGTGGCTCCACGTAATATTACGGTGAATGCCGTTGCGCCTGGATTCATAGAGACAGACATGACGAAAGATCTGCCACAGGATGAACTGAAAAAAATGGTGCCCGTAGGACGTTTTGGCAAACCGGAAGAAGTGGCTGCGCTAGTAGAATTTCTCGTTTCAGACGAGGCTGCTTATATAACGGGCGAGGTGATAAACGTAAACGGAGGGTTGTATTCGTAAAAACGTTCCTCTAAAAAAAGAACTATATACATTATATATATTATAGTAGTGATGGGAAACAGAGTAGTAATTACAGGTATGGGAATCTGGTCGTGTCTTGGCACAGACCTTAATACCGTGAAAGAAGCGTTGTATGCAGGAAAGTCGGGCATAGGTGTTCAGCCGGAACGCCTGACATACGGATACCGTTCGGCACTCACGGGAATAGTTGAAGAGCCAAAGATAACGAAACAGATGCTTGACCGCCATACGCGTGCAGGAATGTCGGAAGAGGCAAAGTATGCATATATGGCGAGCCGACAGGCTTTTGCGCAAGCCGGCATCACAGATGAGTACCTGATGAAGAACGAAGTAGGCTGCATCTTCGGTAATGACTCCTCAGCACAACCCGTCATAGAGGCATCGAAGATAATGGATGAGAAACATGACTCGGCAATGCTTGGCTACGGGTTGATATTCCAATCGATGAACTCTACAGTAAACATGAACCTAAGCACAATATTCCACCTGCGTGGCGTTAACTTTACCGTAAGTTCGGCTTGTGCTTCGGGAAGCCATTCTATTGGTCTTGGCTTCATGATGATAAAACAAGGATTGCAGGAGATGGTGCTCTGCGGAGGCGCACAAGAGACGAACTATTATTCCATGGCTTCGTTCGATGCGCTTGGAGCCTTTTCTGTGCGCATGGATGAACCGGAAAAAGCCAGCAGACCGTTTGATAAAGACCGCGACGGACTTATACCAAGTGGCGGAGCAGCAGCACTCGTGCTTGAGGACTATGATCATGCCGTGGCGCGAGGGGCAGAAATCTTGGCAGAGGTTGTTGGCTATGGATTCTCAAGCAATGGGGGAGGAATCAGTCAGCCGTCTGACGATGGTAGTGTGTTGGCAATGAGCCGTGCGCTGAATTGTGCTAGTGTTGAGGCAGAAGATATAGATTACATAAACGCCCATGCAACAAGTACACACCAGGGAGACATGTATGAGGCAATTGCACTTGACCGTCTTTTCCATGGGAAACATGCTCTCATTTCTTCCACAAAGGGAATGACAGGTCATGAATGCTGGATGGCTGGAGCATCGGAAATAGTATACAGTACGTTAATGATGCAGAACAACTTTGTTGCCCCGAATGTAAACTTCGATAATCCAGACGAATATTCAGAGAAACTGAATATCGCGGCAACCACCGTAGAAATGGAGATAAACACAGTTCTGAGCAATTCTTTCGGCTTCGGGGGAACGAACTCTGCGCTTGTGATAAAGAGATTCAATAAATGAGATATATAAAACTAAAGTTATTCACTAAAACTAAAAGATTATGAAAAAGAATTTAACCTTGTTGTTATTCATGCTTATAGGCATGGTAGCTATTGCAGGAAACCCATTCAAAGGTTTTACAGGAAAAGAGAACTTAAAAGGAATAATGGAAACAGACGGATCTGCGCAGCTCGTATTCGATTGGAGTGAAGCCAAGTACGACTATACCAAGGATCTGAAAGAAGGATTGAAGGAAGATTACGACTTTGTTCTCAGTGATTGTTTCGGAAAATATATGGATGGTTTCAATAGTAAGTCTAAGCATTTGAAACTGTCAACCTCGGATAATGGAGTGAAATACAAGTTTGTGCTAAAGATAACAAACATAGACAAGCGTTTCCAACCATTCGGATTCGTGCCAAAGCATGAGGGATTGATGTGGGGAAAACTGGAAATCGTTGATGTTGCCACGCAACAGGTTGTTTCGACTGTAGATATATTCAAGGCTATGGACGGGACGGACTTTGTGCCAAAGGAATGCTTTGGGGCAACATTCTATCTTTTGGGTAATAAGACCGCAAAGCTTAAATAGAAAAAGAGCTTCATAAAGGAAACGGGGCAGGCTTAATCTTCGGATTTCCTGCCAATATTATTACTAATTTTAAAAAAGAAAATCATGAAAAAAATCATATCATTGGCAGCAGCATTGTTGCTTACCCTTTGCGTTAATGCGCAGAAAGTAATATTTGAGGGCAAGGCTCCTTCTTTAAAAGGAGAAAAAAAACTCAACCTTGTGGTTGATTTCTCTGAAATGACAATTGATGATAAAAACGTTGCAGACTGGCTAAAGGCACGACAGGCGGAGCAACCGGAATACGACGCAAAGAATGAATTGGAGAATGAGCTGAAACCTTCTGTCTTGGAACATGTGGTTGACGGAGTAAACAGCAAACTAAAATCAGCAAAAGCGTATGTCGTTGTTAATGCCAAGACAGACTACACTGTTGTTGTTAAGCCGTTGCAGATAAGAAGAAAAGGCACAAACGTCAATAAGTGCTCTGTTGTAGACAAAAACGGAAATACGCTTGTTGTGTTTGAAGTTAAAGGAAAAGGAGGGACTTTCGGTTCCATGGCAAACCTTTGGGGCGACGGTTATAAAGACAGTGGAAAGAATCTGGGCAAGATATTGGCAGATTATGTGAAAAACTGATATTATGTAGCGATAGAATACAAACAACAAATACAAATGAACCTATTCAAATCAGAGGCAGAACGTTACACCAAAGAGCAGTTGTCGGCACGTGAGGCACAACGTATGGCTGAGTTCATAGCTTGGAGTCCTGTGATATTTCAAGTGTCAAGGCTTATGGTAAAGTATGGCTTAATGGACTTGTTGCGTAACAGTCTTGACGGTATGACGCTGAAGGAGGTTGAGGCAGAAACGAAACTTTCGGAATATGCCTTGAAAATACTCTTTGAAGCTTCTCTAAGTGCGGGGACAATACTCGTGGACAAAGAGACTGACCGTTATTCTTTATCAAAAACGGGATGGTTTCTGCTTAATGATCCTGCTACGCGCGCAAACATCGATTTCAATCACGACGTGAACTATCGCGGCTTGTTCTATCTCGATGAGGCGTTGGAAAAGGGAATGCCTGCTGGACTTAAAACGTTGGGCAATTGGAAAACCATATATGAGGGACTGTCGCAACTTGAACCACAGGTACAGAAAAGCTGGTTTGGATTTGATCATTTCTATAGTGACCACTCGTTTGATACGGCTCTTGACATCTTATTCGGGAAAAAGCCCAAGAATATTATGGATGTTGGGGGAAATACCGGACGCTTTGCCTTGAGATGTGTAGAATATAACTCCGATGTAAACGTTACTATCGTAGATCTACCGGGGCAAATAGGCATGATGCACAAAAATATTGAAGGAAAGTCGGGAGCAGAGCGCATAGAAAGCTTTGCTACCGACATCCTTGACAAAAGCAATCAACTGCCAAATGGTCAATGGGACGCTATCTGGATGAGCCAGTTTCTTGACTGTTTCTCCGAGGATGAAATCGTTAGTATATTGTCGCGTGCAGCAAAGGTAATGGATAAAAACACTACCTTATATATAATGGAAACATTTTGGGACAGACAGAAATATGAGCCAGCTTCATTGTGTTTGACAATGACAAGCGTATATTTCACTGTCATGGCAAATGGTAACAGTAAGATGTATCATTCAGATGATATGTCGCGACAAATAGAACGTGCCGGGCTGAACGTTGTGGCTATTCATGATGGAATAGGGCAGGGGCATACTATCCTGGAATGTAAAATCAGAGAATGAAAAGAAAATAAAAAGGAATATATATAAATGGAAAGAACAGAAATCGAAGAAAAAGTAAGAAATTTCCTCATAGAGGATTTGGAGATAGACGAAGACAAAATTGCTCCAGACGCAAAACTCAAGGATGATCTTGGCATAGATAGCCTTGACTTCGTTGATATTGTGGTTATCGTTGAAAAGAATTTCGGCTTTAAAATAAAGCCTGAAGAGATGCAGGGCGTTGTAACACTCAGTCAGTTCTGCGACTATATCGAGAGCAAGGTAGCTTAAACAGTGAAGAATACGACTTTCGGCAACAGATGGATGCACCGGCAACTTGTGGCAACGTTGCGCTGGATGGATGTGCGTCTGTTGTATGCATTTACCGCAATCTTCGTAATTCCCGTTTGCCTGTTGCTGAACACTAATCATAGCCGAACAACGGCTTACAGATTCTTTCGCATAAGACTTCGGTATGGAAGGGCACGTGCTGCATGGGCAACATACGTAAACCACTGCTTGTTTGCTCAGGTTGTGGTTGACCGCTTCGCTATGTTTGCAGGGCAACGCTTTAAGGTGAGTGTTGATGGATATGAATATTTCCAGCGTCTTGCAGAGCAACCGCAAGCCTTCATGCAATTAAGTTCGCACATAGGATGTTATGAGGTGGCTGGCTATTCGTTGAAGGCAAAGACAAAACGCTTCAATGCCTTGGTGTTTGGCGGTGAGAAAGCTACTGTAATGGAAGGTCGCAGGCAACAGTTGGAGCGTAACAATATACGCATGATACCTGTAATGCCGGATATGAGCCATCTTTTCTTGATAAATGAGGCTTTGGCACAGAATGAAACAGTAAGTATGCCCGCTGATAGAATAGTCGGTTCTTCAAAAACAGTAAATGCAATGTTCTTCGGTGAAGAGGCACGCTTTCCTGTTGGGCCATTTGCAGTAGCAACAATGCGTAGTCTAGATGTTATATCTGTGAACGTAATGAAAACAGGAACGAAGGACTACACCGTTTATGTAGCCTCACTTGGCTATGACAAATCTGCACCACGTAAAGAGCAGATACGGCAGTTGGCGCAAAGCTACGCTAACGAGCTTCAGCGTATGGTGGAGAAATATCCTACACAATGGTATAATTTCCATGATTTTTGGGCATAGACACAAACTGAGTTATGATGACTTTCAACGAAGCAAATACACAAGAGCCTGTATTAAGGCTAATTGACATACACGAATTATTGCCTCAACAGGAGCCTTTTGTTATGGTGGGCACACTCGTTCATATAGATGAGCGGACGACTGTTACGCGAACCGTCATAAAGGAAAGCAATATATTCGTAGATGGCAAAAGCATGAGTGCATCGGGGCTTATTGAAAACATAGCTCAGACATGCGCAGCCCGTATAGGTTATGTAAATAAATATATACTAAAGAAAGAAATACAGCTTGGTTTTATTGGTGCAATAAGAAACATGGAGATAATGCGCCTGCCGTCAGTCGGTGAAGAAATAGAGACAAGTGTAGATGTAATGGAAGAAGTATTCGGCATGACGCTAGCCAACGCAACTGTTACCAGCAACGGTGAAACCATTGCTATTACGGAAATAAAGATAGCTATAAAGGAGAGTGGAGAATGATTCAAGAACTTAAAACGTCCAAAACTTTTGAAGTGCGTTTCAGTGAGGTAGACTCTATGAATGTAGTTTGGCACGGTTCATATCCTCTCTATTTTGAAGATGCACGTGAAGCTTTCGGAAAGAAATACGGACTTGAATATATGGGATTCTTTGAGCATGGCTATTTTGCGCCTCTCGTGGAACTTACGTTTCATTATAAGAAGCCGATACGTTACGGAATGACACCGCGTATAGACATAATCTACCGTCCAACAGAAGCGGCTAAGATTGTTTTTGATTACGAGATACATGACTCTTCAGACAACTCTCTCATTGCGACAGGACATTCCGTGCAGGTTTTTATGGATACAAAATACAATCTTGTATGGGATAACCCAAAGTTTTATTCTGATTGGAAAAGACACTGGAAACAAACTGAGGAATAGAAACAACAGACAATGGCATATATACTGTCGGACAACATTGTTTCGCCACTTGGCAACTCGTCGGCAGAGAATTACCGCGCCGTAAAGGCCGGGCATTCATCCCTTGCCGTCTATCCTGCATCATTGAAGGGGGTGGGAAAAGATTTCTGTGCCTCACTTTTCAGTGAAGCACAGAATAAGACCCTTTCTGTTGAGGGTTTGACTCTATTTGAATCTGTGGTGTTCCGTTCTGCCCAAAGGGCATTGCTTGATAGTGGTATAGGAGAAAACAGCAAGACTGTTGGTGATACAAATATTTCGCTAGGTGACAAAGTTGTATTTGTCATGAGTACGACAAAGGGAAATGCCGACCTTGGTTCTCCTGCCGACAGTGCAAAGCGGATAGCTAGCCGTCTTGGAATAAAAACACCACCCATTGTGGTATGCAATGCTTGTATTTCAGGATTGTCTGCACTGATATTGGCGAAGCGTCTTGTTGACGCTTCTATATATGATTATGCTTTGGTTTGTGGAGCCGACAGACAAGGACAATTCATAATCTCAGGCTTTCAGTCGTTGAAGGCTCTTTCTGCCAAAGAATGTCGTCCGTTCGATATGGAACGGCAGGGCTTGAATCTTGGTGAAGCTGCTGCTGCTGTTGTTATTGGACGCAATCCGGAGAATGGCGCAAAATGGAGCATTGTAAGTGGAGCTATGCGTAATGATGCTTATCATGTTAGCGCTCCTTCAAAGAAAGCAGATGGGTTATATCTTGCACTTAAGCACGTTCTAGGAAAAAGGGACAAAGAAAAGCTTGCTTTTGTCAATGCACATGGCACGGCAACACTGTTCAATGATCAGATGGAGTCTGTTGCCCTGGACAGGATGGCCCTTACAAACATTCCTGTAAATGGATTGAAAGGTTATTATGGACACACGATGGGCGCAGCAGGTCTGCTTGAAACAATCATTTCCATGTATGCAGTAGAAGATGGAACAGTCCTTTCTACACGCGGATTTGAAGAAAAAGGTGTTTCTGGTAAGGCTGAAATTGTTGCTGAGAACGAGAGTACCGATAGACAAGACTTTTTGAAAATGTTGTCAGGCTTCGGAGGGTGTAACGCAGCCGTGTGGATGAGTAGCAGTGGAGAAACGGGCAACAATGAAATGTTGCATAGCTATAAAGTGATGCACCATGTTGTCATTACCCCGCAAGGTGTGGATGTAGATGGACAGAGAATGGACGTTGAAACTCACAACGCTGATTTACTGACATCGTTATACCGCGAAGAAATAGGCGGATACCCTAAGTTTTACAAGATGGATAAGTTATGTCGGCTTGGTTTTGTCGCAACAGAACTGTTGCTGAAGGCAGAAAAAGCAACACTTGGACGCATAGATGCAGAAACGCCCAAAGAGGAGATATCAGTCAAGGGCTTGAATGAAGAACGTGCAGTCATTTTCTTTAATCATTCGTCTTCGGCGTATTCTGATAGGAAACATTTGGATGCTCTTGCCGACAAGGATAATTGTCTGCCAAGTCCGTCGGTTTTCGTTTATACACTTCCCAATATTGTGACGGGAGAGATAGCTATGCGTAATGGTTATCACGGAGAAACATCTTTCTACTTGCTTGCCGAGCGTGACAACAAGGTAATTGCCGATATTATAGGTACGGCTTTTGCTGACGAGGCAACGGAAAGTGTTATAGGAGGATGGCTTGACTATGAAAACGAAAACGACTTTGTGGCGGACATAAGCATATTTGTCAAGAAATAACAGTATTGCAACTTTTATATGATAAATACAAAACAAGATAAATAATGGAAGAACTGATAAAAGAATTGAAGGAGGAGATAATAAAAGCCTTAAATTTGGAGGAAATGACTCCAAACGACATTGCAGACAATGATGCTCTCTTCGGAGATGAAGGCTTGGGACTTGATTCTATTGATGCTCTTGAGCTGATAGTGTTGCTGGAGAAAAAATACGGGATAAAACTTGCTAATCCAGCTGAAGGAAAAGCTATATTCAAAAGTGTTGCCGCAATTGCGGATTACGTAGCTAAGAACAGAAAGAAATAACACCCCGTAATAGAAACGTCAACTCATCATATATGGAAGAGGGGGAGTGAAAGACGACAACTTAAAACGAAGCAGATGAACATTGTAGTGACAGGTGTCGGAATTGTGTCGGCTATAGGAAATAATGAGAATGAAGTTCTTTCCTCGCTGCTCTCTTTAGAGAGTGGCATTGGGGAGATGCGCTTTCTCAGTTCCGTTCACAAGGAGTTACCCGTAGGCGAAGTGAAGATGTCTAACGAAGATATGAAAAAAATCGTTAGCATCCCTGCTGCAGAGCAAGTCAGCCGCACTTCGTTGATGGGGATAATGGCTGTAAGACAGTTGGTAGAGCAACTGCCTAAAGACCACACTCAACGTATTGCTCTCATTTCCGGAACGACGGTTGGAACGATGGACCTGACGGAACGACATTATGATACGTTTCTTGACGAAGATGATGTAAGCTATTTCCGCAGTCATGGTTGTGGCGGAAGTACACAACGTATAGCCGATTATTTTGGTATCTTCAGTAATGTGGCAACAGTCTCCACGGCATGCTCTTCTGCGGCAAATGCCATTATTCTTGGTGCCAATATGTTAAAGGCTGGTGAGGCGGATATTGTAGTGGCTGGTGGTAGCGAAGCTTTGTCCTGTTTCCATTTGAATGGTTTCAATTCCTTGATGATATTGGATAAGGAACGGTGTCGTCCGTTTGACGCAACACGTGCCGGACTGAATCTAGGCGAGGGGGCAGCGTATGTTGTGCTTGAGACTGAAGAACATGCTCGGAAGCGTGGGGCTGAAATTCGCGCTTGGCTGACAGGCTACGGCAACGCTTGTGATGCATTTCATCAGACAGCCTCGTCGTCAAACGGAGAGGGGGCTTTCCTTTCTATGATGCAGGCACTGGATATGGCAGGCTTGAAAGCTTCGGATATCCAATACGTTAATGCACATGGTACGGGAACTCCCAATAACGACCAAAGTGAGAGTGTTGCCTTGCAGCGCATCTTCGGAACAAATATGCCTCCAGTTTCAAGCACCAAAGCTTTCACTGGTCATACGACAAGTGCTTCAGGAGCTATAGAAACAATAATATGCTTGTTGGCGATAAGTAAGGGTTTCATACCGGCAAATCTAGGATGGAAAGAACAGATGCCTGACGGTATAACGCCATCTTTAGGCGTTAAGACTGCCACTCTACACAATGTCATTTGCAACTCTTTTGGTTTTGGCGGTAACGACAGTTCTCTGATATTTTCTGACGCTCCAACTCAAAAATATTTCATTCAGGCGGATGCCTTTTCTTGCGATATTCAGATAAAGACATTGTCGCGTATAGAGATTAAGTCGGTTGAGGAATTGTCAGCCATCCGCGACTACGTGAAGTCTATAGAGGCGCGGCGTATGGGAAAGCTAATGAAAAGCTCGTTGATTTCCTCGTTGCGCGCTCTTGAAGAGGCGGGAATAGAAATGCCGGATGCAATAATCACTGGCACTGCCTACGGTTGTCTCGACAATACTGTGCGTATGCTCGATCATATCAGTGAGGTAGGGGAGGAGACAGTCAGTCCGACTTTCTTCATGCAGAGCACCCACAACACGATTGGCAGCAATATTGCTATCCGTTTGCGTTGCCATGGTTATAATTCCACTTATAGTCAGGGCGCAGACTCTTTGGAATGGGCTCTTCGTGATGCGCGTCTTTTGTTGCAGAGTGGAAGATGTAAGACTGTTCTTGTAGGTTGTCACGATGAATCCCATCCTCGGTTGACAGCAATGTTGAAGAAGGCTGGTATGAAAGTGCCGGAATACGACGTACATTCAGTAGCAATGGTATTGTCATCATGTGGAGAATAGTATTATTATCGGTATTGCAGAGTATGTTGCTTTGCGGCGGTCAGGTGTTTTTGAAGTTCGCTCTGTCGCGTATGCTTCCTTTCTCATGGACTCATGCTTTTTGGCAAAGCGTCTTTCTAAACTGGCAGTTTGCAGCAAGTGGCATAATGTTTGGTAGTGGTTCCGTATTGTGGATGTATATAGTCAAACACTATCCTCTTAGTGTGGCCTACCCGATGATAAGTTTAAGCTATGTGTTCGGAATGGTGGCAGCAATGGTATTTTTTCACGAGCAGGTTTCTGCTTTGAAATGGACAGGCGTAGCCTTTATAATAATAGGTTGTTGTTTAATAGCAAAATGATAAGGTAGATTATGAAGAAATTATTGTTAATCATTGTGACTGTTTTGCTCACAACAGTAGCGGCACGTTCTCAGTCTGCTGCCGATGCAAAGATAAAGCAGCAGATAAACGCGGTCGCTTCCCAAATGCAGACGATGCAGTGTGATTTTGTGCAGACGAAATATATGAAGATGCTCAACGACAAGATGGTTTCGCGCGGCAAGATGTATTATAAGCAGAGCGATAAGTTGCGTTGGGAGTACACTTCGCCTTACACCTATACGTTTGTGCTTAACGGTTCGAAGGTAATGCTCAACAAAGGCAAGCGTAGTGATGTGATAAACGTCAACCAAAGTAAGTTTTTCAAAGAGATAGCTCGTATAATGATGAACTCTGTCGTTGGCAAATGCCTTACAGACGAGAAGGACTTTAAGGTTTCCATCTCCACCACCGCAACCGAATGGGTGGCAACTCTTGTTCCGCAGCGCAAGGACATGAAGCAGATGTTTCAGAAGATTGTGCTTTATTTTAGCCGTTCTGCAAAAATGGTTTCCACAGTGGAGCTTGTTGAGAAGAAAGGCGACAGGACTGTTATACAATTGAAGAACGTTAAGACAAATTCTCCTATAAATGCAAAGGTGTTCAGTGTTGGTTAGCATGTTGCTGGCGTTTGCCATGTATGTTTCCGCCCAATCGCTTTATCCTGTTTCCGCTGGCGACAAGATAAAATGTTCGGCAATGATAGAAATGCCCAAGGGCTATATTAGTGGCATCTGTATGATGTATAACGACGGAACAGAAATAAAGGGGAGCATATTCAATGAATTTGGCATATCAGCCATAGACTTTACCTATAGCATAGCCAAGGATAAGGTAAAGCTTCACGATGTCTTGCCAATGCTCAACCGTTGGTACATAAAGAAACTTCTGAGAAGTGATCTTCGTAAGGTCCTGCACAATCTCAGACAAGGCGCGTGCGAATACCGTAACGAGAAGTACAAGATAGATTATAAATTCAGTAAGCTTACAAATGATTCTGAAGAATAGCCTTTATAAAGTGGTGAATAAGGAAACGGAGGCCTCGAAAACAAAATATACTGTGGAGCTTGATGCTGCACATTTCATTTTCAAGGCGCATTTCCCCGGCCAACCTATAATGCCAGGTGTTTGCATCGTGCAGATGGTCAAGGAACTTCTTGAGGACAGCCTTGGTAAATCTCTGTGCATTTCTCGTATAAAGAACGTGAAGTTCCTCTCTGCCATATCTCCGTTGGAAACATCATTGCTTTCATGTTGCCTTGCCAAGGTGGAGGAAAGCCCTGTTGAAAAAACTGTTAAGGTGCAGGCAACGCTAAGCACGGCAACAGAACAGAAGGCAAAAGTTTCTCTTTTATGTACTGCTGAAGCGTGAACTTTATGCAGTACAATTGTAATGTATTTTTGTAGTGCATAGTAAAAAAGTTGTTTATGTCGAAGGAAGACATTGAAATATTGAAGACCAGACTTCATGAGCGCGGTATATGCGTGGTAATCCCAACATACAACAACGTTACTACTATAGTGGATGTTGTTGAGAGTGCTAAGGAGTATTGCCGTGATGTCATTGTTGTAGACGATGGTTGCAACGACGGTACATCAGAAAAGCTACTTGCTTTAGAAGGTATCCATCTCGTGCGCCATGTTGTTAACCGCGGTAAGGGACTTGCATTGAAGTCTGCTTTCCGCAAAGCGCTTGAACTTGGCTTTAGCTATGCAATAACCATGGATGCCGATGCCCAGCACTATGCGTCAGACATTCCCAAGTTCCTTGAAGCCAACATTGAGCATCCTGGTGCACTCATCGTGGGCAGTCGCAATCTTCAGGGCGTTGACCGTTCAAAGGGAAGCAACTTTGCCAACAAATTTTCTAACTTTTGGTTCTATGTGCAGACGGGACGCAATCTTGCCGACACGCAGACGGGCTACCGACTTTACCCATTGCGCAAGTTGAGGGGGCTGTCGTTGCTCACTTCCCGCTACGAGGCAGAACTGGAATTGCTCGTCTTTGCCTCATGGCATGGCGTGAATATCGTTTCAATTCCCATAGATGTGTATTATCCGCCGCGAGAGGAGCGAGTGAGCCATTTCCGTCCGGGAAAAGACTTCGCCCGCATAACTCTCCTGAACATGGTGTTGTGTTTCCTTGCCGTAGTGTATGGTTTGCCGTTGCGTCTGTTTCGCTTCTTTATGAAGTTTGCGCGCACCGGATATGCCATACTCTTCTTCCTTTTCTTCATGATGATAGTAATAACGCCATTCGTCTACATATATATAAAAGTAGGGAAGATGACGGAACGGAAGCGGCGTACGCTCCATTGGATAATATACATGTCGTCGCGCATCATAACGATATACCATGGTATTCCTGGCACAAAATTCAGCTATAAGGTTGCGGATGGCGTGGATTTCAGCAAGCCGCGCGTGATAATATGCAATCATCAGTCGCATCTCGACTTGGTTTGCCAACTCATTTTCAGTCCGAACATAGTTTTCCTCACAAAGGAATGGGTATGGAACAATCCCTTCTATGGATTGCTTATCCGCAATGCAGAATATCTGCCCGTTATAGATGGCATAGAGTCGTTGCTTCCTCGTCTGCGTTCGCTCGTGGCGCGAGGTTACAGTATAGCAGTTTATCCAGAAGGAACGCGGTCTGCCGACTGTAGCATTGGGCGTTTTCATCAGGGAGCATTCTATATCGCTGAGTGTCTCGGACTAGAGGTACTGCCCATATATCTCTATGGTCCAGGCAAAATTCTGCCAAAGAAAAGCCATCACTTGCACAAAGGGCAAATTCGCATAGAAGTGGGGCAGCCCATCACTCGCAGTGAGCTTGAGGCAATGGGCGACACGTTGCAGCAGGCCAAGACCATGCGCAAACGTTACAAACATGAATACGAGAGGATGGCTAATGCCATAGAACAATATGCATGAAAAGAAAAAAGTAGTAATCATAGGCAGCGGTCTCGGCGGCTTGTCGTGCGGTGTGATACTCCAAAAGAACGGCTACGATGTAACCGTTGTTGAGCAGTCGGCACAAATCGGCGGCTGTTTGCAGTGTTTCTCACGCAAAGGAGCGAAGTTCGAAACAGGCATGCATTTTATAGGTAGCGCTGCCAATGGTCAGACAATGGACAGATTGATGCGCTATCTGGAACTTTCGCCGGATATAAGGCTCTCGCCGCTTAATGCCGATGGCTACGATGTGGTAAATCTCAACGGCCGCGAATATCGTTTTGCCAACGGCAAGGAAGCTTTTGTAAGGCAAATGTGCGAATATTTCCCCGGACATGAAGCAGAAATCCGCCATTACTACGATACGGTAGAGATGATATCCAACGCATCGTCGCTCCATTCGCTCAAATATGCAGAGCGCGACAATGCCACCGCCACGGAATATCACCTGCGTTCCATTGATGATGTGATGCAGGAGCTTATTTCCGACCCTACACTTGCCAAAGTGCTTGTTGGTAACCTTCCTCTTTATGCAGCAGAGAAGGGAAAGACACCATTTTCTGTCCATGCTTTCATCATGGATTTCTACAACCAAAGCTCATACCGCATTGTTGGAGGCAGCGACAATATCGCCCGCTCTCTGCACCATACGATAGAGCGTTATGGTGGGACAGTGCGTAACCGCAGCAAGGCTACCCGCATTTTATGCGACGATGCACGCGCTACGGCGGTAGAGATAAATGACGGAGAAATTCTTCCAGCCGATTATGTAATCTCCGATGCCCATCCGTTACGCACGCTAGAGTTGCTGGACACAAAGATGATACGCCCGGCTTTTCGGAACAGACTAAAGGCTATACCGCAGACCGTGGGCAGTTTCTCAGTGTATCTCAAGTTCAAGGAAGGCAGAGTGCCTTATATGAACTATAACTATTATGCATACAATCAAGATACACCGTGGAACTGCGAGTCTTATACTGAAGCCGACTGGCCCAAAGGCTTCCTCTATATGCATTTCTGTCAAGAGGAACGTCCGCAGTTTGCCTCTACCGGTGTGATACTTTCCTACATGCGCATGGACGAAGTAGAGAAGTGGCAAGGTACAAAGGTGGGGCGGCGCGGTGATGATTACGAACAGTTCAAACGTCAGAAAGCCGAACGTTTGCTTGATTCGCTAGAGAATTTTTTCCCCGGTCTGCGTGCTGACATCGAAGACTATTACACTTCCACACCGCTTACCTATTTGGACTACACCGGAACCGAGGGCGGGTCTATGTACGGGATAGCCAAAGATGTGGCAAAGGGGGCTGCCTACCGTGTGCCGCATCGCACGAAAGTGCCAAATGTCCTGCAGACAGGGCAGAACATTAACTCCCACGGTATGCTTGGAGTCCTTGTGGGGACAATAGTAACATGCAGCGAGTTTCTCACGGCAAAGACCATTTACGAACAGATAAAAGCATGCGAAAGATGAAAAGTGAGCGGAAAGATATATTGATAATAGGCGGTGGCCTCGGTGGACTCTTCACTGGGGCTATCCTTGCCCGCGAGGGACGTCAGGTTACCGTACTCGAGAAAAACGCAACGGCAGGCGGAGGTCTGCAGTCGTTCCGCCGTTTCGGTGAAACCTTCGACACTGGCATGCATATCATAGCAGGCATGCAACCCGGTGGAAATGTGTATCGCATTTGCGAATATCTTGGAATCATGGACAAAGTAAGCATAATGGATGTTGACGACGACTGTACAGATTCGCTTTACTTTGCAGAAGACGGCAAAACCTACCGCATAGCTAAGGGGCGTAAGGGATATGTAGACTCGCTGTCAGCTTATTTCCCCCATGAGCGTGCCAATATTGAGGCATATGTTGAAGCCATATTTGCCATAACGCGCGAGGTTCCGTTGTTCAATCTAGAGCCTTCTGGTTTAAGCATCCCCGTACATTCAGAAAACTTCACCATGTCGGCAGATGCCTTCATAGCCAAATACATTGCCGATAGCAAGCTTCGCAGTGTGATAGCTTACATGAACCCCCTCTATGGTGGGCGCGGCAATCAAACACCAGCCTATATTCACGCCATCATCAACGTGCTGTATATCTTAGGGGCAAGCCGTTTCAAGGGCGGTAGCAACCGCTTTGCCGACCTTCTTTGCGGCGTGATAACCGACAATGGCGGTGAGGTGATAACGGGTGACGGGGCTGAATGGGTAGAAGTTGCCGACCGTAGAGTAGAGTATGTGCGCACAAAGAGCGGACGGGTGTTTACTGCCGACAGATATATCTCTGCAATCCATCCATGCACTCTGTTCGGCATCATGCCACAGAAGGCTTTTCCAAAGGCTTATCGCGACAGATTGAACTCTCTGCCAAATGCCTATTCTGCTTTTTCGCTCTATGTAAAGTTTCGGAAAGAAACATTCCCGTACATAAACCACTCGGAGTTTTACATGACGCGTTACGATGACATATGGAACTTCGGGCGTGCCGACAGGACATGGCCGCTGGGTTTCCTGTTTATGACCCCTCCTGTTGACGGGCAAGGCCGTTGGGCGACACATGCCCTCGTTACGGCTCCTATGCTCTTCGACGAGGTGCGCCAGTGGGAAGGCACCACGGTTGGACGGCGCGGCAAGGAATATACCGAATGGAAGGAAAGGCAGAGTGCGCGCCTTTTCGCCTTGATAGAAGAGATGCACCCCGGGTTCGGCAATGCAGTAGAGAGTGTAAATTCAGCCTCTCCGCTGACCATACGTGATTTCTATGGCGTGAAAGACGGCACTTTGTGCGGCTTCAGCAAAGACTACTCTAATCTTGCGCTTACGCAGGTGCCGGTTGTAACAAAGATAAGCAATCTTCTGCTGACAGGACAGAACGTGAATCTTCACGGTTTTTGCGGCGTACCCCTCACTGCCATACAGACATGCGAGGCAATACTTGGTCCGGGAGCAGTGTTAAGTAGCATAAAAAAACATACGGAAAATAATGAATAAGTCAATAAACCCCATAGGTTCAATGATGAAGCGTGCGTTTGCCTTTCTGCTTCTCCTCTTCGTTGTATGTTCCCCCGTGCGTGCGCAGGTGAATATATGGGAGGGAACGCCAGGACATAGCCGCGTGGAAATGACACCTTATCTGGCTCCTAGTAGCGGAAATGCCGCTGTCGTGGTGTGCCCCGGGGGAAGCTATTTTTGGCACGACATGCAGACAGAGGGGCACGACGTGGCGCGTTGGCTGCAGAGCAACGGCATTTCGGCTTTTGTGCTGCGCTACCGTACGGCGATGGTGCCCGCCTTTGTAACGCGCTATCGTTACTTGCTGCGCGGCAACCGCTATCCCGACCCACAGGATGACCTTAGGCGTGCCATCATTTACATAAAGGCACGTGCCGATAAGTATGGCATTGACACACACAAGGTGGGAGCGATGGGATTCTCTGCAGGCGGCCATCTCGTTATGTCGGCAGCCGAAATGTTTATCGGCTTGGCACATCCGGCTTTCGTTGCACCGATATACCCCGTCGTAACAATGGTTGAGAGTTGTGTGCACAAACGCTCACGCAGGGCATTGCTCGGCGATAGCCGCAAGAATAACCGTCAGCTGCGCGATTCTCTCTCCCTTGAAAGGCATGTGCCGGACGATTGTCCGCCAGTGTTCCTCGTTAACTGTAAGGACGACCCCGTGGTGGACTATCGCAACTCTGTGCTTTTGGATTCAGCCCTTACGCTCAAGGGCATACCTCACCGTTATATACAATATGCCACCGGCGGCCATGGCTTCGGAGCTTCACAGACCAAGGGAACGCCGGAGTGCCGTAGTTGGAAAACCGAATTCCTTCTTTGGTTGAAGGAAACGCTTGAAAACATAGACAAAGAAAGGACCAAACAATGACAGATACCGAATTTGATGACATACGCCCCTATCGAGAGGATGAGATACCGGCAGCCATGCAGCGCATTGCCGCAAGCCGTTCGTTCCCAATCTTGGCATCCTATGTCTATCCAGACGAACCGCTAGAGACGGTGAGACGGCGTATAGCTGCATACAACACCGTGCGAGAATTCCAGACGGAAACGATGGCGCTGGTGAACGAGCGCGTAATAGAGGGAAGCACCTCGGGCTACGATTGCGTTGGGCTGGAACGGCTCGACCCAAACACGCCATATCTTTATGTATCCAACCACCGTGACATAATGCTCGACTCCAGCCTATTGCAATATTCGCTTGTGAAGCACGGTTTCGACACCACGGAGATAACTTTCGGTGCAAACTTGATGATGAACGAATTGGTGGTTGATATTGGCAAGAGCAACAAGATGTTCCGCGTGGAGCGCCCAGGCGGAAGCGCAAAAGAGTTCTACCGCAGTTCGCGCCATCTCTCAGACTATATTCGCCATGTTGTGCGCGATAAGAAAAGTTCGGTGTGGATAGCGCAGCGCAACGGGCGCACAAAAGACGGCAACGACCTCACTGACCAGGGAATAATAAAGATGTTCTGCATGAGTGAGCCGTCAGACAAGATAAAGGCCTTAGTAGAACTGAACATCGTGCCCGTGAGTATTTCATACGAGTGGGAGCCGTGCGACATCCTGAAGACGCTGGAACTATATGAGTCGCAGTTCGCCCGCTACACAAAGAAGCCAGGTGAAGACCTGAATAGCATCCTGACGGGTATAGTGCAGAAGAAGGGACGTGTGCACATGGAACTTTGCGAACCCATTGCAGCCACAGAACTTGAAGCCTTAGCCCCGCTCACCAATAATGAATACCACAAGGCTGTGGCGGCACTTATAGACCGCCGCATACACGCATCATACAAACTATACCCCAACAACTTCATTGCACACGACATGAGATACGGCTCGACAAAATACAGCGACCGTTATACACCTCAGCAGAAAGACCTGTTTATGAAGCGGGTGGAGCGGCTGGCTTATTACGATACGTGTAATCTTGACCAGCTGACCGACATCTTCCTTGGCATCTACGCCAACCCAGTAAGGGAAGAAAACGCCTGACTCTTGCAGCATAGCCACGGCATCTGCATAAAGGCCCGCGGCTTTGCAAAAAAGAGCCCGCAGCCAAAAGCTTGCGTCCAAACGGCGTTATGACAGAAAGTCCGCGACAATCCGTTGCAGAGCGTGGAATATAGGCAACGGCAATCATTAAAATCAGACAGAAAGAAGACAAAACAACATGACAGATTTCATAATAAGGATATACACATACATGCGGGCACACAGATTGCTGGCCGTGGCTTCCTTTTTTATTGTCACGGTGGCATTGGCGCTATCTGTGTTGAGGCTATCATATAAGGAAGACATTGCAGACTTCCTGCCCCTCGACGGAAAAAGCGGAAATGCCCTAAAGGTTTATCAGAACATTGCCGGGGCAAACAGAATATTCGCAGTATTCCAGTATCGTGACACCACGAAAGCCGACCCAGATGCTATGGTTGCAGCCATTGAAAGCTACACCACGGGGTTGGCAAACCGCGACACTGCCCATATTGCTGGCGACTTGACAGCACAGGTGGATATGGAAAAGATTGCGGGATTGACGGACTTCGTTTATTCTAATATACCGTATTTCCTTACAGAAGCCGACTATGCACGCATAGACTCCCTGCTAGCCGACACTACCTACGCACGGCGGCAGTTGCAAACCGACCGACAAATGCTTATGTTCCCCTCCGGTGGATTGCTGGCAGACAACATTCAGCGTGATCCGCTAAACCTCTTTACGCCTGTGGCCGAGAAGTTGCAGCATACGGGTGGGGCATTGCGTTATGAAATGTACGAGGGCTATATCTTTTCGCCGGACATGCAGCGAGCTATCGTTATGATAAACTCCCCGTTTGGAGGCAGTGAGACTGAAAACAACGCCCGCTTGGTTAAGTTACTCAACGACGAGGCAGACAGCATGCGCAAGGCTCATCCTGCTATTGATGTGCATATAACCGGCGGACCCGTAATAGCCGTAGGCAATGCCCAAAGGATAAAGTCCGACAGTCTGCTCTCTGTGGGAATAGCTGTGACGCTTATTCTCGCATTGCTCTTTCTTGCATTCCGTAGTGGGCGCAACTTGTTGCTCATAGCCGTATCCATAGCATGGGGTTGGCTCTTCGCCATGGGGATGTTGGCTGTGGTTCACGACAGTGTGTCTATAATTGTTGTAGGCATTTCATCTGTTATAGTGGGCATAGCAGTGAACTATCCGCTGCATTTCATCGCCCATCTATCGCATACTCCAGACAAGCGTAAGGCTCTGCGCGAGATTGTAATGCCGCTCGTGGTGGGCAACGTGACCACAGTGGGGGCGTTCCTCGCCCTTGTGCCGTTGCAGTCTGTGGCATTGCGTGACCTCGGACTTTTCAGTTCCTTCCTGCTCATAGGCACGATACTCTTCGTTCTCGTCTTTCTTCCCCATCTTACGAATGTGCAGAAGCGGAAAGAGAAACCCTTGTTCGCCCGTATCGGTGATGTATCGCTGGAGAAGAAGCCAGCCGTTGTGGTCATAGTTGCTGTGCTCACTGTGGTTTTCGGATATTTCAGCTTCGACACACAGTTTGATACAAACATGAGTCATATCAACTATATGACCGATGAACAGAAAGAAGATATGGCTTACTTTCAGCGAACCATGACCGAAGCAGGTGAACTTCCCAAGGTTTATGCACTGTCTACCGCCTCCACGGTAGACGATGCCCTCGACGGCAGTTCCCGTGCGCAGCACCTCTTCCGTGAACTTGCCGACTCGGGGCTTGTGGTGAGCCATGCCGGATGCAAGCAGTTCCTTTCGTCGGAGGCAGAGCAGAAAAAGCGTCTTGAACGTTGGCACCGTTTCGTGGCAGAGCATGCAGCACCGCTGACGAAACAGTTGGCAAGGGCTGCCGCAGAGGAAGGCTTTGCACAAAATTCGTTCGATAGCTTTGAAAAAATACTTTATGGCAGTTATAAGCCGAAACATATAGCTAGTTTCAATGCGTTGGCTAAGTCTGCGTTCTCCTCAAACTTGAGTGCAGACAGCGTTGCCCGTTCATTCTCTGTTGTAGACATTCTGAGTGTGAAACCAGAAAATGTGGACAAGGTTGAACAATGGCTAGAGAAGCGTGGGTATTATAGCTTCGATGTGGAGAGCATGAACAGTGCTATTGCCGATAACCTTTCTGATGACTTCAACTATATCGGGTGGGCATGCGGATGTATCGTGTTCTTCTTCTTGTGGCTCTCGCTGGGAAGCATAGAGTTAGCCGTACTGTCGTTTGTGCCGATGGCAGTCAGTTGGTTGTGGATACTGGGCATTATGTCGTTATGCGGTATACAATTTAACATCGTAAACGTGATTCTTGCCACGTTTATCTTTGGTCAGGGCGATGACTACACCATATTCATGACCGAAGGAGCGTGCTACGAATACGCTTTTCGGCGCAAGATGCTGGCTTCCTACAAGAATTCAATCATTATCTCCGCTCTCATAATGTTTATCGGCATAGGAACGCTAGTCGTGGCACGCCACCCCGCACTGCGTTCGCTCGCCGAGGTAACGATAGCCGGTATGTTCTCTGTTGTGCTCATGGCGTATCTCTTCCCGCCACTAATCTTCAATTTCTTAGTGCGCTCGGCCGGAACATACAGACTGCGTCCCGTAAGACTCGTGCCGCTATTGCGCATGGCATACTCTGTCATGGTGTTCTTCGCCCAACTCTCAACGGTTTATGTTCTTGGTTTCCTGCTCTTCGTGTTGACGAACAAGACTGAACGCAAGACAGAGCTTTTCCGTCGCTATGTGCGTCGGCTTTTCACTTGGGATCTTAACCATATCCCTGGTGTGAAGCTCAGAGTTGACAATCCACTCGGAGACCAACTCTTCAGCAAACCGGCGATAGTGGTGTGCAACCATCAGTCAATGCTCGACTCCGCCGTGTTTATGATGCTCAGCGAGAAAGTAGTTCTTGTGGCAAACAACAAGCCTGGCTCCAGTAAAATCGTGGGGACTATATTCAGATGGCTGGATTTCGTAAACCTTGCCGATGCGCCACTTACCGACACAAGTCGCTTTGCCGACCTGATTGCCCGTGGCTATAGCATCGTGATGTTTCCCGAAGGCGCACGCAATGACCTCTCCTCAGTGGCGCGTTTTCACAAAGGGGCGTTTTGGCTTGCGGAGCAACTGCAGCAGGACATACAGCCCGTGGTTATTCATGGCTTCAACCATATTCTGCCGCGAAATAGCGTTTGCGTATACAAGGGGCTTGCCACAGTATCTGTCGGCGAGCGCATAACGGTGCAGATGCAGAAAGACTGGGGCGGATATGCTGAAACAGCAAAACGTATGCACCATTACTATACCGAAGAATATCGCCGCATTGCCGCAGGAGTGGAAACACCAGAATATTGCGCAGAACTCGTGAAAGATCGCTTCCGCTACAAGGGAGTAGACATATACAATACCGTTAGAAACAATATGAAGCGCAATGGCAATTTTGCTGCCGATGTGGAGCAGCTTCGCGGCCGCGAACGGCTGACACTGAAGAACTCGGGCTATGGCGAGAGGGCATTGCTCTTGGCGCTCGTTATGCCGCAGGCAAAGGTGGACGTGTTGGAAAACAATCCCGAAAAGGCAGACGTTTTGCGTTATAGTGCCGAGGGTATTGCGCCAAACCTAAAAGTTCATACAGATTTGCCTGAGGGTGAATGTTTATGAAACAATAGAATAGTGATATTCAGACAAGAAGCATTACGCAACAACATAACAGGAGGGAAAAATAAATGAAGAAGACTAAGACCATGTTCGTGCTTGTCTTGGCTGCAGCAGTAGCTACGTCAAAAGCTCAAGACAGCGACACGCGGCTCATGCCGCCGCAGATAGATGCCAACGGAACAGTGACGTTCACCATTGAAGCTCCGGACGCAAAGGAGGTAAAGATAGAGGGGAGCTTCCTTCCAAAGGTAAGGCAACTGAAAACAAAGATTGGCGCATTTGGAAAAGACCAAAAGCCAGACATGCAGAAGAAGGGAAAGAAATGGATGTATAATGCAGGGAAACTCACATCGGAGCTATATACATATAACTTCATCGTGGACGGAATGCGTATGCTGGACCCCGCAAATACGAATATACTGCGCGATGTCAGCGAATACAGCAACTATTTCATAGTGCCTGGAGGCTTGGCAGACAACTATATGGTAAGGGACGTGCCTCACGGAACTGTCTCGAAAATATGGTATCCATCTTCGTGGGAAGGAATGGCACGCCGCCGCATGACGGTCTATACGCCGCCTGCATACGAGGAGAATACGTCTGTCTACTACCCCGTACTATACTTGTTGCATGGGTCGGGCGGTGACGAGAATTCTTGGACAGAAGCGGGACGTGCAGCGCAGATACTGGACAACTTGATTGCCGAGGGGCGCATTAAACCAATGATTGTGGTAATGCCTAACGGACTTTCCGACTGGCAGGCTGCTCCAGGCGAGGGCGAAGAATATAACCGCGAGCCGTCGGCAATGAACGTAAGTTCAATGATGGGATTGTATGAAAATACTTTCCGCAATGATATCGTTACATTTATTGACAGTCGCTACCGCACTGTGCGCAACAAAGACGGTCGTGCCATCGCAGGCTTGTCGCTTGGCGGATTGCACACTATATTCATTTCAGCAAACAACCCAGGTCTGTTCTCATACGTTGGCCTGTTTTCTGCACAAACAACAAACGCCATGACAAATGCAAGACTCAAGAGATGGGGAAATGTAGTTGACGGGGTGCAGAAAGTAATCGACAAGATTCCCCGCTTTCTCAACACGACTTTGGGAGAGAAGTTTGACAATCTGAGCGATCGGTTCGCAAACGGAGACATGCAAGTGTATGGCAATATAGACGAAAAACTGAAGGTGCAGTTTTCGTCAGGACTGAAACTTTATTATATTGCAGTGGGTGAAGATGATTTCGTTATGAAATTGAATGACGATTTTCGCAAGAAACTTGACGAAGGCAAATACTCTTATGTATATAACCAGACAGATGGAGCGCATAGCTGGGAGAACTGGCGCAAATACCTTGTAGACTTTTTGCCTAGACTCTTCAAATGATGCAGGGTGAGGCTCTGCGATATATTTGTTTGAACACAGATTGAACATCATTAAAACAACGATTATGAAAGAAAGAATAAGACAGATACTTGAGGAGGCACTGCCGTTGGTAGACCTTGACTCCGACTTCCTTTTCAACGAACTCGACTCGCTGGGGATAACAACTATCCTCATGCTTCTCTCTGAGGAGTACGGTGTGCAATTGGAATCCTCTGACGTTACGCCACGTAACTTTCGCTCGCTTGACTCTCTAGCTGCAATGGTGAAGAGCAAGCAGGAAGCACAGAAAGGATAGGGGAACGGTATTCTTATGCTTACGATAGAAGATTATTTGGCACAGAATGCCAGAGATATACCGGATAAACGGGCTGTGGTGTGTTGCGGCGAAAGCCTAACATACAGACAACTTTTTGCTCTTGTCGTAGAACGTGCTTCTGAACTTGCCGGAATGCAAAGGATTGTGGCATTCCGCGCCTCGCAGGATATACAGTTCCTTGTGGAATATTTTGCCATACACATGGTGGGAAAGGTGGCAATGCCGTTGGAGAGTGATATTCCCGACGATTTGTTTGAAACATACTGCCGGATTGCAGAAAAAGCCATTGTGCCGGCAGAAACGGCAGACGTGCTCTTTACCACAGGAACAACAGGGCATTCGAAGGGTGTCGTGATAAGTCATCAGGCTATTGTGGCAGATGCGGAAAATCTTGTTGAGGCTCAGGGGTACGAAAGTGACGTTACCTTTATAATATGTGGTCCGTTAAACCATATAGGCAGCCTATCGAAAATCTATCCAACAGTGATGGTGGGCGGAACTCTCCACATAACGGCTGGAATGAAGCGCATAGATGATTTCTTCCGTGCGGCAGAAACGGCACAAGGCATGGTGGCAACATTTCTCGTTCCGGCGAGCATACGCATGCTTTTGGCTTTCGGTGAACAACGTTTGGCTGAGTTGGCAGAAAAGGTTGCTTTCGTTGAAACGGGAGCAGCACCGATTTCTGTTGCAGACATGCAACGATTGTGTGCAGTATTGCCGAAGAGTAGGCTCTTTAATACTTATGCCTCTACAGAAACAGGCATAATTGCAACTTATGACTATAATGCAGGTGGGTGTATAGCTGGTTGTCTTGGCAAGCCGATGCGCAACTCTTCAATAACAATAACTGCCGACGGATATGTGGCTTGCAAAGGGCTGACGTTAATGACTGGATATCTTGCAGACAAGGAACAGACAGCCCAAGTGCTGCATAGTGGTATGCTTATTACTTCTGATATTGGGCATTTTGATGCTGAAGGTCGGCTGATATTGGAGGGACGCAGCGGCGACGTGATAAATGTGGGTGGGTATAAAGTTGTGCCTACCGAGGTGGAGGACGTGGCAATGGCATTGCCGCAGATTGATGATTGCCTGTGTGTGCCAGCTAGTCACCCTGTATTGGGGACGGTGTTGAAGCTATTGGTTGTAACGAAATGTGGGGTAAAACTTGATAAGCGTGCCGTGGCTCTTGCGTTGAAAGCTTCGCTTGAGAATTATAAAGTTCCGGTATTCTATGAACAGGTAGAGGATATACGCCGCACTTTCAACGGAAAACCTGACAGGAAGAGTTATCTACAAAAAGAAAAAGAGTAGTAGTATCGATATTAGATTACGGGAAAGAATTGTGCCGGAAGTTCCACAAAAGTTTGTTTTCACAAATTTGTTACGGAACTTCCGGCACTATTTTATTTATCCGCAGTTGCGGGAATGATTACATCAAACTGTTTTTGCCTTCAAGAGTGTCATGGTTGTTCTTGAGGTCTGTCCAGTCAACTTTCTCTTTCGTGTTGATACCGTTGATGTATTTCTCAATGTTTGTATAACCGTCACCATTGCAGTCTTTCACAGCATCGCTTGGATCGTTGGGGTTCAAGCCGTTGGCAATCTCCCATTCGTCGGGCATACCATCGCCGTCGCTGTCTTTCCAAGTCTTGTATTTCTTGTATTTTGGCATGCCGCCCATTTGCGCGATATCTGTAATGATACCATACTTATATGAGTCGTTGTCCAGTCGACGGTATTTGAACGTACCGTCTTCTTTCTGTGAAACGGGGGCAAGTCCCCAAAGGTTGCCATACGGGTTTTTCTTTGGTAACTTCTTTTCGTAATAGGCTTGTCCTGTGCGTACTTCATCTACTATTCGCTGGTCAACAATGTCGCGACAAGGTATTGTTGCGCCAACGTTTGACAACACTTTATCGAAAGTCTGCTCAGAAGGGATAATGGTCATGTGAGGCATTTCAAATGGCTCGTCGCTTCTCATCAGGGCCTTTACGTCGGCAGGAATGCCGTTTGGCAGGTCTTTGTCTGCCACTTGTATTCCACCGTCCCAGTTGTCTTTTGTTACCTGTTCGTTGCCTTCAACAATGTTGCCCACGGCATATATGCGGCCGTACTGTGGATAGTCGAAGAGTTTGTTGCTGCGGCTCTCGCTCTTGACAATGCGGTAGCTTATCGCTGTCTTGGGGGTGAGAGGTCCTGGCTTGTAGTAGTTGTTGATGAAGTTGCTCATAGTAGAGAACTCACCACCGTCAGCAGTGCGGTGAACCCAGTTGTATATGATGTTGTTCACGAAGTTGAATACTCCGCCCCAACCGATAGAAGGGTTGCGTCCTGTATTGTCAGCCCATAGGTTGCGCATGAATGATGCATTCTCACCACCGATAGTGCTACCGAAAGCATGGTTGTATGTGTCGAGAGCCTTTGCCGAGATGGTGTTCTGGATGGTAACATTTACTGTGGCAACCTTGCGCTTTGGTTTTCCATCGTGCAGGTCGAACATGTGGCGATAGAAGGAAATGTTCTCGTCAAGTCCCCATTCGCAGGAACAGTGGTCTATCATAATGTTTCCAATCGGGTTGCCACCGAAGGAATCTTCGCGATACCATACGTTTGTGTTGCCGCGGCGGAAACGCATATGGCGCACGATGACATCGTGGGTGTCAACCTGGAATGATTCGCCCGTAACCATAACTCCGTCGCCGGGAGCCGTTTGACCGGCAATAGTCACATAGGGCGCACGCAGAATGATTGGTGTTTTCAGTGTTATGATGCCCGAAACATTGAATACGATTATGCGCGCTCCGCCTTGTTCGCAAGCCCAACGGAACGAGCCTTCGCCGCTATCGTTGAGGTTGGTAACTGTGAGCACTTTGCCACCGCGTCCGCCAAAGGTATACATGCCGCCGCCTTCAGCTCCGGGGAATGCTGGAATTTTGGCTTGTCTCAAGTCGTAGGGACGAGAAGCCCAGGGCACGTATGGACGACCTTTCATAGCTTCTTCCTTAACAATGGGGAAAGCAACAGCCCAAGCCGAGTCGCTGTGTGCTGTCCATACGGCAGACAAGGAGTCGATTTTAGCCTTTGCTTCTTTGGTTATCTGCGGGTACTGTGCGTGAACCGCTTGGGTGCCGACTGCAAGCGTCAGCGCTGCCAATAGTAAAGTCTTGTTGTTCATGTTTGTTATTTTATTGTTTTTGTCGTTTTATCTTTGCTTAAGTCGTTTCTCTTTTGCTATAATATAAATGTTGTTGCACCTTAGTTATTAAAATAAACGCATTACAGTCGGCTTTGTACCCATATAAAATCCCCCTCATATTGCTAGTGGTATGAGAGGGATTATTAAGGTCTTTATTTGTTTTTCCTTTTTATAAGGAACAAGATTCTCTGTGTTACTTTACGAATTTCTTGCCGTTCTGTATAACAATGCCTTTGGCATTTTTATCAACGCGCTGACCTGCCAAATTATACATTGGGGCATTCTCGTTGAGAGTGTTGGACTGAATTTCGCTGATGCCGCTTGTGCCAGCAGTGAACTCGTAGCCACCAAAGCCAATCTGAGTGTTCTTGCAGAAGATATAGTATGTTTCGTTAGCTGTAACATTGAAGTTTAGGTATGCCCAAACGGGGCGATTGCCAGCTCCGATAACGTAAGCGTCTGTGCCTTCCGTACCCTTCATTGCTATGTTCTCTTGATAAAGCATGTAACCATAGAGGGGATCGCCTTCTGCAACATCATTGTTTGTTGCCTGAACATATCCGCTAGGGGTAATGTCTGTGCCGAATGCCAGTGCTTTAGCGTCGCTTGCCTTAGCTACATAAAGGTCTCTGCTTCCTTTGTTCACCCAAACGGCAACTTTCATTGCACCGTCAGTCTTCGGGGTCAGCGTAACGTATGTTCCATTCTTTGGAAGTCCAGCTGTTCCGTCAGCCAAATAATAAGTGGCGTCCCACTGAGGACGGTAGTTGCCTGTGGGTTCTCCATCGCTGAGTATTTCTTCCCATGCAATATTGTCGAGGTTTACGGGGTTTCCCTTGCCTTGAACGTAGTAGAAGGGAGCTACGGAACCATCGGCACTAAGAGCCTGAGATTTGATGTCACCCCATGTGTTGTCTACTTTTGCTTCTAGTTTGCCGTCAACCAGCGGACCATCAATATAACCTGCAACAGGGCCAGATGTATGCGAACCGCTTACATTTTCTGTTGAGAATGAAACTACAGACATTGCGTTTGCGTCAGAGTTTGCTACATATTCGGCTTTAAGGGTGCCGTCAGCATTGTTAACAGTCCATGATTCCTGTGCATTGGCAGCAACAGCGCAGAGCGCAACTGATACAAGAGTAAAGATTTTCTTCATGTTTAATAAGTTTTAAGATTATTATTAGATTTATTCTTATTGATTGTTTAATGTGTTTTGTTATGAACATTGCAAAGATAGTGATTATTATCAAAAGTACACACTTAAAAGAATTATTTTTTTGTTGTTCCTTTTTTATAGCCCTTTATGAGGATTTATACGTTCATTTTACTACATTTGCAATGTTAAACCGATGTTCTACGAATAATAGCTATACTATGCAAAAGTTCTTAAAGTTGCCACTGCTGGCTCGTATTGTCATTGCCATTGTTTTGGGTATTGTTTTGGGTCAGGTGGCCAATGAAACTTGCGTGAGATTCTTTGTTACATTCAGTGGATTGTTTGGGCAGTTCCTGGGTTTTCTTGTTCCAATTATTATTGTAGGACTTGTTACACCGGCTATAGCCGACATCGGTGGAGGTGCGGGTAGGTTGTTAGCCCTTACTGTTTTTATTGCTTTTGCTGACACTGTGATAGCCGGATATCTTGCTTATGCAACTGGAGAGGCTTTCTTTCCTGCGATGATTGCTTCAGCGGGACATGTTGATGCTCCCGGGGCGGAAGCAAGTTTGAAACCGTTTTTTGAACTTAATATTCCCCCTCTTTTTGATGTTATGAGTGCTCTTGTTGTCTCGTTTGTGTTGGGACTTGGCATAGCCTATAAGGGGAACAAAATTCTGCATGGTGCTTTTTCGGAATTGCGTGACATTGTGGATGCAACAATCAGTAAGGTGGTAATACCTTTATTGCCAATCTATATCTTTTCTATATTTCTCAATATGGCATACTCTGGAGAGGCTTTCCGCATAATCAGCGTTTTTGCACAGATTATACTTGTGATTGTTGTTCTTCATGTGGTGATACTCCTTTATGAATATATCTTTGTTGGAATTGTATCCCATCGCAATCCAATACGGCTTTTGCTGAACATGATGCCGGCATACTTCACTGCTCTTGGTACGTCTTCGTCGGCTGCCACTATTCCTGTAACGTTGCGGCAGACACTAAAAAACGGAGTTAGCGAGGATATTGCAGGATTTACAATTCCGCTATGTGCCACGATTCATCTTTCTGGCTCAATGATGAAGATAACAGCCTGTGCACTTACAATATGTATGCTTAACGGTATTCCGCATGACTTGATGCTTTTCACGCATTTTATACTTATACTTTCGATATGTATGGTGGCGGCTCCCGGTGTGCCAGGTGGGGCAGTAATGGCAGCTCTCGCCCCACTTGCTTCTGTATTGGGCTTTGATGCAGATATGCAGGCGCTTATGATTGCCCTTTATATTGCCATGGATAGTTTCGGGACTGCGTGCAACGTTACGGGCGATGGGGCAATCGCTATTTTGATAAACAGAATAAAGAATCACTCGAAAAAGGATTGTTCCGTGGTAGAGTGACTTTATGCCATTTGGGTGAGTTTATATATTGTAGTAGTTGCGGGAGCATCTAACTTTTATTGGCTTTGAATAAAACCAAGTCTGTGTCTAAAAGTAAGTAAAGTGTGATGCTTTGCTTGCAATATTTTACAATATTACTTTAATAAACGATAAAAAGTTGTAATTTTGCAGAAGTGAATGTGTGTGCAGTTTAAGGAACGTGCATACAAATCGTGAAATCAAAATTATAATTTTATGGGAAAAAAGGCAAACAGGAGGATTTTTTCTGTTGTTGCGGCAATGTTAGTCACTGCTGCTTATGCCGCCAATGACAATGTATCTGTGGTTACTGCCAACGGAAAAAGTTCGTTTGATGTGGAAAGCATAGAGCGCATAGACTTTGGCGAAGTTGGGATAACAATGGTTTCTACCGACAACAGCGAAACGACTTTCGCCTTCGAGGAAATAAGAAAGATAGTTTTCTCGCAGACGGAGAGTGGCATACAGCCACAGGCGGTGTTGGGCAAGTCGAAGTTAACACTCACTTTGCTTGATGCAGGACGTCAGCTTCGTGTCAACGGATGGTCTGAAGGCAGGGTGACGCCGTTTACCGTATATGGCATGTCTGGTGGAAAAGTTGTCCAAATAGGCGGATGGAGCGGTGAAAGTGTTGACATTTCGGCACTTCCGCATGGCGTGTATATTGTGAAAGTTGGCAATGAGGTAGCCAAGTTCAAAAAATGATGGCGCGCAATTCTGTGTATACAATTAAATAACAACTCAAAAACATTATTCTTATGAAGAAAACGATACTAACTCTTTTCTGTGTTGCAATGGCAACTTTTGCCTCTGCACAGACGAAATCAACATTTGTCCACATGAAGTCTGGCGAGATAAAGGAAATACCTTATAGTGAAATAGATAGCATTACATTTGGAAATCATGTGGATTATGACAAAGAAATAAAGGCAGAATATACAAAAAATATATATTACGGTAGTGGGCAGTATATGATCCACCTCAGCGACGCACCGATCAGCGATAGCGGTTTGCCAACACAGGTGGGGCAAACCGTGTTGCGTTTCGTCGCTTTTAATGTTGAAGACCCTGACGGAAAGAATGCACAATTGCCAAGTGGAACATATTCTTCCGACTTGGAGTCTTTTTCTCAATGGTCGCTATATAATAATGAGTCATACCTTTGTGTTATGGTATGCACGGGTATTGTGGATGGAGAAGTTGACGGATATTCCGTTCCGCTTACGTCAGCAAAGGCAAGAATAAAGAACAACAACGGAAATTACTACATTGAGTTTACTGGTGATACGGGTGAGAAATATGACAATGTAGATTTTCAGACAATCCGCGTGACATATAGTGGAGAATTGCCATTCGACAATCAAGATCCAAAGAGTTACAACCAATTGACTGATGATGTTACGATGGTTCCGACGGGAATTTCTGGACGTTATACCAGTTCCGACAATTATGGGAATTATTCGATTGCACTTTACAACTGTCCGCTTGACAGTGACGGCTACATTGTTGGTGAAGGTGAACTGATGAATTTCGAGTTGCTTACTCAGTCTGGCACGCCTATGGATATCAACAATATTGTTGGAGAATACACTGTTGCTTCAGTGACCGAAGGCCCATACGAACCAGGAAAAGTGTTGTCTGGAACGTTATATGAGTATTATGGTATGTATATACCAATGGGTACATACTACACTTCGTATGGTAGTGATGGTTCATCAACAAACACTTACGGCTTCGTGACCGGTGGAACGGCAAAACTTTCTACCGATGGCACTAACGTTACCTTCGACTGCGACTTTGAAGTTGAGGGAGGAAAGAAACTGACCATTAAATACACGGGTCCTGTGAGTGGAATTTCTGATTATACAAGCAGTGCGTCGTATGTAAAGTCTAAGCAGCGTTCTGGTATTTCTCCTCTTCGTGCAGCAGGAGTAGCCAACGTATTTAAGAATATGCCTGCGCTTAAGCTTGTAAGGAAATAAAAGAGACGGAAATTGTAATATATAAAAAAAGCCCAAGTCGCATAGTATGATATATGTTGTGCGACTTGGGCTTTTTCATTGTGGAGGTAAAAATGATGTCTTTTTTCTTCCAACTACTCGTTTACATTTTTTCTTTTGTGTTGACGATATTCTATTGGTGTCATGTTGTATTTCTTTTTGAAACACTTACCGAAATAGCTTGATTCTTTGAACCCTACGGCGAAAGCTATCTCCTGGGCACTCATGTCTGTAGTGACAACTAAATGTTCTGCCTTGCCAAGACGTATCTCCTTTACAAGGTCTACGGGAGCTAAACCGGTAAGACTTTTCAGCTTTTTGAAAAACGCTGAGCGACTCAGTCCGGCATTCTCGGCAAGAGTATCAACATTGAAGTTCTGGTCTTCAAGATGTTCTTCTATAATTCCTTTTATACGCTCAACGAACTCAATGTCGTTCTTGGCCAAATGTTGTTCATATAGGTCGGCAGAAGACAGGGTGTTGGTAGTCTGTTGCTCCTTGATTAGCACCATTTTACGTTGAAATACGCTCTGCTCCTTAAGTAATTGTCCAATCCTGGCCATGAGCATGTCGTGGCTAAACGGTTTTGCGATAAAGGCATTGGCTCCGTTAGCAATGACATTCATCTTGTCTGTGTCGCTATGCTTGGCTGTAAGTACAATAATAGGCACATGACTCACGTTGAAGTCTTTGCGTACTCTCTTTATTAGCTCTACCCCGTCCATTTGGGGCATCATTAAATCGGTTATTATTAGATCAGGATGACAGGACTTTATTTTCTCCAATCCGTCAGCTCCGTTTTCGGCAGCAACGACTCTAAACTTGTGGCTGAGTTGCATGGTGAGCATGTTCCTCAAGTCTGTGTTGTCTTCAACCAATGTTATTGTCGGTAGTTCCACATCGGTAGAAGTTGTTGACAAGAGGTCGTCTGTTGTTTGTTCTTCTGTTTTTTCATTTGTAGGCACGGTAGACGGCTCTGTTGTTGTGGTCCTTACTGTCGTGTTGTCATCGAAATATATTTCTGCTTTGTCTTTAGCGAATGCTTCTCGTTGTGTAGGTATTTCAAAGGTGAAGACTGCTCCGCCGTCAATTCTGTTCTCTGCTCGAATATTTCCGTGGTGCATCAGCACAAATTCGCGGGCAAGGCTTAATCCTATGCCTGTGCCAGCATGTTGTGTGTCGCTGGGCATGGTATTCCCCGCCATGGAGAAACGCTCGAAAATCTTTTCTAGTTGTTCTTCAGGAATGGACGCTCCGTCATCTTCAACACATATTGTTGCTTTATGCTCCTCAGTGTCTTCCCGTAATGTTATTGTTATGTTGCCCCCATGGTCCGTATACTTGAACGCATTGCTTATGAGGTTATTTAGTATTACCCCAATTTTCTCTGTATCACACCATGCCATGACAGGAGTGTTAGGCAGTGTAAACTGTAGGTTGATGTTGCGTTCTTTCGCAGCCATACTATATTCTTCGCGATATACGTCTACTATGTTGTTGAGGTTGGCAAAGGAAATGTGCAGGGGCATCTTGCCGTTTTGTACTTTGCGAAAGTCCAAAATTTGATTTATCAGGTGTAGCATCTTTGAAGCATTGCGGTCAATGAGCTTAACGTACTCCTTTCCTTCGAGGGATAACTTTTCTCCACGTTTCAGGGCTTCTACAGGAGCTTTTATCAGTGTAAGCGGTGTGCGCAGTTCATGGCTGATATTTGTAAAGAAACGTATCTTTAATTCCGCTAGTCTGTTGTTGATATATACTTCATTTCGCATGCGCATCATGGAGATAGCCATGCGTATGACTCCCATTGCTGCCGCACCAAATAGCAGAATGTATATAAGATAAGCCCACCAAGTGGCCCACCATGGTGGCAGAACTGTTATGCGTATACTGCATTCTGGCGAGTTTCCGTCAATGGCTCTTACGCGGAATGTGTAGTGTCCTGGTGGTACGTTAGCATATGATGCCACGCGGCTATTGTCTCCAGTGTGCCACTGATTCTCATATCCGTCGAGGATATAAGTGAATGCCGTGTTTAGGTTTCCACTGAATTTTAGAGCAGCGAATTCAATGGAGAACATGTTTTGGTTGTGTTTGAGAGTTATTTCTTCAGCGTATGTGGGGGCGATCTCGCTTATAGGAGGATCGAAGCTTGCGAGGTTGCGGTTTTGTACTTTAAAGTCTACGATAAACGTTTTGTATCGCCGCTTCCCTATGCTTTCAACTTCGTCTGGATTGAAGGTTATGATGCCTTGTCTGCTGCCCATAAGAACTTTACCGTTATTCATGCAGACAGTTGTATTATCCTCAATATCATTACTTATGAATCCATCGAGGTAGCCGTAGCTCATTACGTTGCTTCCGTTTTGTGCGATGCACGCTATGCCGTTTTCTGTTGTGAACCATATTCTGTGGCGATGGTCTTCTACGAGTGATGACACTATGCTACCTTGCAACCCGTTGTCGGCGAGTGTTTCGGTTTCAATGCGGCCCGTGTTTCCGTCGTAAGACGTTATTTTGTTTAGTCCATTGCCGAAGACGCTTAGCCATATTGTGCCTTTCGAATCTTTGAGTATGCAGAATATATCATTGTCAACCATGGCTAGATTCCCGTTTTTTCGGAAATTGTTGAATGTGATGCGTTGGGGATCTTTTGTTGTAGCATTGAAAGCCAGCAGACCATCAGTTGTTGCCACCCACATGGTATGATTATTGTCTTCTACTACTTGGCGCACACTCATGTAAAGGTCGTTGGATGGATAATTCTTTAGCAGATTGTTCTTATTTATGAAGCGTACTTTACCACCGCTATTGTCAATCATGTTTAGTCCGCCACCATAGGTGCATACCCAAATTCTTCCGCGCGAATCCTCATAGCTATAATAAACCTTGTCGTTGCTTAGAGAGAAACGGTCGGCAGAATTGTGACGGTAAAATGTAAGTTTCAGTCCTTGCTGACTGTTTGTGTCTGGAGTTCCTTTTATCAGTCCGCCCCCTTTCGACGAAAACCAATAGTTGCCGTGTCTATCTTTCATGATATGATAGACAGTTCCCAATTCTTTTCCGAATTTCCGTTTGGTTTTTCCTGTTTTGCTGTCCACACAATAAAGATGCTGTTGGCGTGTGCCAATCCAAATGTCACCATTAGGTGATTGATAGAGTGATCTTACTCCGTAGTTATTGTTTGAATATCCTACATCGCCCTGAAGCAATGTGGGGTAGAGTAGGGAAATGTTGTATTGTGGAAAGCGTATTTTATACAAACCGTCGCTTATGGATGATAACCACAGTATGCCTTCACTGTCGAGATCCATATCGTAGAACGATGGTTTCACAACTTCTTTAGTAGCATGCAGTGCGAATGAAGCTTGGTTTTGTTCTTTTACCGAACTGAGGTCCATTTCGTCCAAAGACGATGTCCTCCTATCATATCTCCATATTTTACCATCTCTAAGCAATATGAAAAGACCGTTTCGCCCCGCATCACAGAACTTTGTTGCGTCAAGCATTGCTTGACGTGGCGTAGGCCAATTTTTTATGGTATGTGTCTGGGGCATGAATAGCGTCAGCCCGTTATTCAGACTATACAACCATAGGTTTCCGTCTTGTGCAATGAAAGCCGTTTCAGCATGTGTTTGTGCATTGACTAACTTTTTCCCATTGCAATAAATACCGCTGGCGGTAACGGAATATACTTTATTCTTGGATGATGCTATGGCGTTTACTTTCTGTCTGTCGGACAATTGTTGACGGTAAACTTTTCCGTTGGCGATGTTTATGGTAAAGATACTTCCTGTTGAAGTTCCTATATGGATGTTTTTTTCTCCTTTTGCAAAACATGTGGCTAGTGTTCCGCTTGCCATGAATTTCAGCAACCTCTTTCCGCGTATGTTTTCTCCTTTCTCTGCAATTTGTACATCGTAGTTCGGTCCAAGCCAAAACACGTATTTCCCGTTTTCGCCCACTACGTTGTGTTGTAGTTTCATTGTAGAAGGATCTATGTCACGCTCTGCATTGTATATCAGTTCTATGTGAGCCATTCCTTTCCCGTCGGCATAGACCTCATAAAGATTTTTGTTACGGGTATATATGATGACATGCCCGTTGCCGATTGGTTGTACTTTTATAACTCTTAGATTTGGAGAGGCTTTTTTCAGTTCGGCATACATGTCGTGAAAGGTGCCGTGTGTCTTGTTGAAACGGTAGAAACGGTTGTCTGTCGTGCGTATCCAAAGGTTGTTTGAATGGTCTTCAACAATGTTTATCACCTTGCGGGGTGGAATGTCAGAACTCGCATTCTGCCGTTTTGCGTATGGCGTAAAGCTTGTTCCATTGAAGGAACATAGACCATACCAGGAACCAGTCCAGATAAAACCGTCGTGGTCTTTCAGGGTGCAGTAGATGGTATTGGATGGCATGCCGTTGTCTGTTGAGTATCTCATGACAATCATTTCTGTCTGTTGTATTGCTGCCATTGGCAGACAGACGGCAAATAGTAGCAGTTTTGTTATGAGTAGACGGAATGCTTTCATTTTTTCGCTTTTGGTTAAGTCTTCAGAATTGTAGTCTTGTCCAATTGTAGATAGCGCAAATTCTTGTATTTATTCTTTTGCTTTTGCGCCATTCTCTCGCCAAAGATACTTGATTTTATTTGAATACGAAAAAATAAAAAGGCGGGAACACGTTTGTCCCGCCTTGATTCAGTCTTTTTATTGTTGTAATAACTTATAAAACTAATTCCTGAAAACAATGTAAGTATCAGAGTTATGATATGAAGTTTTTAACGGTATGTCCTTTTCAAATGTTTTTGCTTATGCCATTTTATCGTTAATGGCGAGCAGTATGCGTATTTTTAAATTAGCCTTTTCTTCATCAGAGAGTGGCTCTACAGCAGGGTATCTTTCTTTTGTCCCAATGTGCTGTTTTGTGTAATCCTTGTAATTGTTAGTCATTTCCTTTCGTGTCTTATATGAGCAGTAAATTATCCAAATCACTTATAAGACGTCATTAGGGAAACTTTGTAATCAATTATTCCGTTTTTATTCTTTGTTTTTTGTTGCCATGTCTTTCAGACGGCTCATAGAACGATGCATCAGGTTGCGAACAGACTGATAGTTAATGCCCATTATGCGGCAAATGTCATCGTATTTTCTATGTTCTATATAAAAAAGGTGGATTATTTGCTGTTGGCGTGGTGAGAGATTGCTAACATATTGTTTCATGGCTATGTTGCGGTTGCGCTCCTCTTCGTTTCGCTCTATGTCATATTCCTCGTATGCGTCAACAAACGGCCTCATGTTTTGGTCTGTTATCTCATCATCGCAAAGATGCGTCTGTCGGCGGAACTCATCGTTAATCCTATTGCGTAGAGAAACATACAGATATGATTCTATATTGCCGACGTTGTCCAATTCATTGCGTTTGTTGTAGAGTTTGACAAAAACATCTTGTATGCAGTCTTTAATAAGCTCACGGTCAGCTGTAAATTTGTTGCCGAACATGAAAAGGCTATCAATGTGTTTGTCGTAGAGTTGTGTGAAGTTAATCATAGGTTGTTTGGTAATACTGCTTGCTAAGATCGGTGTTCTTCTTCTATATTGTTAGGGAATGACAACACCGTATACTAGATTTTTATTGTTGCAAAGATACTAAAAACTTTGCTTTAATTGCTTTTAATCAATTTATTTTTGGTGGGAATAATTGGTTTTTGCATAGAAAAAACAGGTATCGCAAGTTGTTTGCGATACCTGTTTGTGGCATTTTGTGTTGTAAAGCATGTTTTGACCTAAATCAAGCATGCTTCATTGTCTATGTCTTATTATTTTTTCTTGAGCCAATATATTTTGTCTTTTTGTGGCTCGGGAAGGCAATAGATGCCATTTATCTGCACTTTGACTGAAATGTTTTTTACAGTTCCGTTGTTCTTGTCAATGGTATTCACGCTGTATGTGCCTGGGGCCACCTTTATGTTTTGCACACTTGCGCTATGGCTGTAAATCACATAGCCTATTTCATCACAGCCCATAACATCAGGTATCATACCGTTTTCGTCAACTGCGCCACCATTTCCTGAAATTGGCTTCATGTGTGCTGCATCTTCAAGGAAAGTCTTGTCTTTAACAGGAATGTTGGGTAACGATCCACCGGCAAGAAGTATGGCCCATCCGTATTGTGGGTATTGTTGTGCAAAAAACGTAACCGCTTTGTTTGGGAAACGTTGTGTATATTCTCTTACTGCCTTGTATGCCTCAGTGTAGCCTGTTTTTCCGACCTTCATCTTGCGCATGAATTGTCGTGGAGCCATGTTCTTTCCTGCTGGCGGAGCCCATAATCCGTCGGTATTGTAGTGCCAATAGCGTATGTCAATAATGTCAACAACCTTAGATAAATCAGGATCTGCAAGAATTGAGTCCTGTGCATCTTTGGTGCAACTGAGTGCTACGAGAGGGTGCTTGCCTGTTTCGCGTTCCCATTCAGCAATAGTTTCAAGCCAAAAGCGCGTGAAATGAAGAGGTCCTGTGTATTCTTCGCTTACAAGCTGTACTGCGTTGGGGTTGTCTTTCAGCTGTTCTAGACACATTCGGATGTAGGCTTTGTGGAGGGGACGAAGTATGGGGTCATTTTCGTTGTAGAACTGTTCTGCCATGAATACACGTTTGTCGCCAGCGAATGGCACCGGTTCAGGAAAGCTCGTGCCGTTAACGTTGTTTACCGGTCGCCATGGAGCATCAACCCAATGTGCGCCTGCCTCAATGATGTTATGCTGGAAATAATTTTGGTTGAACAGTAGTATGCCGTTGTCAGCTCCGGCATAGGCTAATTGGCGAAGCCTGTTCCAATACCATTCGTTTGGCCTGGTTAGGTCGTATTTACTTAGTCCGTCCCATGCTTTCCCCTCACCACATCTAGCGAAAGGCTGTTCGTAGAAAGGAGCGCTTACTTCTCCATCTGCGCGTTTTACGCGTTCGTGGTCTATACGTCTTAGGTCATACCACAGCCCATAATGGTGGTCGAACATGCAGAATCCTTTTCCTTTCATAAATGAAACTACGGAGTCAATGCGGTCAGTCCATCCCGTACCTTCCCTTCCTGGCACAAAACGTGTTGCAGCAGGTTTAGCTCCTTTTTCAATGAAGTTGTCTTTTGTCCTTCCGTTCCACCATGGCGTTGCGTAGCGATTGCCTGCAATAAGTTGCTTGTTGGCTGTTATGTGGCCGTTTATCACTGCGTAGACAATGGTATCATTGACCTGTTCATGCTTGTAAAAGGCATTTTTCTCGTTTTTGATCTTTATCTTGTCAATGTCTTTCAGCCCATTGAAAGAGAGATTGGCTGTGTAAGGTACAGAATCTTGCCACATTTCTATGGTAATGCGTGGTGTATTTACCGACTCCATAGCCAACTTTTGTGCCATCTCTATGGTAGGACTGCTTGTGGCCGTAATATTTCTTTCGTAAACATGACCGTTCACTCCCTTTCCGCCTGTACGCTTTTCTAATTGTTCATAGAAAAGGCTTCTTGGGGTGCAGGCATCATTGCTGCCTGTCCATTCAGCATTTCCCGTCATCGTACCCCAGCAAGCGTTGGCACTGCATTTATTGTCTTCATCAGGCGAGTAGCAGAATATGGTTGATGCGGTACATTGCCAAAACATACTGTTTGCAGTGTTCCATCCCGTACCCATCTGCCAGTTTTCCATGTTGCGGAATACAAGATCGTTCCCCTCAATATTCACCACGTCGAAGAGCAGACCTGCAGCCCATGAACCGATGCTTCCGCTGAAGCTAAGTGCGCCTTCAGCATCGCATTGTACAAAAGCGTTTGGCCCGGGGGCACAATAGTCTGCGGCAAAGTCGTGATATCCGTCTTTTGATACACAGCGTTGCACAAGGTTCTGTTCGCCTCTTGTCAGAAAAACGTTTCTGCGCCATCCTCCTATTTCAGAGACAGGCTCAGTTGCTACGCAGTCCTCAACAGTTATGCGGCTAGTATTCTTTTGTAGGTTTACGGCACTGCCTGCAAAATGGCGGAAGTTAATGCGTCTTGTCCAACAGTCGCGTGCATAGTTCATATATATACCATCCCAACAATGGTCTTCGTCTTTGGGATTCCAATTGTTTACGTTTGATTCTAACGTTAGGTTTTCCACGCCGCACTCGTTAATCTCCCCTTTGTTGTATGAGGTGATAAGCACAGCACCACCGTATTTCTTGTCTATGGTTGTTGTTAATGGTGCATCAATGGTTACAGTATTGCCTGAAATTGTTGTCAATGTGCGGTTCCATTTTATGTCAATGTCGGTAGGCTTCCAACCAGTGTAGTCTAGTCCGCCACCGTAATCGTTACATTTCAGTGCATTTATCCATTCTTTTGTTGATGGGCGTAGAATTTGCACTCTATCACCAATTTTTAGCTTAGCAGCGTTATTTAATGTAATCTGAGTATAGCCTGCTTTTATTTTTGTATCGGTAACGTTGATAGTATCACCCTTCGTCCATGAATTCTTTCCCTCTATATAGATCAAGGCACCTCTATCGTATCCTTCTTTCACAAGAATTGTACGTCCTTTGCCCATTCCGCGCAACACTATTCCTGATGTTGTTATTCTTAGTGGGCTATTAAGGTGAAATGTTCCTTCGCCTATGAGTATGGTGCCGCGATGCCCATTCTTGTCAATCTTCAGTGAAGCTACGTAGTCGATAGCCCTTTGAAGTCGTATGCTCGCATCACCGTCGGTGTTGGTCACAGTCACCACATTCTTTACGTTAGGGATTTCTTTTTCCGAGGCATGGTATCCACATGTGGAGTAGTCCATTGGTATGAAAACCTGTTTTTGGGGCTTTCCTGCTATGGCCACCATGCTTAACGTTGCAGCAAACGTTGTTAGGAAAAATATTTTTACGTTCATATAAATGTATTATTTTATTACGTTTAGGTTCTGATACGGAATAATGACGATATAGCTAGCCCCGTTGTAACTACTCTCCGGTTATTGAATTTACTCCTATACGTATGAGTTGCACTACGTTTTGATTGAAATCATTAATAGCATCGATATGTTTCATCTTAGTGTCGAAGACACTCTGTATTGCTGCGGAATATTCTACATATCCTATCTCACCATTCTCGTATTCCAATTGTGCAAGTCTTCGCATCTCTTCTGCTTGCTCTGCTTCAGTATTGCCGTAGAAATCTATGCGTTGTTTCGCTTCGTGGCATCTGCGAAGTGCTTCTTCATAGTCGCGTTTTTTTTCCTGTTTCTTCTGTGTTAGCTGTATTTCTGCTGCCTCATGTTCGCGTTTGGCTGCCCTAACTCTAGCTTTCGTTGCACCATAGAATAGCGGTATGCCAATTCCTATTTCAAAGCCCATGAAGTTACCGCTACTGAAGCGTGAACGGTCTTGTCCGTAAGGATTCCATGATGATATTACCATCTGTCTATTAAGCTGAACGGACAAAGATGGAGCGTATCCACTTTTGGCAACAGTTATAGCGCGTTTAAGGGCCTTTATGCGAAATGCGTCATATTCGCCCTCTGCCGTCTGTGCGTAGTCAAAATCATAATCGGATAGCGGTAGTGGATTAAGAGTTTCATCGGCAGGCAATATTGAAAAATCAGTGTTCAGTAGTTGTTTAAGTACTAATTGAGCGTTTGATAATTCAGCTTTAGCAGTTTGCAATTCCAGACAATTCTCCCGTCTTATGCGTTGCGCTTGTAGCAGTTCCAGTTGTCTTGTCTCACCAGCGGTATAGCGTTTATTCGCTACGTTTGTATAGCGTGATAATGTGGAATCATTCTTTTCGAGCAGTTTGATGCGTTCTGTGTGATATGCAAGCAAGGCATATGCTGACATTACGTCGGCTTTAAGCCTATCCTCTTCTACCTTTCGCCAACTATATTGTGCCTGCGTTTCGGCCCTGAGTTGGCGGTGGCGTGCTATATAGACTGTAGGAAATTCTATACTCTGCTGTATGCTCAGTGCATTGTCAGGACTGCCACCTGAAGTTGGATCCTGTGATAGACTTAGTTCTGTGCGATTGATATCCCATGCTGTTCCTTCAAGAGCGTGGTGTTGCTCTATCTTTTTTTCCGCAGCTTGTATTGCGGGGCTATTGGCTATAGCTATGGCAATACATTCATTGAGTTGCACTCGGCGCACTTCTTTTTGTGCAGATATCTGTGCCGTAAAAATGACACAGGCGAGAGATATTAAAGTAGTTCTCATCATATCTCGTATATTATATACCTTATTATATATTGTTATTAACAGTTTGGATATTGTCAACAGTTGCCTTTTTGTTACTAAATACTTTATAGATAACGGGAAGCACGAATAGTGTGAGTAGTGTTGACGTTAATAGTCCTCCTATAACAACCGTAGCCAGTGGTCTCTGCACCTCAGCACCGTCACCTTTTGACATTGCCATGGGCAGGAATCCCATTGAGGCAACCAAGGCTGTCATTAGTACAGGTCGCAGACGCATAATGCAGCTACGGTGTATTCGTTCGTCGATGTTTGTTACTCCTTCGTGTTCAAGTCGGTTCATCTGCCCGACAAGCACAATACCATTGAGTACAGCTACACCGAATAAGGCAATGAATCCTACGCCTGCTGATATACTGAATGGCATGCCACGCAACCACAATGCCCATACTCCGCCTATTGCTGCCAGTGGAATGGCTGAGAAAACGAATAGCGATTCACGTATGCTATGGAGTGTAGCATAGAGAAGCAGGAGAATTACAACTAGAGCTATGGGAACTACTACTAGAAGTCTGTTGGTGGCAGACTGTAAGTTCTGAAATTCACCGCCATAAGTGTAATAGTATCCTTCGGGTAGTTTTAACTTTTTGTCGAGCAAAGATTGAATTTCTGCCACAGTAGACTTCACGTCGCGTCCTTTAACGTTGAAGCCGACATAGATGCGTCGCCCGCCGTTTTCATGTGATACCTGTGCTGGGGCAGGCATAAATTTAATATTTGCAATCTGTTCTAAAGGAATGCTTCCTCCGTTAGGCAATGGTATCTGAAGAAGGGAAAGAGATTCTGCTGTGCGTTCATCTTGTGACAGACGCAAAACAAGGTCGAATTGTTTGTCACCTTCGTATACGCTTCCTGCTGTTTTGCCAGCATAAGCCGTTTGTAACAGGCGATTGGCATCGTCGATACTGATGCCATATTCAGCCATGCGCTCGTGGTCATAAATAACCTGTAGTTGTGGTAATCCTGACACTTCCTCGACATAAATTCCACTAACTCCTTTTACTTCTGAAATTATGCGTTTTACGTTCTGTGCCTGCATGGATAGTATTTCAAGGTCATCTCCGAAAATCTTTATGGCAACATCCTGTTTGATGCCAGTAAGCAGTTCGTTATTCCTCATCTGAATAGGTTGTGAAATTTCAGCCTCCATGCCAGGTATAGAAGAGAGCGTCTTACTCATCTTTTCCATAAGGGCATCAGTCGTGTTGGCTGAAGTCCAATCTTCTTTTGGAGCGAGGGCTACCATAATATCTGCCCTTTCTACTGGCATAGGGTCAGTAGGAATCTCTGCGCTGCCTATGCGACTCACCACTTGTTTTACCTCTGGAAATTTTGTGCGTAGCAGTTTTTCTGCCTTAGTGCAAGTTTCAACCATTTGGGGTAGCGATGTTCCTTGTTTCATACTCATCTCTATAGCGAAATCACCTTCCTCAAGACTTGGGATGAACTCGCCGCCCAACCATACGAATGCAACAACACTTACGCAAAAGAGGGCAACAGAAGCTGTCAGTACATTATAACGATGTCGTATGGCTGCAGTAAGAAGTGGGATGTAATGCTGTTGCAGCCATTGTATAAAGCGTTGACTGATATTGGTGTTCGTACTAATATTCTTACTGAGAAATAAGCTACTCGCCATGGGGACATAAGTTAAAGAGAGAATGAATGCTCCGAGAATGGCAAAGAATACTGTTAGAGCCATAGGACGGAACATTTTTCCTTCAATGCCTGTAAGTGTCATAAGCGGTATGTAGACAGTCATTATTATAATTTCACCGAAAGCTGCACTTTGCCGGATGCGCGAGGCTGAGAAATGAACTTCTGTGTCCATCTCTTTTTGGGAAAGCCGCAATGTTGGGTATTTTGAACGGGTTGCTGCAATGTGACTGACTACAGCCTCCACGATAATAACCGCAGAATCAACAATCATACCGAAGTCTATAGCTCCAAGACTCATTAGATTGCCATCGATGCCAAATGTTTTCATCATTCCGAATGCAAAGAGCATGCTCAGAGGAATGACGCTCGCAACAATAGCTCCAGCACGCCAATTACCTAGGAAAAGTATAAGCACGAAAATAACTATTAGTCCACCTTCAACAAGGTTGTGGGCTATTGTTCCCTCTACACGGTCTACGAGATGCGTGCGGTCAATAAATGGTTCGATAACGATGCCTTCGGGAAGGCTTTTCTGAATCTGTTTGATTCGCTCTTTTACGTTTTGACTTACTTCCTGGAAGTTTTCTCCCTTTAGCATAATGGCAATGCCTGCAACAACTTCGCCTTCACCATTGCGCGTCACCGCACCGAATCGTGTGGCATGTCCAAACTTTACGTCAGCCACGTCACCAATCTTAAGAGGAGTGTCAAAGGAAGATCTAATAACGATATTGCGAATGTCATCAAGAGACTTTACTACTCCTATGCCACGGATGAAATATCTGTTGGAATTTTCTTCTATGTAGCTTCCTCCTGTGTTGGCATTGTTCTTTTGTAATGCTTCGTAAACATCACTAATAGTAACACCGCAAGCACTGAGACGGTCAGAGTTGATGGCTACTTCATATTGTTTTACATATCCACCCCATCCGCTAACCTCTGCTACGCCAGGAGTGCCAGATAGTTGTTTGCGTACAATCCAATCTTGAATAGTACGCAATTGTGTGAGCGAATATTTGTTTTCGTATCCAGGAAGTGGTCTCACTGTGTAATGATAAATTTCACCAAGTCCAGTAGCCACAGGCCCAAGTTCTGTATCTGCGTCATTTGGTAGGCTTTTAGCCGCCTCTGTAATCATCTCGCTTACTTGCTGACGTGCCCAATATATGTCGGCATCGTCATCAAAGACAAGGGTTATCAAAGACAAACCACTTCTAGATATACTTCTACGCTCTTTGATACGCGGTATATTGGCAAGTTGCAACTCTATGGGATTGGTTATATATTGCTCTACCTCCTGGGCTCCGAGTGATGGAGCTTGTGTTATCACTTGTACTTGGTTGTCGCTTATGTCTGGTGTAGAGTCGAATGGTAATGTAACAAGTGAATAAATTCCCCAAACAATAAGAGCCAATGTGAATACGCTGACAGTCAGTTTGTGGCTGATAGAGTAGTCAATAAGTTTCTGAAACATATTTATCCTCCTAGTGTTCTCCGTGTTCTTCGGTTAGCGATGCCAAATAAAAAGCATTGCTGGTAACAATCTTAGTGTCTTTACTTATGTGGCTACATAGTTCTACTTGTGTAAAACCATCCTGTGTGACGCCTGTCGTAACTTCATGGCGCGAGAACTCGTAGTCTGCATTTTTGTTATTCTTTCCTTTGTTGAGGGCAAATATGTATTGTTTCCCGTCTGTGCTTACAATCGCTTTTGCAGGAAGCGTATTACATAAATGCCGTCCTGTAGCAATTTTACCAGAAACATACATGCCAGCAATCAGTTTTACTCCATCTGCTTTGTCTAGGCGCACATGTACTGCAACAGCTTTTGTTCCATCGTTGAAAAATTCATTCATTCCGTATATTTTTCCGCTTATAGTCTTATTTCCCTGGTTCGTAAGCGAAAGGAGAACGCGATCACCTAGTTTAATCTTGCTTATGTCTTTCTCGAACACGTTGAGATCACATTCAACTGCAGCGTTGTCTCGTATAGTCATTAGTGAAGATTGCATGTCTGTATAACTGCCGAGACTTGCCGTAATCTTACTCACTTTGCCAGAAATAGGTGAGTGAAGTGGAAAAACGGTGGTGAAATGACCTTTGGCTACATCGTTTGTCTTTATTCCCATTTGTGTTAGCTGACGGCTAATCCCCATCATGTTTGCATGTGCCACGCGATATTGTTTTTCCGCTTGTAGCAAATTCTTTTTTACCCCAGCACCTCCAGCAGAAAGCTCTTTTTGGCGTTGTACGTCTGAAAGAGCAGCTGAACATTCCTGTACTGCGGTATAATACTCTCTCTGAAGCGACACGATATCTGTGTTTTCAATAGTAGCTACAACTTGTCCCTTATTTACGTTCTGTCCTTCGCTAACGAGTACAGACTTGACCACACCACCCATGAGTGACGTAACATTGCCAATGCTTTGTGGACGAAGAACCAAAGTTCCGTTAGCACGCAGCATGGCATCAAGTTCACGGGATTCAACTTCGCCCATTGTTATTTCAACGGCAGCCATTTGTTGGCGTGTAAGCGGAATATTCTTAGTATCCATTTCATGATGTTCTGCATCATGCTCATCTTGAACATGTTCTTTGTTTGTCGTATGTCCATTGCCGTTGAACAACGCAAAACATCCCGCAGTAATAACCGTAGCTGCTGCAATGAAAAAAAATCTCTTTATTATCATTATCTTTTATCTATTTTTACACTGATTATATATAACTAATTATATAAAGCGTGCGTAAACATAACTTTTTATGTTTGCAAAGATATTTTAAAAGTCGTGCAACTAGGTTGCAAAAAATAGTGGTATTATAATAGAAGGTGGAGTCTTTGTCTGTGGTAATGCATGGAATGGTGTTTCTTTTTCACTTTTTTCATATTTTCGCTCCGTTTTGTTTTAGAACATTAAAATTATGCTTAACTTTGCAGTATACATATATAAATAGGTCTATATATATAGAACCAGACCTTAAACTTAACAATACTTAGATTTAAAACACGGATGTTGACAGTGGTTAACGATATTCTGTATGCTGATTATACAAAGAAAAATGAATCGGCAAGAGAATACTAATTTCAAACGAGAATATAAAACTAACATAATCAAAACAACTTTAAAGTTTAACTCATGATCAAAAAACATTTATCACTACAATGCAATGGCCTAAGTTTGGTGTGCCTTGCATTTGGAGTACTCGCTGTAGTGTCGTGTGATGACGTGTATGATGGCAACGAAACATGGAGTTCGGACGTTAGAAACACGGTACTCACGTCACCGAAAGCAGAGGATATAAATTATGTTGCAAGTACCGACGGTTCATCGGTGACCATTTCATGGCCTGTTGTGCATGGAGCAGGAGGATATGAAGTTTCGTTGTTTGATGTTACCGACAGTGAACATCCTGTTATAGTTGACAGTCTTAGCAATAAAAGAATTGATGGTTGCTCAGTTAGTGCAACAAGAAATGAAGACACAAATTACCTCTTTGTTATAAAAACACTTGGCAATGATAAACTGAACAACAAGGATGCTGAAACAGAGACAAACAGTAATTATACAACTTTTACTGGATCTATAGCAACGATACCCGATGGGACAGATCTTGCCACATGGTTTGAAAGTAATCCTATTCCCGAAGATACTACAGGCATGTTGTGTTATGATCTTGTAGCAGGAGGGCATTACACTCTTTCAAAGGATATAGATTTTACAACCCATCAGATAACTTTGCGCACAACAAATAAGTTAAATGTTGCTACAATCACTTATACAGGTGAGAATTCAAAAATAAAGTCTGGAACGATGATACAGCTGAAATATCTAAATATTGATGCTTCGGCTTCAAAACAGCCAGTACTTGAACTGAGTGCAACTCCTGATGAGAATATAAAAGGTGCCACAGGAAAGGGCGACTATTATAACATTAAGGGTGCGGTCGTCTTGAATGGATGTAATATAAGTGGTGTGAACAATAATCTAGTTTACGATGGCAATGTGAAATACTGCGTTGAAACATTGTTCATAAACAATTGTAAAATCCATTTGACAAGTAGTTCTGCTACGAATATATCAGGCAATGCTGTTATATATTTTAAAAGCGGATATGCTAATACCTTGCAGATTCAAAATTCAACTTTCTGGAATACGGGTGATTCTGACGCGAAATATTTTGTTCAGTATAATAACTCGGGACGTGCAGACCGTGCGGGATATAATATGCAATATGTCATATACCAAAATAATACATTTTATAATGTAGTGAAAGCTGGACAATGGGCAAACTATTCAGGCTTTAATGGACAGAAATATTCTAACTTTACCGTAAAGAGCAATATTTGGGTAGATTGTGGAAACAAGCAGATTGCTCGTCGTATAATGGGAGGTCGTGGCGAAAGTTCTTATCCGGCAGGTCAAGTAAACTTTGGTAATAACACTTATATGTTCGATGGTGAGTTTGAAAGTGTTAGCGGTGTCGTTGAGTCATACGACACTAGCGGTTCGGCAATAGAGGAAAATCCTGGTTTCAAGGATGCTGCAAATGGTGATTTTACCGTGAGCGGAGCTACGCAGCTTAGCAAAAAAACCGGTGACCCACGATGGCTTACTAACGCAACTGAATAACTAATACAAAAAAGAGGAAACAGTTTATGAGAAACAAGACAATTGTCAATATATGCTGCAGTGCTGCGCTTGCCATGCTTGCGGCCCATTCATTTGCTCAGGGCTCGAAAACAATTACGGGAACTGTGGTTGATGAGAATGGTGAAGCGATTATCGGAGCATCTGTTCAAGTAAAAGGCACAAAGATTGGAGCAGTTACAGATTTAGATGGAAATTTTAAGATAAATGCTCCTGAAAATTCAAAACTAACAATATCTTATATCGGATATTTACCACAGACCGTTACGGGAAAGAACAAGAAAATCGTAATGGTTGAAGACCGTCAAAGCCTAGATGAAGTGGTTGTCGTTGGTTATGGAACGCAGAAAATGAAAAACGTAACAGGTGCTGTTGAAACCATTAGTCCGAAAGAAATTCAAGACCTTAACGTAGGAAGTCTTGGTGATGCTCTCGTCGGACAATTCAATGGTGTTAGCGTGTCTTCTGGCGGCTCCCGCCCTGGTGATACGCCAAGCCTGCAGATTCGTCAGAGTAGCGTGGCAACAAGTGTTACGCCAGACGCCAGCCGTGGAGGTGATGCAGACCCGAGTCCGCTTTATGTAATAGACGGTTTTATATCAACAGAAAGTGCTTTCAATAACCTTGATGCGAACGAAGTCGAGAGCATAACAGTGTTGAAGGATGCTTCGGCTGCTGTATATGGTGCACGTGCCGCTTATGGAGTAGTGCTTGTAAAAACTAAACAAGGTACGATAGGCGCTCCCAAAATTTCGTATTCAGGACAATTCGGATGGACTGACGCTCTCTATACTCCAAAGATGATGAACTCTTACGAGTATGCCAAAGCCTACAATACAATGCGTGCTGCCAATACCTCAACACAGGATAATATTGAAATGAGAACCCAGCTCTTTCAGGCAGACGAAATGGAGGCGATGAAGAATCTAAACTATGATTTACTTGACAAATATTGGTCATCGGCTCTTACACAACGGCACAATATCAATATGAATGGTGGTGGAGAAAAAGCAACCTATTTCGCAAGCATTTCATATTACAATCAGGAAGGCAACATCGGACGCCTTGACTACGACCGTTGGAACTATCGTGCAGGTGTGAACGGAAAGATAGGAAAATATGTAAAGGCAACGATACAAATTTCAGGAAACTATGGAGAAAAGAACAATGCTGTAGCACCGCAAGGCGGAGGAACGGACTATGACTATAAATATCTCATGACACATCTTCCGTTTGTTCCTGATCATGTTAATGGTTATCCCATTGTTTATTCAGGAATGGAGAATACTGTTCCTACATCAGCTACAAGCCTTTATAATTACTATGCTGTACAGAACAGCACAGACAATGTGGAAACGAAGAGTAATTCCTTTAATGTTAACGGAGCATTAGAATTTGATTTCGGATGGATTAAGCCATTGAAAGGACTTACAGCCAAACTCTCTTATTCAAAGAGTATTGACAATTCAAAGACAAATACCGTCAAAACAGCAATGGATGTTTACCGTCTTATGAATAGAGGCGGAAGCGGTGGCCATCTTTATACTGGTGATGACGTGATTTACGATCCGACAACGCTTGGCGTGTTGCGTCTTGATGATGGAGGTTCGCTAAGGCGGAGCATGAGTGAAAGTGAGAGTTATCAGATAAATTTCACGCTTCAATATTCTCGCTCTTTTGGACATCATAATATAGGAGCACTCTTTTCTTTGGAAAAGTCAGAGTCTGAATCAGAAGACCTTTGGGGGTCAGGTACAAGACCTTTAACTTATCATGACGGACAGTCTAATAGTGTTCAAGGTGACAAGGATACAGAATGGGGACGTTCTGAGTCTGGTATGTTGTCATACATCGGACGAGTGAACTACGATTATGCAAGCAAATACCTCTTTGAATTTCTTATGCGTTGCGACGCTTCCACTAAGTTCGCCCCAGAGAACTATTATGGTTACTTCCCATCAGTGTCGGCAGGATGGGTAATATCTGAGGAGAATTGGTTTAAAAATAATGTAAAGTGGATTGATTTCCTCAAGGTTCGTGCTTCATGGGGACTCATGGGACGTGATAATATCCGCGCTTGGCTTTGGACTCAGTTATACAACCGCGATATGGCTAAGGGCGCTGTGTTCGGAACAGGCGGCAACAACCAAGTTAATACAGGTCTTACCATGCCTAAGGCTGGAACTAATGCTGATGTGCATTGGGACAAGACGTACAAGACAAACATCGGTATTGATGCACGCTTCCTCAATAGCCGTCTGTCGTTGAATGCCAACTATTATTATGACCAGGGACGTGAACTCTTTGCAACACGTACAGGTATGGCAGATTTCCCTACAACTGTAGGAACTCAAGCAACTCCAGAAAACTGGGGAGAGATAGATTATTGGGGATGGGAATTCACCATCGGATGGAGAGATAAAATAGGTAAGGATATCACCTATTGGGCAAAACTCAACACGGGTTATAGCGACAACAAAATACTCCAGACAAATTTCCAGGCTGTTCCTGAATTTGACGATGTCGTTAAGGGACAACGTTCCGATCGCGGTCTTTGGGGTTATAAGTGCCTAGGTATGTTTAGAAGTTATCAAGACATAGAGGAATACTTTGACAGATATAATATTACTCAGTATATGGGTATGTCGAAGAGTGAGATTCGTCCTGGTATGCTTATCTACGAAGATGTAAGAGGAAAGAATAATGGTGACGGAACATACGGCGCAGCCGATGGAATAGTAGACTCAAATGACCAAATACGTCTTTCCGAGCGTACTAGCAATCCTTATGGCTTTACTCTGAATTTCGGCGGACAATATAAAGGTCTCTCGCTGACAGCCCAACTTTCTGCAAGCTGGGGCGCAAAGGCAATGATACAGACAAACTATCGTCAGGCTGCCAACAATTACGAATATGAGAATATGCCAACAAGCTTTAACGACATGTTCAACTATTCCGATATATATGATGCAAGTGGAAACATCACAGTTCCAGCCAACCTAACGGCTGCCATGCCAAACATGCGCTACAATATAAATAATTATGCTTCTTCTTTCTGGCTTGTAGACGCTACGACAATAGCATTGCGCAATGTCACACTTGCTTGGAATATGCCGAAGCAATGGATAAAGGCTGTTGGACTTAGCAGTGTTCGACTGAATCTCACAGTGCAGAATGCCATCAATTTCATCAACCCCTATCCAGATAAAAGTTGGGCTTCCTACGGCGGTACATATACAAGATACCCGAATCTGAGAAAAGTGACAATGGGTGTGAACGTTTCATTCTAAACAACAGAAAATTATCATGAACAAGATAAATATTATTAGCAAAGCAGTCGTATTGGCTGCCGCCACCGTTACGGTGTTTTCATGCAGCGACGATTTTCTGCGTGAAAAGAAGAACTACGGAAACTTTAACTCAACCAATGTTTATGGCAACTATTCCGGAGCATTGGAACGCGTAAACACTCTATATTTCTCACAGTTGCCAACAAGTGGAGGCGGTGACGGAAACGGTATCGGAAACATAAACAATACCACGAGTGTCGGTCGAGCTGATCATTGGGCAAAGAGTACAGAAGAATTCGGAGGTTTCAGTGAATTTGTCAACCCAGAAGAAGTTCTAACATATAATCATAGTAATATGTTTGATTACTTTTTCGTTGCCAACGACACTTATAGCCCTTGGGGACATATCCGTAACTGCAACGATATCATTGAGGGGACTCTCAATTCCAATGGTATGTCTGAGGATGAGAAGAACAAGATACTTGGACAGGCTTATTTCTTCCGCGCTTACCAGTATTACATGCTTGTCAAGATTTATGGTGGTGTGCCCATTATTGACAAAGTGCAGGATCCGGTCGGGTCTAATCCGGAAAACATAGTGCCGCGTTCTACAACAAAGCAATGTGTTGACTTTATCTGTGCAGACCTTGACAAGGCTAGTGATATGCTTCCCGCTAAATGGGAAGATCAAGCATCTGATTATGGACGTATAACAGCAGGTGCAGCACTTGCTCTAAAAGCAAAAATGCTTCTTTGGTATGCAAGTCCACTGTTTAATCGCGCAGACAATACGGAACGTTGGACTGCGGCTTACGATGCAGCAAAGAAGGCTATAGCTAAACTCAAGGAAGGTGGACACGGACTTGCCTATGCAACAACAGGCGGTGAAAGCAATGCTGCTAATTGGGCTCGTATGTGGACAAGTTATACCAATACCGACGGAAGCGTTACAGAAGCTGTATTCGTTACTCTCCACAATACGCGAGACAATGTGAGTGGTCAGCCAGATTATGGCAAATGGAATACTTTCGAACAGGCTCTCCGTCCGAAGAATTCAAATGGTGGTGGCGGTCTCACTCCAACAGCAGAGCTAGTAGATTTGTTCCCGATGGCAGATGGAAAAAAGCCTACAGAGTCTTCTATAGATTACGATAAAACAAAATTCTGGCTTAACCGCGACCCACGTTTTTATCGCACTTTCGCTTTCCCTGGCGAACAGTGGCAGTTTGACAACGGAACCATAAATCTAGCAGGCGACGCATTAAAAGATGTGATACCAGAACGTTACAAAACGGGAAAAGAATATGAGCTTTGGAGTTATACATGGTATGATAACGCAGACGATATCACAAGTATTTCAGCCAAAGGTTGGACAGCAGATAAACTTGAAGAAACGAACCATGCACTCTATGTGCGTAAACGCTCTGACGATCTTAATATAAATCCAACAGCACTCTATAAGTTCTCAGAATCGGTTTCTTCTCCAAAGGGATTCCAACAGAGTGCAGCTCCCCTTGTTGTCGTGCGTTTTGCTGAAGTTCTTCTTGATTTTGCCGAGGCTGCTTGTGGTGCGGGACATTATGACGAGGCTTTGCAGGCATTACAGGAGATACGTGCTCGCGTTGGTTATACGGCGGAGAACAGCTACGGCCTTTCTGCAGAAATCAACGGCAACCGTGCAAAAATGTTTGCAGCAATCCTTTATGAGCGTCAAATTGAGTTAGCTTATGAGGGCAAACGTTTTGATGATATGCGCCGTTGGCTGCTCTTTGATGGTGGACAAGGACAAGCATCCCTTTCTCCAAGTTGGGCTCTCACAGGTTTCGGTGGAAATACTTGCACCTATCTTGGAGTATCTCCGCTTAACGGAACAAAACGTCATGGCATAATCCTCTATTATGGAGAGGTGACAAAGAAAGATAACGATAGCGATCCGCTTTCAGATAAGCGTCCGGCAGCATTGTCGCTTGACGAGAGTTGCAGATATGATGCGTCAACGTCAACCTATTCTGATGAAAAGGTTAAGGCTTTGGCACAGTTCTACGACAATTATCTCCACCGAAAGGACAATAACCTTGATGGTAATGACGATGCTAAGACAATAAATTTCCGTCCGGAGTATTATTTGCTTGGCTTGAAACAAAATGCAATGCAGAATAATGTAACCCTATTGCAGACAATTGGTTGGCATGACTTAAGTCGTAATGCCGACGGAACTTTCGATCCACTTGCCGAATAACAGATGATTGTTAATGTTATAGTTGTGGCAATAGTTTTGTGATACGCTATAACTATAGATAATATAAAAGGTTTGCCTCTATCGTTTGATAGGGGCAAATCTTTTTCTTTATGTTGCAGATATTTGATTACATGACAGACGTCATAATAAGGATATTTCACTTTTTTAAGAGAAATACTTTTAAGCTTTAGAATAAATGGATTAGATTTGCAACTTAGTTGCATGATACAGGAAGCTGCGGTCTACACTGGAACCATGATATAAGACGATTACTAAAACAATCAACACTCAACAAAACACAAATAAATGAATAACTACAAGTTCGGATTATGGATGGTTTTCGGTGCATTGCTATCCAACATACCTTTGCGTGCCCTCGCACAAGACGAGGACGAAATCAAACTGCATTACGTCAAGGGTGATACTTTGACATTCTATGCCGATGCCTTCACTTTACCCGAAGGTGCCAACCTCGACCGTTTACTTCGTAAATTGCCAGGCATCACCTATTATAATAGCGGCAACGTGGAGGTGGATGGGGTGACCGTCAAGGAAATGATGATAGACAACAAGACATTCTTCAAGAATGCCATCTCTACCCTCACAGGTCGCATCCCCGTCTACGCTATATACATGGTGAAATTTTATGACTACGACCAAGGCAAGCGCATGAGCATCACCTTGAAGAAAGAATTCAAGAAGAAATGGTGGGCGGAATTCTCTGCCGCACTAGGTCCCAACGGGAGATACTCTGAAAAGGCATTTGCGATGATCGATGACAAGAAACTGCGCATGACCGTCTATGCCAATGTAAACGATATCAATGACTCACGCCAACCGGGGCAAGAGACGGAATGGACCCCAGCAGAAGCAGCCAAGAACCAACGCACCACGCAGATGGGAGGCTTCGACTACAAGTGGAAGCAGAAGAAATGGGATGTTACTGGATTTCTAACCTTCAACCGCACCAACACGGAGACCGTGACCGACATTCGCCGCACCAACTTCATTGAATCAGGCAATACATTCCAGACCTCCTATGCCGTAGGCAGCAACAAGAAGATGAAGATAGACACCTATCACGATTTTCATGCGATGTTTGGGCAGGTGGATGTACACGTCAAGCCGAAATTCACCTACAATTCCGGCGACAATACGACTGTTACCGACGCTACGGTGGCGACAGTAGGAAACACTAGCCTCATAAACGACAGCCGCAGCCAGACCGCCACCATCAGTCACAACTACACGGCAGGCATCTCCGCCACAGCCAGCACCAAATGGGACGACGCTCGAAAACAGCTGAAATGGGAAGCCGGAGTCAATAATAAGGGCGGAAGAAGCGAGGTACAGACGGAGCAAACCATCAACTATTACGATGCCTCCATCGACTCCACCTACCACTATCATCAGCGTCTCTTCACACACCCCATCGACTACACAGACTATTATGCCAAGATTGGCTATCTATGGCTTACCCAAACGATGCTCGGTACCCTGCAATACCAGGTGAAGCACATCAACCAGTATGAACGAATGAACGAGGATGGCGATAAGATAGGCGACAATAGCTATCGCCAGCACGAGAGCGAGACGCAACACGAACTGCTGTTTAAGGCAAAATGGGGCATCGCCAACAGCCTGGGGGCATGGAGCATAAACCTCTACTTGCCTTTTGGCATCAATCATCTAGAGCGTACCTATCTCAGGCAAGACTATGACCGCCGCCACACACTGAACTACTTCTCGTTGAATGCAAAGAACACCTATGTGCAATGGCGCAGCACTAACCTTCAGCATAAGCTCACCCTCCTCTTCCAGAGTACCACAACTGTGCCATACTGCGAGATGACAGAGGATGTAACCATCACCACCGATGCCCAGAATTACTATAAGGGCAACCGTGACCTAAAGAACCAGTGGTGGATGGACGGCAGATTGACCTATACTTATCTGAGTAAGGACATGAGATACGAATGTGGGTTGCAAGTGGAGCACGAGAACTATGTAAACGCTCTTGTTACCAAGTTATGTTACGACCGTCCTTCGGGCAGAAAACTTTACACCTACGATAATGCCAGTGGCAACAACACCACCAAATTGAAGTGGGTGTTCGGCTTACCGCTTACCAGCGGCAACAATCTCTTCCTCCATAACAGTATCACCTATAAATTGCAGCACAAGGTTAGTTTAGAGGAAACGGTCGATAAACCATCTGCCACTTCGGACGACTCTTCATCTGCCATCCTTACGACCGACGTCAAGAAAGAGGCGACAGTAAAAAGCATAGACGATGACTTACGCCTAAAGTGGAAAGTGGGCGCACAAGTATTCACCCTTCGCTCGCGTTTCCGCCAGTCGTATGCCAACAACAATGGTTCCATATCCCGTCCCATCGACTGGGAGACAGGTATCTTGGCCCATCTTCACTTGCCTTGGAAGCTTGACTTAGCCACAAGTTTCAATCTTTATGGCCGCCGCAACTATTCGACCAAGGAACTGAATACTAACGACTTTGTTTGGGATGCCAGACTGGCACGTACCTTCCTGAACGATCGACTGATGGTTGTATTCGAAGGCTTCGACATCTTGCACCAACTTAAGCATGTGGAGAACACGCTGACCGAGAGCTATGTGAGTAGCAAAACCACCAACGTGATACCCTCCTACGCCATGGTATGCGTGGTATATCGACTGAACTACCACGGCAAAAACTACAAACCAAGTCTGCATTGGTACTAAGATTGGACGTTATTAGTACAAGACAAAATTGGATATGATAACGTTTTTTCCCTTGCTGGCGATTGGGATACAACCTTATGTACATTTGAGTTTTAGCGGGCATCAATAATTTTAAATATGATTCTTTGTGACTGTTCAAATCTTATGGATGTATATTTAGTGCAAGTGAAAAGCTAAATAATAATTTTTCTGTCAATTTTACGTTATCTTTGCATACACAAAGAGTTCGTTATTTTAGAAAACACTATTGAACTAAACTCAAACAGATATGACCCCACAAGAGAAATCGCAAAAAGCCTATGAAATAATCGATGGAAACCCTTCGGAAATAGATTTGCAGATTGCCGTAGGATTGGCACGCGAGGCTGCTGCAGACAATGACGAAAAAGCAATATTTCTCATGTCACAGCTGTATCTCCATGGAATGGGGGTTGAAAAAGATGAAATGAAATCTTGGCAACTAGCCCAAAAGGCTTTTGGAGCAGGATATGAGAAGGCTAAAATAATACTTGCCATACACTATATCAATGGGGGAGTGGTGCAGAAAAATCTTGATTTAGCTGAAAAATATCTTCGTGACCTAATGGCCCAAGACTATGATGAAGCGTATTTCGTAATGGGCTACTATGTTATGAATAAAAAGTTCGACCATATTGACGAATATGAAGGACTTACCTTTTTTGAGAAATCTGCTGCATTGGGCAATGCTAAGGCTATGGCTAGGCTTGGACAGGTATATGCTAATCTTTGCGAAACCGAACTTTCCGACTATTGGTTTTCCAAGGCTGAGGATGCTGGTATTGTAGGTGTGGCAGAAGAAAGGGCACGCTTTAATGATAGCAATTACATGGAACGTCGGGACGAGGCACTGCGGTTTTATCTCTCCCATGGTAAATACGACAAGATATTCACTCTTCTAGAACGTGATGTTGCTGCAGGGGATATGGTGGCAAAGTTCCAACTTGCGTATTATTCCATTGATGGACTAGGCGACAATGCTTATGGACGTGATATAAATCGTGCTCTTGAATTATACGCACAATTGTCTGCAGAAGGACAATCTCATGCCGACTATATGTTAGGACGATTATATGGCTCTGTGGACGAGATAGAAAATACCCCAAAGTCATTGGAATATTTACAAAGAGCTTCAGATGCAGGCCATACTGATGCACAATTTACATTGGGCTTAGCCTATTGTGTGGGGGCTTATGGAAAAAATGACAAGGTTGAAGGCATGAGGCTGATTGAGTTGGCTGCGGCACAAGGGCAGTCGGATGCGTTGTTTATCTTGGCTTGCTGCTATTTGGACGATAATGAGGTTGGGGCAAAGTGGAACAATAATCCCGGATATCCCAAAGATACAACAAGAGGAGTTGATTTTCTTAAGCGTGCCGCAGAACTTGATAACGCAGCAGCTTTGGCAAGCATGTCTCATTGTTTTCATTTGGGGAAATATATGGACAGGAATGACGAAAAGGCTTTTGAGCTGATGAACCGCAGTTGTTTTATAAATCCTGTTCGTGAGAGTTACCGGACATTGGGAGATTTCTATCGTGACGGTATAGGAACACCACAGAATTATGAACAGGCAGCAAAATATTATCAGTTGGCAGTCAATATAGGGGACATTCATGCTTTGTCTAATCTTGCCACACTATACCGAAAGGGGCTTGGCGTACAGAAAAGCGAAACCAAGGCAAATGAACTAATGGCAAAATGGCGTGAGCATATAGAATGGCAAATATATGGTAAACTCCCACTACAAGTTGCTCTCGAAGCCAGTGGTGACGGCAATGCAGAAGCAATGTTGCAGCTTGGTGACCGTTTTCGCATTGGTGATGGAGTGGAGCAAAATATCAATAAGGCTTTGGAATGGTGGAAAAAGTCCGCAGCGAAGGGCAACGAACGGGCAATCTATAATCTTGGGCTCTACTATTACACTAAAGGAGAGCTGGAGAAAGGCAATAAATATTGGGAGGAGGCTGCAGCAATTGGTTATATACCTGCATTTTACACCTTAGGCCGATACCGGATAGAATACGGAAAAGAAAAAGCTGACGTGGAAAGCGGGGTGAAATATATTATTACAGCAGCCGAAAACGGCTATCCTGCCGCATTGTCTTCTTTGATTACGTTCCATCACGATGGACTATACGTAGAAAAAGACTACGATAAAGCTAGATTTTGGCTCAAAGAATATCTCAAGTCTGATGCTCCGCTTGCCCATATGTATATGGGGTTAAGTCTTTACTATGGCGATATGCACGAACAAGATTATGCCAAGGCATTGGAACATCTTACTATAGCCGTACGTGGAGGATGCCATAATGCATTCGATGAGTATGTAGATATGAGGTGGAACGGGAATAATGCAGAGCCAAGCCATGAGGAAGTGATTTCTATATTTGTTGATCTTGCCAAAGCCGACAACGTGTTGGCGATGTTTTACCTCTACTTCTTCTATAAAGATGAAAAGTATGAAGGAAGGAACACCGCTACGGCATTGGGATACCTGCGTCAGGCAGCAGAACGTGACTATAGTAAGGCATTATGTGAGATGGGGCTGCAATATCTTGACGGTGGGCTTTTATCAACGGATTACGTCAAGGCAAACAATTTCTTTCTCAAGGCTTCGGCGCAAAAAAATGATTTTGCAACATACAATCTTGCCAAGTCGTATGAAATGGGACGTGGGGTAGAACAGGATATAAAAAAGGCTTTGGAACTTTATGGGCAGGCAATAGACTATGGAAATCAGCAAGCTATAATTGATAAAGGCATTATTTACATTACAGGGATAGAAGGTATCGTTCTGCCAGACTACGACAAGGCAATAGAGTTTCTCAAACCCTATGTTGAAGAAGACGCTATGGTATGTTATCTCTTATCATGTGCTTATAATAGTAAGTGCGAAGAGGAAAACTCTTATTCTTGGCAACTGGCGTCATTGGCTGCCGAATATATGGAAAAGGCAGCAGAAGGTGGACTTATCTGTGCTATGGAATTCATACAAGGCTGGTATTTTATAGGGAAAGGTGTCGTGGCAAACGATGACAAAGCGAAAAAATGGCTAGACAAGCTTTCTACGTGTGACGATAAGTCAAGTCATATCGACAGAATACTAAAGTTCTCAGAACAAGAAATGTTTGACTATGCATGGGATTGCCGCATTGATTACTGGAAAAGTATAGTTGAAAAGAACGTTGAAAGAATTAAAGCTTTTCAGAAATATGTCAATAACGACGGGTATATCATAGTAGAAGAATTAGCGATTGACGCAGCTCAGTTAGGAGAACTCAATGCTTTGTATTATATAGGTCAGTTGGGAATAGGTTCTTTGAAGGATGACAATGACAAAGCTATGCGGTATATAAAATTTGCTGCTGAAAATGGTGCGCCATTTTTTGCCGAAATGGCAGGCAAAACGTGGCTAGAGGAAATGAATAATGATGAGAATGCTTGGGATAATGCGTATAATTGCTTTATGATAGGCTATAAAATAGGTGATGTCGGATGCTTCTTGCAGATCGGTTTGCTCTTGACAAAGAAGGGAAGAGGGCGTAAAGCAGAGAAGGCAGGACGTTCTATCTTGAAAAGGATATGCGAGCTTGAAGGTGAGGGCTTTGAAGATGAACGTCGTCAAGCCCAAGAGCGACTTGATGAGTTGGAGAAGCGACCTAAAAGTTTTTTTGATAGATTCTCTGATATTCTACGGAAAATATCGGGAAAAGATAAATGATAAATGCCCCTCAGAACAAAGTATAAGTTCTGAGGGGCATTTGCTTTATAGATGGTCTTCGTAGTTCTTATTGATTAGTCTGAAAAAGAACTACTGTATTCCGAAGTCCATTTGCTGTCGGTTCACTTCCTCTAACGTGCGTTGGCGTTCTTCATCGGTCATATTGCTGTCCGGGGTTTTATTTTGTAGTGGAGTGGCATATGACTGTATGTTGTAAGAAGTAGGCTTTTCCGTGTAGCATTTAGGCATTTCCGCAGGCCGGCTTTCTATCGTTAGCGTATCGGCAGTCGGCGCATAAACACCGTTGAAAGCGCTGCGTGCCGTTATGGTAATTTTGCCAGGCTTGTCGGTTGCCTGTATCAAGACGGGAGCGCTTCCCCATTCCACGGCGCGTGGGTTCGCAAGAATGGAGGCATCACCGATGATATGTCCTTCGCCCTCAACGCTAAACAATATATTGTCTCTAGCCATGCGTTTTACGTTGCCGTTGTCATCGGTAACTTCGGCAACCACAACAATAAAGTCACTTCCATCAGCCACAAGTTCCTTTCCCATAGTGTCGGCATATAGTCTAAGTTTCGTGGAGCGGCGAGAAGGCATTTTCTTTTCAGAGCAAACAACTTTGCCGTCCTTTATACCTTCAGCCAATAGGCTTACGCGTTGCCAGTTCCTCTGTTTGTAGCTATATTCTCGCGCTTTCCAGAAATCCCAAAAGCCTTTGAACACAACAGGAGCCGATGGCTTGTCGTTGCTGTCGTGCACAACGGGCAGTGTCATGGTTTTGTCTCCTTCAAATTGTGTTAGGCGTACGCTGTCGCAGTTAGAGAATATCGTAACGTCATTGTCTGAGAACTGTGTCATCTCGTTCGCTACGAATACCATTGGCTCGGCATTTCTGTCTTGAGAGCGGAACATTTCAAATGCATATTTCTTCTGTCTGAAGGCATCATAAATGCCTCCGTAGTAGGCATCTGGATGGTATCCGCGTTGATGGTCAAACGGATGCCACTGACAACCGCCAATAAATTGCGGCTGAGAGTGGAACATCTCGCCATAAGTGTCAGCCAATGAGAGTGCGGCTGTCAGCATCGGCTTTTCTCCCCAAAAGCGTGCCGAACGGTTAAGGCAGTTATGAGCGTACCAGTCGTCTACCATTTCTCCGAACTCTCGTGTGAAGACGCATTTGTTCTCAGGTGTGCCTTCCTTGCCGATATCGTCAGTCCAACCATATACCACGTCATAGTTTTCCTTGACACCGGCAGAGTTCATGTCTGCCACAGCCACAGGGCGTCCCGGATAGGGAAATTCTTCGCGTGTTATGTTTTGGGCTTTTAGGGCAAATTCTTCCGGATAACGTGTTTCGTTAAGTATCGGTTCCCACATGAGCACGCTAGTGTGGTTGCGGTCGCGACGTATAATCTGTCTTGTATTTTCATGTACTAGTTCACCGAATTTTGGGTCTTTGTTCCAATACTGCCATCCCGGTGTGGGCACGATGATGAACAGTCCCAACTCGTCGCAGGCATCCATGAATGCCGGATCTTGTGGATAGTGTGCGGCACGTATTATATTCATGCCTGCATCTTTCAGTCTTTTGGCGTCACGCCACTGCTGGCTATTAGGCACTGCGTTGCCTACATAGGCAAAGTCCTGGTGTCTGTTGCCGCCAACCAGTTGACGGTATCTCTTACCGTTCAGCCAAAAACCGTCTTTGCCGCGGAATTCGGCATTGCGGATGCCCATACGTACGATGCCGCCGTCTACGGTTTTTCCTCCTTGCTCTACGGTTATTTCCACATTATATAAATAAGGTGTTTCTGGCGACCATAGTTGAGGCTTTTTAAGAGTGGTGGCAAGTTCGAATTTAGCTGACCCATTTGCTTCAACAGCAGCTCTTTTCTTGATAGTGGCGCACGTCTTTCCCGTCTTGTCCTTTATGCGTGCTGTAACGGTTGTGCTTGTGGAGGAAGAAAGCCGATTTGCCACGTCAACGTTGACGAATACTTTTGCACTGCGCTCCGAGATATCAGAGTAGTGCAGGAACACACCACCGCCGGCAACCTTGCCGCATTCGTTTGCGTCGGTAATGCATACAGGTGATTTTCCTATTAGCCAAACGTCGCGGTATATGCCGCCATGATAGGCAAAGTCTAAGGCAGCCTGCTTCTTGCCTGGGGGATATGACTTGTCGTCGCTGTTGTCTGCTTTTACTGCTATGGTGCAGACATCTCCAGCCTTCACGCCACATTCCGTGAGGTTCACGCTTATTGGCAGGTATCCGCCAAGGTGTGAAACAGCCAAACGGCCGTTTACGTAGATGTCCTGCTTGCCCATGATAGCTTCGAAATAGAGCGTAACATCTTTTCCTTTCATATCAGTAGGCATAGTGAAGTGCTTACGATACCACACCACGCCCTGATAGTTGCGTCCGCCGCTTGCTTCAGATGGAACTAGTTGCGCAGTGTGAGGGGCGCAGACCACTTGCCATTCTTTGTCGTTGAATGCAGTGGTTTCAGCTCCTGGCGCATCACCGCGGTGAAACCGCCATCCTTGGTTAAAGTTATAGACAATGCGTCCGCTGCCAGACAACTGAAAAAGTCCAGCCACGCTTGTCTTTAAAGTTTCTGCTGCGGCAGACATTATTCCAGCCACAAGCAGCAATAATATTATTAAGGAATTTATCTTTTTCATTGTTCCTATTTTTATTATTCAGTTTTTCACTGTGGCAAAAGTTCCACATGCTTGATTCTTTGTCTACGCCATGTGTAGATACAATGGATGTGACCGTCGGACGTTTGTATTATCGAAGGGTAAGAGTATTGGCTTATGGGTGAATCCTCAAGCGTAATCCAATGGCTCCAATGTATTCCGTCCATACATGTCAACAAAGATAGCGGTGTGCGCAGTCCCTTTCCGCCTTTTATACCGTGGGGTATGGGCTTGTCGTTGCAGATTAGCACATGCTGTCCGTCGCGCAGTGTTACGGCATCAAGTCCGCTATTGTTGTTCGGTGTGTCAATGAGGCGTAGCTTTGTCCATGTAAGTCCGTTGTCGGCACTATATGTCACTCCGATATGTTCACTTCGGGTGCGTGCCACGGCAAGTAGACGTCCGTCTTTCAGTTTCATGATGCTCGGTTGGATAGCCATATCCGGCTTTAGCTTTCCGTCTTGCACGGTGCTGTCTGCAGCAACATAGTCAGTGCGTTTCCATGTTTTGCCCATGTCATCGGAGTATTCGAAATAGAGTCTCCATCCACCCTTCTCTATACTCGTTGGCGCAATAATCCTTCCCTCAGAAAGGATAGGCTTGTTTTTCACTGGTCCTAGGAAGTTCTCTTGCAGTGGCTCGCGCTTCGACCATGTCTTGCCGCCGTCTTTAGAACGTATAGCCCATCCCGTCCAGTCGCTTACGCTATTTCCTATCTTGAAGTAAATCATAAGGTCACCATTCGGTATCTGGTAGACAACAGGATTCCAACAAGCTTTGCGCAGAGTGTCGTTCAGCACGCCGTCGGCAACCATCTGCGGAGCAGTCCATTGTTTTGCTCCCTTCGGTTTGCGGCTTACCCATATGCATACGTCAGGGTTGCGCTCCTTTGTTCCTCCGAAATAGGTGGCAACAAGATCACCAGTTTTCGTTTCGGCTATTGTTGCCGAATGGCATTCAGGGAAAGACGCTGTGGTGTAAAGGAACTCGTTGACAAGTATGTTGTCGCTGGGCTTTGGCAATTTCTCGTTGAATGTGTACTTGCCCGATCCTATGTTTGTCTGAGTTCCATCAGGCATGTGCAGTGTTGCCGTAGTGTTGGCAGGAATTTCCACTTCCCATTTCAATGTTCCGTTTTCTTTTCTCCACTTGCTGGAGATTGTTCCGTAGATACTTTTGTATGAGCCGCAGATGTCGTTTATCTCGTCAACGCTAAAGTCTGGCTTCATGATGATATGTTTGTAGCCCGGTTGCTCGGGGTCACTGTTTATACCCACGATGTCTTGATATATCCAGGATATAAGGTCACCAAGTAGCATGACATGATTCCCGCTGTTCATCTTCGGGCTTGCAGTGTTGCCGTTCCACAGTTCCCATGTCGTTGTTGCTCCGTTCTCAGCCATGTACCCCCAGCTAGGGTAACCTTTGTTTGTGGCCAACAGCCACGCTACGTCGGAGCGTCCCATGTCTGTCAGAGTGTGCATGAGCCACTGTACTCCGATTACTCCGCATGAAATCTTGCCTTTGTTCAGCGTGATGATGTTTTTCAGGATATTTTTCTCCACTTCTCCTTTCACGTAAGGGCTTTCAATCATGCCGAAGGCCAGTGGCAGCAAATTGGCTGTCGCAGTATTGTTCCCGTAGAATGTGCTGTCTGGATAAAGCAGCCCACCGTAAGATTCATGTGTGTTACGGTTTTCTGTCAAGAACTTTTTGTTGAATGCGTCCTTCACCACTTCCGCTTTCTCATTATATTCCCTTGCATCCTGTTTTTTTTCCAGGATAGTGGCAAAGCGTGCCATTTTTTTGTTCAAATGGTAGTAGTATGCCGTAGCAATGAGCTTGCCATCGGTTACTCGTTGTGGATCTTTGCTGTGTATAAGCTTTAGGTCTTCAGGCGGAACGCACCAGTCACCATATTTGTCGCGTGGCATTATTCCGTCTTTTTCATATTGGTATGCCATGTGATCAATCCACTTTTTTGCGGCAGGATAGTATTTCTCTATTGCCGAACGGTCTCCAAACTGGTCATATTGCATTTCCATAGAGAATGGCAGTGCGGCAGGCCATGTTATGTTGTCGGAGTAGTAGTTCCAAAATGCTGGTGCCACATCAGGTATGCAACCGTCTTCTCGTTGCGCTTCAGTTATGTCGCGATCCCATTTGTTGTAGAGCAGGTTGTTGTCGAATACGAATGATTCGCCCAGGCAGCCTCTTGTGCGGTCGCCGAGCCACGGCTGGCGTTCGTCACGCTGCGGACAGTCAACGGGCATTCCCTTGTAGTTGTCGAGAATTCCCCACACGGCATTGTTATAGACCTTATTCAGAATGGTGTCGGCACAGGCAAAGTTTCCCGTTTGCTCCATCTCGTCGCTTACAACTTCCCCGATAAAGTCCTCCACTTTGGCATCTTTCAATCCGATAACCTCGGCGTAGCGGAAGCCGTGATACACGAAAGTCGGATTCCACCACTTTCCCTTTTCTGTTCCGTCTGCCACATAGCAGTCTGTGGTTAGCGCATTGCGCAGATTTTCTCTATATAATTCACCGTCTTTAGTAAGCGTTTCTGCAAAGCGTATCTTTATTGAGTCGCCAATGTTGGCACTGTTTATGCGTATTTTCAGCCATCCTGCAATGTTCTGCCCAAGGTCAACAATCACGCCGCTATTGCTCTTTTTAACGCTCACTGCGTTTTGCTGCTTCAAGACCTTCATGTTGGGATTCATGGCACCGCGCAGTGTTCCTGTAGGAATTGCCGTGCGTTCAGCATTCTCCCATGCCGAGTCATCGAACTGCGGCATTGTCCATCCGTTAAACTCCTTGCGGGCATCGTAAATCTCACCGTCGTATTCGTTGTTCGAACGTATGGCTCCGTTGGCATTCAGCTTCCATTTGTCGTCGGTAGATATGGTTTTCTTAGTGCCGTCGGTAAATTCCACAATAATGTTCGCTCTTAGTTTCGGATAACCGAAGTTGGCAATTTTGTATGGCTTTTTCTTCTGCTGCATTGTGTAGTAGCGTCCGTTGCCCACTGCCACAGCCACAGCATTGTCTGCTGAAAGCATTGTGGTTACATCAAAGGCGTTGTAGAGAACCGTTTTGCGGTAATCTGTTGGCGATGGCGCGAGAACCTGTTCGCCCACCTTTTTCCCGTTGATAAAAGCCTCATACATTCCCAGTCCGCAGATATAGAGCGTGGCACGCTTTACCGGCTTGTCGAGCTTGAAAGTCTTTCTCATATATCTTGCCGACAACTGACTGTGCAGTTCTTCCTTATCCCATGGCTTAGCCGAATCAAAGCCAATCCACTGCCCACTCCAGTCTGATTCGTTCAGTAACCCCACGTTCCATTCAGCCACGTCGCTCCAGTTGGATGCGCCTTTCGAAGTTTCTACCTTCACTCTCCAGTAGCATCTGGTGTTACTGCGCAGTTGCTTTCCAGCGTATGTAATCCATTGTGACTGGTCGCTGCTTACTGTCGTGTCCCATAAGTCGCCCTCACACTTTGCAGCCTTCTTGGGGGTTGAGGCAACAATGATGCGGTAGCTCGTCTGTGCCACGTCGTTTTTGTCTGTCTCAATGCGCCATCCCAGTCGTGGGGTGGGGGTGTCTATGCTCATGGGCGTAGTCATGCGCTCCGTCCTGAGGTCAACGACCTGTATACCCTGCGGCTTGTTTCCAGCATAGGCCGCTCCGAGGGATAGCAATGCCAGTGCTGTTATGATTGTTTTTTTCATATTGCTTAGTCTTTTTCCTCCAGTTCTGTCTGTGTTGTCTTGAAGTAGTCTTTCGAAGAGTCTACGGCAATGAGCACGCGATCGCTGCCGCGCAGATAAGCACCGTCAATGGTGAAGTCGGTCACTTTATTGTCAGTTTCACCCACGAAGGTCATTTTACCGTCTTGCGGATTCATCCACCAAATGTTTTTCTTCTTGCCGCTAATCTTAGTCAAGTCCACGCTCATAGGCTTACCGCTATAGTTGTATACGAGCAGGAAGTCCGTTCCACGCATGGCGATAATACGGTCGTAGCGTTCTCCGTTGGCAGAGGCAATGATGCTTTGGTCGCCTTGTGCCTCGGTGAAAGGCAATGCGAGCATGAGCCATTTCAAGTATTTCATTTGGTTGTATCCAGGGTCGTTCATAGCATCCCACCACGGCTTTTCGGCACCGAAGGAAGCCAATACGCCAGGGCGCATGAACTGCATAACGGAATTGTGGCCGTAGGTGTGGCCGAAGCATCCAGCGAACACAGCCCAGTAGGCGTAGCGTCGCACATCATAGTCTTGCCAGCGTGGTGCAGAGAAGTCGTGCAGTCCTTGTGGAATATCCTCGTATGATGGTTCTCCGTCAATGACGGGCTTTAAGGGTGTCTTCTCGAAGCTCATGTCAACATAGCGCCAGTTGTCTTCTTCTGTATTGTCCTTTATAGTGTAGTCACCGTCTCCGTTGCGTTGTCCGTAGCGGCGATGTCCACTCTGAAACATGTTGAAGTCCATCCATTCGCGGTCGTTGAACCATCGTGCCGAAGTGGTTCTGCCTCTTGGATGGAAGGTCATAATATGGTTAGGGTCGCATTTCTTGATGGCGCGTGCTAGGGCGTCCCATACTTCTGGCGATTTGTCGCCGAGAATGTCGCCGCCGATGAGCCAAATGATGTTAGGCTTGTTCTTGTATCTCTCGCCAAGGAACTTGCCGTAGGCTGTGGCCTTCTTCACATCCATCTGTCCGATCATTGACCCCCAGATGCAGTCCATTGCGATATAAATGCCGTTGGCAGCAGCTTGGTCAACGATGTAGTCCATGTGTTCCCAGTAGCCATAGACGCCAGGTTTAGATACTTTGCTGAAGTCGAACTCCTTGTTGTTGGCCTGCTGGCCGTAGACATTGAACGTAGGTATTGCGTTGAGCACCTGAATCTGCTCAACGTTGTATCCAGCCAAGCGTTCTTTTTGCAGGAAATACTCCACCTCGTCGCGGTTGAGTCTCTCGGGCATCAGCCATGATGTGTTGCCTAGCCAGAAGAACGCTTTGCCGTTGTCGTGCACCAAGTAGCGTTGGTTTTCCGAGACTTTCAGCTTGCCGTTATCCCAAGGTTTGTATACTGCTTTCTTTGCGTGGCAAGGTATTGTGCATGCGAGCAGTGCTATTGCCGCTGCTATAATTGTCTTTTTCATTTTGTTTCGTTTATAGTTAGTGTTATTGTTTGTCCTTTCTTTGTCTTGATGTCATAGAGATATGTCTTTTTCAACTCCGGCATCTTTTCAATTTTCTCTGGGTAGTTGACTTTTTGCTTCACGTCTGTTGGCAGAGCGAACAGTGGATTGGTATTTTTGCCCTTAGCCTCTTTTATGCCTTTCCCTTTGAGTGGTACGGCAGAACGTATGCGTAGGTTACCACCAATGGCAGACTTGATTGAGGCAACCTTCACTTTACCGTCTTTCCAGTCCATGGCAATTTCGAATCCTCCGCGCGCTTTCAGTCCGCTCACGCTACCGTCTTTCCACGTATCGGGCAGGGCTGGCAACAAATATACGAAGCCGTCGTGACTCTGCAACAGCATTTCTGCTATGCCAGCGGCGCAGCCGAAGTTTCCGTCAATCTGGAATGGTGGGTGTGCATCGAAGAGGTTGGCATATGTTCCGCCCTTCTTCTTCTCGTTGCGCACGAGCGTAAGCTGGTTGGTTATCAGCTTTAGCGCATGGTTTCCGTCAAGCAGTCGCGCCCAAAGGCATACCTTCCATCCCATGCTCCACCCTGTTGACGGATCGCCGCGGTGGATTAGTGACGTGCGTGCAGCGGCTGTCAGTTCAGGAGTGCGGAAGGGTGATATTTGGTTACTGGGATATAGGGCATATAGGTGTGACACATGGCGATGAGTGTCATCGGGATTGTCCCAGTCGTCTTTCCATTCCTGCAACTGTCCCCAGCGGCCCGTCTGCAATGGCAATAGCCCGTTGAGCTTCTCCTGCAGGCTGTCGCAGAAAGTCTTGTCTTCCTTCTTGTCGAGAATTTTCTGTGCTGCGATAACGTGGCTGAAGAGGTCGGTTATAAGCTCGTTGTCCATTGTTACTCCTGCCGCGGTTGTGGCATGGTGCGGATGCTCGTTTTCAGGTGATAGTGACGGGCATATCATCCAATTTGTGTTTTTGGGGTTGCGCACAAGAATTTGGTTAAGGAAACGTGCCGCCCCCTTCATTGTTGTGTATGCGCTGTCAAGGAAAGTTTTGTCGCCAGTATAGAGATAATGTTCCCACAGATGCTGGCTTAGCCATGCGCCGCCCGTGGGCCACAACCCTGAAGGAGCTTTGTCTATCGCGCCGGTTACGCGCCAAAGGTCTGTGTTGTGGTGTAGCACCCAGCCGTCGGCACCATACATCTTGCGCGCTGCTTCGCGTCCAGTCTGGCTCACATCATTGATGAGCGAGAAGAGAGGATCGTTAAGGTCGGAGAGGTTTGCAATCTCTGCCGGCCAGTAGTTCATCTCAAGATTGATGTTGCAAGTGTATTTGCTGTCCCATGACGGTAGCATCTTGTCGTTCCATAGTCCTTGCAGTGTTGGCGGTTGTGTGCCAGGCTGCGAGGTGCTTATCAGAAGGTAGCGGCCAAACTGGAAATATGTCTCAACCAAATGCCGGTCGTTTGTGGTCTTGAAGTTTGCTACGCGCCAGTCTGTAGGCTTGTTGGCATAGTTGTCTTCTCCCAAATTGAGGTCAACGCGGCAGAATTGGCTGCGGTATTTCTCTACATGCCTGCGTTTCAGTTCTTCGAAGCCACACTCAAGAGCCTTGTGCAGGGTTTCTTCAGAGATAAGCGTATCGTTGCCGCTGATGTCATCGTAGTGTTTGAAGTTTGTGGCAATGGTGAGGAAAAGTGTAGCCTCGTCGGCATCTTTAATTTGCAACACGCCGTCTTTGCTGACGAGTGAGCCTCCTTTTGTCTGTGCCGTGGCGCGCCCAGTGAACTGCACCTTGCCCTTCAAGCCTTCATGGCTTCCGCTAATGCCGCTGAGCACTATTTCCTTGTTCTCGGAGCATACGGAAACGTCTTGCTGTGGCGACGTGAATTGTGCGTTGCACGTTATTTTTCCAGGTTTGTTAGCGGAGAGACGCACCATAATCACGTTTCCGCTCAGAGAGGAAATGTATTCTCGTTTGTATGTTACGCCGCCCGACTGATAAGTGGTCACGGCGCGTGCCGAGTCTAGGCTCAGTTCGCGTCTGTAGCCAGTGTATTCCTCTTGTCCGGGAAAGCTAACATACAGATCTCCGAAAGGCTGGTAAGGCATACCTAAATTAGTCTTTGCCATGACGTGCGCCGTGGCAAGGTCTTGCGCTTCCTTGTATTTCCCCTGCCAAACAAGCTCCCTTACCTTCGGCAAGTATTGGAGGGCATCAGGATTAGCGTTGTTGTTTGGGCGTCCGGCCCAAATCGTTTCTTCGTTCAGCTGCAGCCTTTCTGTGGCAGGCGTGCCGTAGACCATTGCTCCAAGGCGGCTGTTGCCTATGGGCAGAGCCTCGGTCCACATCGCTGCCGGGCGGTCATACCACAACACGTGGCTGTTCTTACCGGCTGCTTGTGCAAGACTTCTGCACGGGAGTAGCGTAAGGAGCGTTGCCGCGGCAGCGTAAAGAATCATGTTTTTTCTCATGCTTTGAATTATGTTTATTTATGTTTTGAATTCAGTTTGAACGTGTTTCTTAGGATGTATCCATGCATAGTCAGCAATGTTTGGCAAGCGATATGCTTGTGTATGGCAAGATTTGCAAACAACATCCTTTAAGGATATGACGCCGATAATCCATGCGTGTAACTATATAAAGGGGTACGCGTGTGTTAGGCCGTGGGAAACGTTTTGAAAGCCCGTTTCTTTTTAAGTGTAAACGTGCGGGCTTATTCTTGTTTCCCCGTTGGATATATTTTGCTACCATATGATTTCTCTTTTCAAGCAAGTTATAACATTTTGTCCCGGCACGGGGAACTAAACGAAAAGATAAAGACAAAGCATACGTTTTTGTTAAGTATGTTGTTAGCTATATGGTATAAAATGTGTTATAATCTTGTGGGTTTGATGATGAATTATTATCTTTGCGCTCAATTTAATGCTAAATTGAAATAATAATGAGCAAACTGATAAAACCAATAGACTACATGCCTCTGCTTGATATGAAACAGACAGAGCAGGGAATAAAGACGATAAAAGAGTTTTTCCAAATGAATCTTTCAACGGAACTGAGGCTGCGCCGTGTTACAGCCCCGTTATTCGTAATGAGAGGACTAGGTATAAACGATGACCTTAACGGGGTGGAACGTCCCGTTAGCTTCCCGATAAAAGACATGGGCGAGGCGACAGCCGAAGTGGTACACTCGCTTGCCAAATGGAAACGTCTAACTCTTGCCGAATATAATATAGAACCGGGCTATGGAGTCTACGCCGACATGAATGCCATACGTGCCGATGAGGAGATGGATAACCTGCATTCCCTATACGTTGACCAGTGGGATTGGGAAATGGTGATGAAGCCAGGACAACGAAACCTTGACTTTTTGAAAAATATCGTAACGCGCATATATTCCGCTATCCTGCGTACGGAGTATCTCGTTTGCGAGAGTTATCCGCAGATAAAACCCATTCTGCCCGATGAGATACACTTTGTTCACAGTGAAGACCTGTTGGCAATGTATCCCGACAAGACGCCGAAGGAGCGTGAAGACTTGATAACGAAGCAATATGGCGCAGTGTTTATAATAGGAATAGGCGGAAAGCTGGCCGACGGCAAGGAGCATGACGGGCGTTCGCCAGACTACGACGATTGGACCACCGCAACGGAGAATGGTCACAAGGGGCTTAACGGAGATATACTAATATGGTATCCTGTGCTAGGGCGCGCCGTTGAACTCTCGTCTATGGGAATACGTGTAAATCCGGAGGCGCTTGAACGCCAACTGGAGCTTACGGGAAAGACAGAGCGCCGCACCCTTTATTTCCACAAACGCCTGCTGGAGGGCAGTCTGCCGCAGAGCATCGGCGGCGGAATAGGGCAGAGCCGCCTGTGTATGGTGTTGCTTCATAAGGCACACCTTGGGGAGATACAGGCAAGTATCTGGCCGGAAAGCATGAGGAAGGAGTGCCGTGAAATGGGCATGCCGCTGATATAGAATCTGTTTCGGGCATTCCTCTTGGCAGGGATGCCGTGGAAGAGAATGAAAAACGGGGAATGCACAAATTCTTTTCTGTGCATTCCCCGTTTCCTGTGTAGGGACGATCGGGCTCGAACCGATGACCTCTGCAATGTGACTGCAGCGCTCTAAACCAACTGGGCTACGCCCCTTTAACCAAAATCCACTTGCGAAAGTAGCGATATTTTGCGAAACGGCAAAATAATTGTATTACTTTTCCCGCAAAAGGATTCTCATATGAATTCCATTCCGAGCATTTCGCCAAGTTTCTTCACTGCGGGATTGGCTTCGCAAGCCTTCTCGTAAAGTTCTCTTGTTGTGAGGATGCGTTCTATTTCTTCCTGGCGTGCCAGGCGCAGAGTCAGTTTGATATCATCGTTGCGCAACGTCTTGATGAGTGTGTTCTCCACGCGGCGTTTTATTTTCTGCACGTCGTCAAGAAGCATTTTGTTGTCAACAACCACTTCAACGTAAGGGAAATCCATAAGCTTCGGTGTGAGGTTCTTCATCCTTATCCTTATGCCTTGCATGGAGTCAGGCATACGGTTGCACATGGATAGCCACTGAAAGCGCAGCATATCTTCGGTGAACTGCTCGTGAAGTCCTGTCTGCTCCTTGTCTGGCACCGTCTCATAAACAGGCTTCTCAGGGCCTTTTTTCAGCTTGGCAAACGATGTGCCGATGCTACTCAGCTTTATTGTTCTCGTCTTTTGCGTAGGTACGCTGCCATTTGCTGCGGTCTGTATGGTATGCCCGTTGGCTAATGATTGGTTGGCTGCAGTTTGGGGTGAGCCAATAGCAGAACTTGCCACAACTTTCTGCTCACCCTGTTGTGGCTTAGCGCCGCTTGCAGCCACCTGCGAGGCTGACTTTGTTTGCTGCGCTGCTGCTATAAGTTTCTTAAACAGGCTTTTTAGCTTCTTGGGGCTACGCCCCGAGGCAGAGTTGCCATCGTCGGGTTGCGTGAGTTGTGCAACGCGAATGAGCGTAATCTCCACGAGAAGGCGCTTGTTGCTGCTCTGTCGGTAGTTGATGTCGCACTCATTCATAATCTTGAGTGCGTTGTATAGAAATTTTGTTGGGCATTTTGCCGCCTGTTCCTTATATTTTGTAGCCTGCGTGTCGCTCACATGCAGAAGCGGAATCGTTTGCGCATCTTTTGCCATGAGCACGTTTCTTACGTGTGCGGCAAGTCCGTTCACGAGGTTTCCGCCATCGAAACCTTTTGAAATGATGCCGTTGAGCAAAACCATCACCTCGGCTACTTTATTCTCCATGCAAAGGTCTATGATGCGGAAGTAGTTGTCGGCATCAAGAACATTGAGGTCTTCTATTACCTTAGCATACGTGATGTTGCCTTGACAGAAACTTGCAGCCTGGTCGAACACGGAGAGGGCATCGCGCATACCGCCGTCGGCTTTCTCTGCAATGACGTTCAGTGCTTCTTCCTCGTAGGCGATTCCTTCCTTTGCGGCAACGGACTTAAGATGGTTTACAATGCCGCTCACCGTCATGCGCTCAAAGTCATAGATTTGGCAACGGGAGAGTATGGTGGGCAAAATCTTATGCTTTTCAGTTGTGGCAAGGATGAAGATGACGTGTGCAGGCGGCTCTTCAAGTGTTTTCAGGAAGGCATTGAATGCTTGCGTGGAGAGCATGTGAACCTCATCTATAATAAAAACTTTGTAACGCCCCACCTGCGGAGGTATACGCGTCTGCTCCATAAGCGTCTTGATGTTCTCAACGGAATTGTTGCTTGCGGCATCAAGCTCGAAAATGTTGTATGAACGCTGCTCGTTGAAAGCCATGCAGCTCTCGCAACTGTTGCATGCTTCACCGTCGGCCGTGGGCGACAGACAGTTTATGGCCTTGGCAAATATGCGGGCGCAAGTGGTCTTTCCAACACCGCGCGGGCCACAGAACAGGTAGGCATGGGCCAACTTACCACTCTTCACGGCATTCTTCAGAGTAGTCGTAAGAGCCGTTTGGCCAACCACTGAGTCGAACGAAGAAGGGCGGTATTTACGGGCTGAAACTATGTATTCTTCCATAAATAAATCTTAAGGGGATAACTTAATTTTCATGCAAAGATAATGTAAATTCGCTCATTTGGACTATCTTTGCACGAAAATAATAACCTAACGATGAGACGTATTAACCCAGTGTGGGGCTTTGTTTCCCACAACCGCTATTGGATTGTTCTCATTCTCGGCGTGGCTATAGTTGCCGTCCTTGACGAAAATAGCTTTTGGGCGCAGATGCGCAACGATATGCAGATAGATGATTTGCAAGAACAGATAGACCGTTATAATCGCCAGTATGAGCAAGACGAACAGAGGCTTAACGAACTTCGTCGCAATCCAAAGGCAATAACAAAGATAGCGCGAGAGAATTATATGATGAAAGCCGACGATGAAGATATCTTCGTGTTGAGCGATGACGAGAAAAACGAACAAACAGGAAATGGAACAGCTGAATAGACTGCAAAGCATAGTGATGTTATTGGGAGCCGTGCTTATGGTTGTTGGCGCAGGTCTCTATGTTTTTGGTGAACAGACCGTAGCACCGCTTGTCTTTGCACCCGGCACATTAGCGTTCAGCCTAATGCAATGCCGTCAAAAATACCTTGGAACAGATTTGACACTGCGTCGTTTGCGTCGCATAATGCTTGTGGGAGCAGCTCTTTTCGTGGTGTCGGCATTGCTGATGGTGGAGAATTCATATAAAATAGTATACCCTCTTTTTACAAAGACTATTGACGGATGGAATGCTTATGTGCGGTATGTGCACAACAACTGGGTTTTGGTACTCCTTGTGGCCGCCATACTTCAACTCTACTCTACACACAGAATATCTGCTGAATTGAAGAAACGCAACGGACAGGAATGCTGAAATGAGTGGAAATGCCACCAAAATGAAGATAGAAACCTTACACACAAAAAAAGCTAAAAACACGAATGTTGTTTTAAATAATATCAACATATTTCCATACGAGCGTAATACTCGTTACTTTTGTATGGTAATACGGAAACGCATAATATGAATAAAATAGTTTACTCTCTTTTGGCTGCCGCTGCACTAACGGTGTCTTCGTGCGCTGGCTCCTACAATATAAAAGGAACGTCAAACGTATCCATGCTTGATGGCAAGATGCTTTATCTGAAAGCTTACAGCGACAGTGAGCTGAAGAATTTGGATTCGTGTGATGTCGTGCACGGACAGTTCAATTTCCACGGACGGCTCGATTCAACAAAGCTCGTTACACTATTTATGAATGACGAGGGAATGATGCCGATCGTTTTGGAAGAAGGGACAGTAAACGTAAAGATTGATAACGGACTGCAGAAAGTTTCTGGAACTCCGCTAAACGATAAATTGTCAGACTTCATAGAAAAGTACAATCAGTTGGAGAATCTTATGAATGATCTCTCCCACAAACAAACGCAAGCCATAATGAATGGCGAGGATGAAGCCGTGACAAATGCGCGCTTGGCTGAGGAAGCACGAAGCATAGCTGCGAAGGAAGATAAGCTTATAACGTCGTTTATAGTAGAAAATTTCGACAACGTGCTAGGACCTGGCGTATTCTTCATGATGACTGCAGGCAATACATATCCGGAACTTGCACCTTGGATAGAAGACATAATGAGCAAGGCAACGGATTCATTCAAGAATGATGCATATGTGAAAGACTATTATGAAAAAGCTATGCAAAACCAGCAGATAATGAACGGAATGGCTACGCCAGATGCACCGGCTCCGCATCCTGTTATGCAGCGGCCGCCAATGGACGGGCCGACACCCAACCAACTGGCACAGCCTGCTGAAGAACAAAAATAGAAAGATTGTGGCTGTAGTCTTATGGCAGCAGAACAACAATGTTGATATATAGAACAGCAAAGCCGGAGAATCCAAGAAAAACATATGAAACTTGGCTTTTCTCCGGCTTCGCATTTTATCGGTTAACTGGCTGGTGACTCATTGTTTGAACAACGCCCAAGAAATTAAAATACAGGGAATGTCGATGCAACAGGCATGTGAATAATGCCCAAATGCTTAAAATCATAAACCAAAACGAACGAATGAAAACATTGATAAAGGGAGCAATCGTGGTAAACGAGGGCAAAAAAGAAAAAGCTTCTGTAGTGCTGGATGGCGAATATATTGAAGGAGTCTATCCCGAAAGCAGCGGTTTCCCACTTGATGAAACCTTTGATGAAACGATAGATGCGGAAGGTTGTTATCTCTTGCCGGGCGTAATTGACGATCATGTGCATTTCCGGGAACCAGGACTCACCGCAAAGGCCGATATAGAAAGCGAAAGCAGAGCTGCAGCATATGGTGGGGTGACATCCTATTTTGATATGCCAAACACAAAGCCGCAGACGACAACAATATCAGAACTGGAAGATAAATTTGCATTGGCAAGAGAGAAAAGCCACGTGAACTATTCTTTCTTTATTGGTGCCACAAATGATAATATCAATGAACTTCTGAAAGTGGACCCACACCGCGTGCCGGGCGTAAAAATGTTTATGGGCTCTTCAACAGGAAATATGCTCGTTGACCATGAAGATGCCTTGCGGCAGGTGTTCGGAAAAGTAAAGTTGCCTATAATGACCCATTGCGAAGACACGGAAACGATAAATGCTAACATGGCAAAGGCAAAGGCCATTTGGGGCGAAGACCCAGACATTTGTCATCATCCCGAAATACGCAGTGCCGAAGCCTGCTACGATTCAACAAGCATGGCCGTGAGGTTAGCTTCAGAATTTGGAGCACGCCTTCATGTAGCCCATGTAACAACGGCTCGTGAACTTGAACTTTTTGATGCTTCTCCCGAGATGCTTTCTAATGATGCCAGCTTTGTTGGCAGACAGTTCCCAAAGATTACGGCTGAAGCCGTTGTGGCGCATCTCTTGTTCACCGACGAGGACTATGGTAGACTGGGGGCAAGGATTAAGTGCAATCCCGCCGTGAAAAGCTCGGCCGACCGCGATGCCTTGCGCAAGGCATTGAGAGACGGAAAAATATCCGTAGTGGGAACAGATCATGCGCCGCATCTTCTGCAGGAAAAACAGGGCGGATGCTGTAAGGCAATGTCTGGAATGCCGATGCTGCAGTTCTCGCTTGTGACAATGTTGCAGCTTGTTGACGAGGGAGTGCTTACCGTTGAGTGTCTCGTTGAACTGATGTGTCATAACCCAGCAACACTTTTTGAAGTGAGTGGGCGTGGCTTTGTGCGCAAGGGCTACAAGGCAGACTTGGTAGTCGTGCGACCAAATGCCTCATGGATGCTGAGAAAGGAAGATGTTCAGAGCAAATGCGTATGGAGTCCGCTAGAAGGAACAACGTTTAACTGGAGAGTTGAACACACATTCTGTAACGGACACCATATATATAATAAAGGTGTATTCGACGAAGCAAGCCGAGGTGAAGAGATAGAGTTCAGAAAATAAAAAAGGAAAAGACAGCAAAAAAAGACGAATCATAATGATTTACCGTTTGATAATACCTATATTGGCAATACTGTTGTTCAGTGATACGTATATATACATGCATTTCTTGCGTCGGATGCACCGCTTCCGCAAATTGATATTTGCAGCATGGTTTACGCAAAGTCTTGCAATGATAATATACGGCATAGGACTTTCCTTTACGAAAGACTTTGCTCCTGAAAATCCAAGCTGGCTTTATACGTATCTTCTGCTCCTCTCCATGTGGGCATTCCCTAAGTTTATTTTTGCCGTTTGTTCATTATTGGGATGGGGACACTGTCTTTATCACAAAACAAAAACCAATTGGGGAAATCGTGTAGGTGCGGTTGCAGGTGTTGTCTTGGCACTTGTTTCTGTTTATGGCTATACTTGGGGCTTCAACACCGTTACGGTGAGACACGAAACCTATTATAGTAAAGACTTGCCCAAGTCGTTTAACGGATATCGCATTGTGCATTTCAGCGATGCTCACGTGGGAACATATACGCCGGGGAGGGCAGATGTCCTTGCAGCAGCCGTAGACAGCATTAACGCTCAGCATGCCAATATGATAGTATTTACAGGCGATTTGCAAAATCTCCGCCCGTCGGAAGTTTATTCCCATGTAGGAACATTGGGCAAACTGAAAGCCCCCGATGGCGTATTCTCCATATTAGGCAACCACGATTATGCGTGGTATGTGACAGCCCCCGACTCTGTTTTGAAAAAGAATTGCCGTGACATCATTGACGTTCAAGCCCGCATGGGATGGACATTGCTTAGAAACGAGCATCGTATTGTGCGCAGAAACTCGGATAGCATTGTGGTTGCCGGAATGGAATATGAGGGAAATAATCCCAAAGCTAAGAATTATGGTGACTTGAAGAAATCTCTTCTTGGCGTAGACCAAACTTCCGCTTTTATCCTAATGCTGCAACATGATCCTACAAGCTGGCGTAAAAACATCCTTCCAAATTCATCTTCGCAGTTAACACTAAGCGGCCATACTCACGGTGGGCAGATAAAAATCTTTGGATGGTCGCCTGCATCGCTTGTCTATACCGAGTGCGACGGTATGTATCACGACGGAAAAAGGGCAATAAACGTGAGTCATGGCTTGGGAGGTCTCGTTCCGTTCCGCTTTTGGTGCCCTAGCGAAATTGTGGTAATTGAGCTGAAATGTTTATAAAAGGCATGGGGCATGACTCTTATTGTTGCCTTAAAAACAAAGCAGTGTGTAGTGAAACAAATATTTTTTAGTTAATTTTGCAAGCTCAACCACAGGGCCGTTTTACCATACACTTGGTGGCTAACGGCTTTGTCGGCGGCGTGGTGCCGCCGTGCGCCCCAAGGACGCTTCTCATTAACGTATAAGATGGATATTCAGAAAATCGTTGACTTTTATTCTTCCTCGCCTCAAGTGAGGGCTATGCTAAAGGCTATATCCGATACGGGTGTGGCCACTATTGCTTTGAGCGGTTTGAACGGCTCTTCCGTCCCGTTGGTGTTTTCTGCTGCAAAGGAAAGTATGCCACAAAGATGCCTGTTTATATTGAACGATGCCGACGAAGCTGGTTATTTTTATCACGACCTTACGCAGCTTTTGGGCAACAAACAGGTTCTGTTCTTTCCTTCAAGTTATCGCAGACAAGTGAAATATGGACAGCGCGACGCCGCCAACGAGATTCTTCGGACGGAGGTCTTGTCGAAAGCAAGAAACCTTAAAGACCATCCTTCTCTCTTTATCGTGAGCCATCCGGAAGCCGTTGCCGAACTTGTTGTCTCAGACAAAAGACTTGACGACCGCACGTTGGCGTTGAAGGTTGGCGAGGAGAAAGACATCGTTGAAATAGAAAAGACGATGCGTTCCTTCGGGTTTAAGGAAGTGGACTACGTGTATGAACCGGGACAATTCGCCGTGCGTGGAAGCATACTTGACGTATATTCCTATAGCAATGAATACCCTTTCCGCATTGATTTCTTCGGAGACGAGATAGAATCTATACGCACATTCGATGTGCAGTCTCAGCTTTCTCGAGACAAAGTGGAGAGTATGGATATTGTGCCGGAGCTGGCAGAACTGATTTCCGAGAAGATTCCATTTCTACGCTTCTTGCCCGAACAAACTGTCGTCGTGATGAAAGACGCAACATTCGTGCGCGACGTTGTTGAGAATACTTATAGAGACGGTTTTACCTCTCAGGCTCTCACCTCGCGTCTGGAGGGGGCAACAGAGATGGAGCAGCACGTTATAATTAAAGAAATGTCGGCAGAGAATGCGCTAGTCACGGGCCCTTTGTTCCAAAGCGAACTGTTGCGTTTCAAACGCATAGAGTTCGGACCCTCAAAGACGGGCGTTCCTCAGGCTACGGTAAGCTTCAATACTTCTGTGCAGCCACTTTTTCATAAAAACTTCGAGCTGTTGACAAAGGCTCTCGACGACTATATCCTTAAGGGCTACCAGCTGTTCATCCTTGCCGATAGCCAAAAGCAGACGCAGCGCCTGCGTGACATTTTCGACGAAACGGCTCTCCACAATAAACTGCCTGACGGAACAGAAGTTCCTACCACTCCTATAGCTTTTGAACCAGTAGACAAAACACTTCATTGCGGTTTCGCCGACAATGATTTAAAGGTCTGCATATTCACAGACCACCAGATTTTCGACAGATTCCATAAGTATAGCTTGCGTTCCGACGCTGCCCGTAGTGGTAAAATGGCACTTACGATGAAGGAACTGCAGGAAATGGAGCCTGGAGACTTCATTGTTCATGTTGACTTCGGGATAGGAAAGTTTGCTGGTCTCGTGAGGGTTCCCGTTGGAGACTCCTATCAAGAGATGATACGCATAGTGTATCAGAACAACGACAAGGTGGATGTCAGTATACATTCGCTTTACAAAATATCCAAATATAAGAGGCACGACTGCGAGAAACCTCCGCGTTTGAGTTGTATAGGTTCCGGGGCATGGGACAAACTGAAGGAAAAGACCAAGAGCAAGATAAAGGATATTGCCCGCGATCTTATAAAACTTTATGCTACCCGAAGGCATGAACGTGGCTATCAGTTCGGTGCCGACACGTTTATGCAGCACGAACTTGAGGCAAGTTTCCTTTATGAAGACACGCCAGACCAGTTAAAGGCAACAAATGATGTAAAGGCAGACATGGAGAGTTGCCGCCCGATGGACAGGCTTGTGTGCGGCGATGTTGGCTTTGGAAAGACAGAAGTTGCCATACGCGCCGCATTCAAGGCGGCGTGCGACTCAAAGCAAGTTGCCGTGATGGTGCCTACAACGGTGTTGGCTTACCAGCATTACCAAACCTTCTGTAGCCGCCTTAAAGGCATGCCTGTAAGGGTTGACTATCTGTCGCGGGCGCGTTCGGCAAAGCAGACAAGGCAGGTGCTCGATGACCTCGCAGGCGGAAAGATAGATATCATTATCGGAACGCATAAACTCATAGGGAAAACAGTGAAATTCAAGGACCTCGGATTGCTAATCATTGACGAAGAACAGAAATTCGGGGTGTCCACGAAAGAGAAGCTGCGCAAGATGAAAACTAATGTTGACACTCTTACAATGTCGGCAACGCCGATACCGCGCACTTTGCAGTTCTCTCTGATGGGAGCGCGCGACATGAGCATAATACAGACACCGCCGCCAAACCGTTATCCCGTATGCACAGAGGTGCATACCTTTGATACAGAGGTGATAAAAGATGCGATAAACTTTGAAATGAGCCGCAACGGACAGGTTTTCTTCGTGAACGACCGCATAAACAACCTTCCTGAGCTTGCAGCAACCATACATCGCAAAGTGCCTGATGCCCGCGTTGCAATTGGTCACGGGCAGATGAAGCCTGAAGAACTAGAGAAAATAGTGATGGGATTCATGAACTATGACTACGATGTGCTGCTCTCAACAACTATCGTTGAGAATGGAATAGACATAAGCAACGCCAACACTATAATTGTGAACGATGCGCATCGTTTCGGTCTTTCCGACCTTCACCAAATGCGTGGCCGCGTGGGACGAAGCAACAAAAAGGCATTTTGCTATCTGTTGGCACCGCCAATGTCAAATCTCTCTCAGGATGCACGCCGTCGTCTAGAAGCCCTTGAAACGTTCTCCGAATTGGGGAGCGGTTTCAATCTTTCAATGCAAGATTTAGACATGCGCGGCGCCGGTAACCTGCTAGGGGCGGAACAAAGTGGATTTATGGAGGATTTGGGCTTTGAAACTTACCAGAAAATCCTTTCGCAGGCAGTGACAGAGCTGAAAAACGATGAGTTCAGCGATATGTATCAGGAGGAAATAGCACAAGGACGCAAGATAAACGGCGACGAATTCGTTGACGACTGTGCTATAGAGAGCGATCTTGAAATGTTTTTGCCCGACCAATATGTGCCGAGCAGCAGCGAGCGTATGCTTCTTTACCGCGAGCTTGACTCCATTGCCAGCGACGCAGACCTGGAAAAATACAAGGCAAACCTGAAAGACCGCTTCGGCGACATACCGCATGAGGGGCAGGAATTGCTGCAGGTTGTCCCGCTTAGGCGCATAGGCAAGAAGCTGGGATGCGAGAAGATTATATTGAAAGGTGGAATTATGCAGATGCAATTTGTTAGCAATCCACTGAGTGCTTATTACAAGAGCGACATGTTCGACAAGGTTCTCCAGTTTATAGCCGCTAATCCACGCCGCTGCAATCTTAAAGAGAGCCGCGGAAAGCGATATATGGTGGTGTCGGAAATTTCCACAGTGGAGGAAGCCGTAGCCACGCTCCGCGCCATATCCGACGAGAAGCTAGCGGAAGCTTAGTAACAGAAACAATATTAACAACAAAAAATATAAGGAATGCTTATTCTAACTACAATTCTTGTATATTTCTGTGTGCTCATGTTTATGGGCAGAGTGACTAGCCGTAAATCAGACAACGACACGTTTTACCGTGGCGAAAGGAAGTCTCCTTGGTATATGCTCGCCTTCGGGCTTGTGGGAACGTCAATTTCCGGCATAACATTTGTATCGGTTCCGGGTATGGTAATAAACCAAGACATGACTTATCTACAGACTTGCCTTGGCTTTATCCTTGGATATTTCGTGGTAGCCTTTGTCTTGTTGCCTGTTTATTACCGCCTTAACCTGACTACCATCTATACATATCTGAAAGAAAGGCTCGGCAAAAGGTCGTATAAGACTGGCGCCATGTTCTTCTTGCTTTCAGAGATGACCGGAACGGCCCTCAAATTCTATGTCGTTTGCAGTATTTTGCAGCGCTTTGTCTTCGGGCAGTTTGGCTTGCCGTTTGGCGTAACGGTTGTTATGCTTGTGGCATTGATATGGCTTTACACAAGGCGCGGCGGGATAAAGACGGTAGTCTGGACAGATACGTTTCAGACTTTCTGCATGATGGCGGCTTTGATAATAATAATAGCCGAAGTGATAGGCAAGCTTGACTTCACGTTTGGTGAAGCCGTTTCTGCGATTGCCGCAAATTCACATAGCCGCATTTTCGTTTTTGACGACTGGGTTTCAACTCAAAACTTCTTTAAACAATTTCTCAGCGGCGTGTTTATCGTTATTGTTATGACGGGTCTTGATCAGCACATGATGCAAAAAAATTTGACTTGCAAGACTTTGCGCGACGCTCAGAAAGACATGTGTGTTGGAGGCTTCTTTTTTGTACCCGTAAATCTGCTCTTCTTAAGCCTTGGCGTGTTGCTGTTGTTGCTTGCAGCCAAGGAAGGAATAGCCATTCCCGCCGACAGCGATGAACTAATGCCCCTGTTCACAGCCTCTGGACATTTGGGCACGTTAGTGCTCGTGTTGTTTTCCATAGGTATCGTGGCGGCATCGTTCAGCGGGACCGACTCTGCTTTAACGGCAGTAACCACGAGCTTCTGCGTAGATATAAAGGAAAAACCTGCCGACGAGCGGCTTCGCCATATTTCTCACCTTGTAGTTTGTTGCTTGTTCGCGGTATTTATTCTGTTGTTCAAGGCTTTAAACTCAACAAGTGTCATAGATGCGATATATATCGTCTTGTCTTACACATCAGGGCCGCTGCTTGGACTCTTTTCTTACGGCATACTTACGAAGAGAACCGTTGACGACAAAAAAGTACCTTATATTTGCGTGTTGTCTCCCGTTGTGTGTTTTGCAATAGATCAGTTAGCGTCGTATTTCTTTGGCTACAGTTTTGGCTACGAACTGCTCATGCTGAATGGTCTGCTCGTGTTCCTCGGCATGTGGGTAACGGGCGGAAAACGCCCCGCTTCGGCTGGTGCTGATTTATGATGGATGCCGGTTCTCGAGGATGGCAGATGGCTAAAGTTCAAGAATTCTTACTTCGCAGTTTGCCATTCTCGGGACGTCCTTCATTTCTTTGTTGAAGAAAACGGCTTGTATGGCTTTGTCGATGATGCCGTGACCAACGGCTATAACGGTTTTCCCGCTATATCCCTTGCGCACGTATTCAATGAACTTTGCGGCGCGTTGTTTAAGCTCTTCGAGTGTTTCTATGTCGTCTGGCCATGCCTCGTCTTTAAGATCAGGTATAAATCGCCCGGTGAAGCTGCCCCAGTCGCGCTCCCGAAGCAGTGGGGTTGTTGTAACTGTGCCATTGTGCGGCTCGGCGATTATGTGGCAAGTGTCAACAGAACGTTTCAGATCGCTCGAGAGGAAAGCGTCGAATGTCTTGTTTGCAAGTTCTGCCGCCAGCTCTTTTGCTTGCTCTATGCCTTTGTCGTTAAGCTCTCCCTGTGTTTGCCCCTGCATGATGTGGTTGGCATTGTCCACGGTCTCACCGTGGCGCGTAAGATATAATGTCGTTACGTGTTTTGTCATTTCCCGGTTTTTTGCGGTAAAAGTACGGCATTTTGCTTTTTGTTCCAAGGCTTTTTGTTGTTTTGTGGGCTGCATCTCTCTCTTGAATAAGGGGGAGGGCATTGCTTAGCGTGGAATTTATTGCTACCTTTGCATAAAATAGGCTGCGCTCGGCAATTAGAAAACAAGTTTTCATTGCTCTCACTTGCACTATTTTTGCCCTAAAATAGGCTGCGTCAGTCAGTCGGATTATAGAAAAATATAAAGACTTAGAATATGAAAATCTTACAGAGTTCAATTTTTCGCGCCCTTTGTGCAATAGTCATAGGGGCAATGCTTATAAAGAATCCTGACAGTACGGTGAAGGGAATAACAATAGCTATAGGCATATTGTTTCTCGTATCAGGTGTGATTTCTTGCGTTGTGTATTTCAATGCGCGCATCCATTCCACTGAAAATGCGGTATATGATGCAGAGGGACGCCTAATAACAGCTGGCAGACCAACGTTCCCTATTGTTGGTTTGGGCAGCACTATCCTTGGTTTCGTATTGGCTCTGATGCCTTCAGCCTTCGTCACCTCGCTCATGTATGTGCTTGGTGCTATTCTCATTCTCGGGGCTTTAAACCAATTTCTTGCGCTTGTGCAGACGCGAAAGATTGCCAAACTTTCGTTTTGGTATTGGGTCTGCCCGTCGTTGGTGTTGCTTACAGGTGTCTATGTCATGGTGAAACCAATGGAAACGGCAGCTTTGCCATTGCTTATCATAGGGTGGTGCCTGTTGTTCTATGGTGTTACCGAATGTGTCAATGCGTTCGTGATACACCGTTGCAAGCGCATTGTGGCGCAGATGGCGCAGCGTGATGCCGCCGACAGTGCTGAAGACGTTAGTTCTGCCGGAGAGTAAGCTAACGTTTAAGTGCGGGGAAAAGAAAATAAGGCCGTGGGGATGCATTTGCAAGCCCGCGGCCTTATTTCGTTAAGCCTGTGGTGTGCGTTTTGCAATGCGCTTGGTTATGATTACATTTGTTATTGTAAAGAGTATTATGTCGGCAACGACAATTGTTGTTATGTCGGCAAACGTAATCATAAACATGTTCAATATTATGTAGACCACTTGCAGACCCAGTATGAAGAGTAGTGCGCCGTGCTGCGACAACCCTGCGGCGAGGAGCTTGTGGTGTATGTGCCTTTTGTCGGGGTTGAATATGGGCGTGTGGTGGCGCAGCCGCACTATTATAACGCGGAATACGTCGAATGTGGGCACAATCACGAGGGTATAGGCAAAGAGAAGACATATTTTGTCGTAGTCAACAGTTGAGAAGAGCAACGGGATGCTGTATTTCCCGTTGGGTATTAGGTCGGGGCGGCTCATGGAAAACTTTACGATGAAGAAGCCGAGCATGAAGCCCAGTGTCAGGCTGCCCGCGTCGCCCATGAATATCTTAAGCCCTTTTTCCTGCTTTCCGAATATGTTGTAATACATGTAGGCCAGCAGAATGCCCATCAGTCCGGCAATAAGTATACAGTATATATATAGTTGTATGCAGTAGAAGCCGTAGAGAAAGCCTCCCAAGGCAATGAAGGCTAATCCGGCAGCCAAGCCGTCTATCCCGTCGATGAGGTTCATTGCATTGTTGATGAAGGCGATGCAGAGCACAGTAAAGGGGAAGCCGATGAGAAAAGTTATCTCATGAATACCGCAAAAGCCATAAAGATTGTTTATGTAAAGTCCTGAAATAGGGAGCAACGATGCGGCGATTATCTGAAAAACGAACTTTGTTTTTGCCTTCAGTCCAACGATGTCGTCAATTATCCCTATGGTATATATTATGAGAAGGCTTATCATGCAACTCGCAGTCCAGCGGTTTATGATGAGTTTGTTCTCTCCGGTTATTTTTTCGAAAGTGAGTAGCATTATCAATGCCGCAAGCATCATGCTGGGAAGGAAAGATATTCCGCCAAGCCGCGGTATGGCCGTGTGGTGCACTTTGCGCTCGTCGGGCAAGTCGTATAGCTTGTTTTTCTTGCAGAAATCAAGGATAAAAGGTATAAAGCCAAAGCCTGCTGCGAGGCTTATTGTGAAAGTTCCTAGTAGTATGAGTAATATAGTGTTCATTGACAATGAGTATGTGTTCTGTTCTTTGTGGCCATCTGACTTAATATTCAGTGGCTTTTTTACGTTTCTTTTATTGTTTATAACAAAAAACGTGGGTTATTATTGTATGTAACTCTCTATTTTATTGCAGAAACATTACAAAAGTCCGTTTCCAACGTCGGTTATTAAAGAAAGTTTGCAATTCTGAACCTGTTTCAGAGTTTATGAATACTAATAAAAACAACGCAGTAAAACAAATTCATGGAATACAGAATACTATTGCGCCGCATGGTCATTGCCTTGGCGGCATTACCCGTTTTTAACTCTTTTGCCCAAGTTGGTCAGAAAGGAATGGCTGAACTCGTGGCAGACAACTCTATTGTGCAACTCTCTGAAGTGGGCGCAAAGATGATGCCGGCAGACATTGCGCCTATTTCAGATGCGCCGTTCAAGATGAAATCACTGAAGCGTCCGCAGTTTAAGGCCAACAGTTTGCGTCTTGAAAAAGCCGATATTGATGGCCAAGGCAAGGCGACGGCAGCAATCAATTCAAAGATTAAACGCCTTTCAAAGCAGGGGGGCGGTCGCCTTACAGTGCCTGCCGGGCATTGGCTTACGGGGCGCGTGGAGCTGCAAAGCAATGTGGAACTGCATCTGGAAGAGGGGGCAGTGATGGAATTTTCGGCAGATATAGAAGACTATCAGCCGGCGGTGTTTACACGCCACGAGGGAATAGAAGTTATGGGTGCCGGGGCTTTTATCTATGCCAACAAGGCGAAGAACATTGCCTTGACGGGCAAGGGAGTTATCTGCGGTCCGGCGATGGACGTAGAGATGCGCCGGTTGAAAAACGGGAATAGCGTAGTTGAGAAGGACATTGACTACCGACAGCCTGTGTCACAGCGCATTTGTGACGGCCATGATGGGCGCACTTTCTATCGCCCGAAGTCGTTTGCCCCGATAAACTGCCGTAATGTACTTGTAGAAGGTGTCACTTTCGAGAGGAGTGTCCTTTGGAACATCAACCCGATATACTGCGAAAACGTGATAATACGCGGGGTTACAGTAAATTCGGTAGGCGTGCCCAGTGGTGACGGAATAGACATTTCCTCTTGCAAGAACGTGCTGATAGAATACTCCACGCTCAGTTGCGGCGACGACTGCTTCACTCTAAAGAGCGGAAGGGCAGAGGATGGGCTTCGCGTGGGCAAGCCAACGGAAAACGTAGTGATAAGATATTGCCTTGCCGAGCAGGGACATGGCGGCATAACGTGCGGCAGCGAGACGGCAGCAGGCATAAAGAATGTATACCTGCACCACTGCGTCTTCAACGGCACGCGCACAGGCTTCCGCTTCAAGACGCGCCGTAACCGTGGCGGAGGAACATGGGATGTGGTCTACGACAACGTGCGTCTGATAGACGTTAACGAGGCTTTCACATGGGACTTGCTTGGCTCAAAGACATATATGGGCAAATTGGCACAGCGAAACCCACCGCTTGACGTAACTCCGCTCACGCCAACGGTGAAAGACATCGTGATAAAAAATTTCATAGTGGAGAGTGCCGACCGCATGATGGGCATGAATACCATTCCAGAGTCGCCAACAACTGGAATAGTGCTTGAGGGCGGAACGGTAAGGACAAACCGTATCTTTAAAACTCTGAACGACGTTCGCGGACTGACCCTGCGGAACATGACGGTGCAGGCCACCGACAATGCCGTGAATATAGACAACAGTACGGGAATAGTCTTCGACAACGTTACGTTCTTTGTGCCTGAAGGCAATCTGAAATACAACATAAAGGGTGAAAATGCCGCAAAGCCAGAAGTGAAATAACCCATAATACATTATCAAACAACTTAAAAGACAAAAATGAAACGTATACTAACTATTGCAATTCTACTCTGCACTACGCTTTTCGCGGCACAGAAGGCAGACGCTGCAGGCAGCAACGGATACGACACCGCAAGTCGTGATGCTATTCTGAAGGAGATAACAGGTGCAAAAATACCTCAGGCAAAAGCTAGCATCCTGAAGTTTGGAGCCAAGGGCGATGGTAAGAAAGACTGTAGACCGGCATTTGCAAAGGCAATGGTTGCATCGAAGAAGAAGGGCGGCCTGCACATTCTTGTGCCGGCAGGAACATATTATATCAAAGGACCTATACATTTCGTGAGCAACACATGCATAGAACTCTCAGAAGGCGCAACACTAAAGTTTGCTCCCGAGCCGGAATATTATCTGCCAATGGTGAAAACCAGTTGGGAAGGCACTTTCCTGCAGAATTATTCCCCGTTTATCTATGGCTATAATCTGCACGATGTGTCGATAATTGGCAAGGGAACGATTGACGGAAATGCCGGCACAACATTTGCAACATGGCGAAAAGACCAGAAAAAGGCACAGGCTCTTTCGCGACAGATGAACCATGAGGAACGTCCCGTTGCTGAGCGCAATTTCGGAGAGGGGGCGTGGTTGAGGCCGCAACTTATTCAATTCTTTGGTTGCAAGAACGTTACTGTGGCAGATGTCTTCATAACAAATTCGCCTTTCTGGTGCATTCATTTGCTTAAGAGCGAGAACGTGATTTGCCGCTCCTTGCGTTATGATGCAAAACTGGTGAACAACGATGGCATTGACCCGGAATGTTCAAGAAACATCCTTATAGAAAATGTAGAGTTCAACAACGGTGACGACAATGTTGCCATAAAAAGCGGTAGGGATAACGATGGTTGGACACTGGGTTCGCCTTCTGAAAACATCATAATCCGCAAGTGCCGTTTCAAGGGGCTGCATGCTGTAGTTCTAGGAAGCGAGATGTCGGCAGGAGTAAGAAACGTGTTTATTGAAGACTGCACCTACGCCGGCTACTGTAAACGCGGGATATATATCAAGACTAACCCTGATCGTGGAGGTTTTGTTGAGAATCTGTATGTAAGAAACTGTGAGTTTGACGAGGTGGAAGACCTCTTTTACGTAACGAGCATGTATGCAGGCGAGGGACTTGACAGCAACCACTTCTCAACAATACGCAACCTTTATGTTGACGGGCTTAGGTGTCGCAAGGCCACTGCTGCGGGCATCGTGTTGCAGGGCACAAAGGCGAAACCCATAAGTGGGGTGGCTTTCTGTAATGTAGAAATTGGTGAGGTTAAGAATGCCGTGAGCATTGATGACGCAGAAGATGTTACTTTCGTGCAGTGTCACCTTGGCGGAAAGGCAGGAGTGCCCACGCAGATAACTGCAAAGGACAAGATTTTCGAGAAATAAGCCTATATGTTGCAGTCTGAGAGTGCTGCAGAATAAAAACGGACTGCCGTTCCGGAGAGAGTCGATTTTTGTTGACTGTGCCCGGAACGGCAGTTCTTGTTTTTTACTGACAATGTGCTTTTAATGCCTCTTTCGTGCAGTATGGCGAATTGTCAGAAGCGGAAACTCATTTGAATGTCAGCCATGCTGTAGTTATGGTCGGCAAGGGTGCGGTCGTTTACCAGCATGTATTCAGCTGAAAGTCCGATATGCTTGGAGAAGAAGTAGTCTGCTCCGATTTCATACATCGTTTTCGCTGTGTTCCATGTAGCGTCGCGGCGGTACATGTTGTAGCGCGCCTTTATGTGGGCTTTCTTCTTTATAACAGGGGCAATGGCTAAAGCATAAACACCATCGGCGCGGCTACCGTAGCTGGAAAGCGTGCAGTCGGAATTCGATGTGTTGTCGGAAGTCTTGAAGGCGTCGCCTGTTCCGTGGATATATTCCGAGCGGAATGTCCAATCACTCTTTGTTACGTATTCGGCACTGAAAGCGTAACGGTGTTGCGGAAGGCTTCTTACGCCAGTATGTGTAACGCCCTGAGCGTCTGTATATGAGCCTTTTCGGGCATAAGAACCTTCCAGTCCGAATGCACCGATGCGCAGTCCTGCAACAGGCATCACCCAAATACCACCGGCAACCGTCTTGCGCTGGTCAACGTCTTTCACGTTTATTCCCTGTCCGTTGAAGACTCCCACTTGATAATGCAGCAGGTTACGCCCCTTACTGTTCTTTAAAAAATCACCTTGCAGCTGCACACCGATGTCGCGGCCGTTGCTTGAGTGTTGTCCCGTGCGGTCTGAGAAACCAGACAAAGCACTGATGTTCTGTGCGTATGCGTAGAATCCTTGGTCGATGGGGTTCATTGGGTTTTCAAATGTGAAGGGAAGCTTGAATTGTCCTGCCTTAACTTTGAAGAAAGGATATTTCTGCCATTCTGCAAACAGGTCGACAAGACGTGGCGATGAACCTTTGGTGGATGTGTTCCCGTTGGCTTGAATCTGCGCTTTCCAGTAGAAATCGTTCTTTATGCGCCCTTCAAGTGATATACGCATCAGTCTTATGTCAAACGTATTTGACTTATTCTCTTTTTGTCCCGAATACTGATATTGCAAAAGCCCGTATCCAGAGAGTTTAATGTTGCTGAACCACGGTGTGCTTTTTTGCTCTTGTGCATGCAGAGGCTGCGAAAACGTTGCGGCCAAGACGGCGGCAGTCAATATTATCTTTCTCATATGGTTGTATTTTATTTCTTTTATGTAATACTTGTGTCGTTTGTAGTTCGTTACAAAAGTAAAGTAAAGAAATGAGAATTGCAAGGTGCTATTTGTAATATTGTGAAAAAAAAGTCACATCTCTGCATGTAGAACGTGTATAATCGGTAAACTTAGTTGTCTTTTGTTGCTAAATGTTCAGCTTGTCGGTGCGCTTTCCCACTTTCCCCGCCACGAAGGCAATAAATAGTCCGAAGCCGGAAGCAATGGCGAGCGCAATGCGCAAGTTGCTCAATTCCGCCAGCCATCCGATAACAGGAGGGCCGATAAGGAAGCCGAAAAAGCTGATGCTTGAAACTATTGTTATGGCGATGCTGGCTTTCATCGTGCCCAACTTGCCGGCAACGCTGTAACATATCGGTACGGAAGAGGAGATTCCGAAACCAACGAGCAGGAATCCTAACGTTGCGCAAACGAGATAGGGTAGGGCAGAAGCGAGAAGTAATCCACTGACGATAAGTATTCCGCAAGCTTTCAGCACTTTTGCCGGTCCATGCCGCGTCACGAAACCGTCAGCAACGAACCTTCCGAGTGTCATTGCCCCCATTCCTGCGATATAACCCGCACGAATAAAAGCAGCGTCTGGTTTGACAACTGTTGAGAAGTAAACGCCGCTCCAGTCGTAAACCGTGCCCTCGCAGAACATACCGCCAAATCCTGTAATGCCAAGCAGCAGGAGCATAGGGTCGATGTTGCGCCATGAGAAACTAGGCACGTCGCTGTCTTCAGAATGTGCCAGCGATTCACTGACAAGAAACTTCATTCCGCATAATACAATGATGAGGCTTATTACGAGAACTGCCCCCAAGTGAACCGACAAAGGAAGGTGGGTGCTGGCAAAGAGCGCACCTATTATGCCACCGGCAAAGCCGCCAAGGCTCCACATTCCGTGGAAGGAAGACATGATGTTCTTGCCGTAAAGCTTCTCAAGATAACAGGCCTGCGTATTGTTGGCTATGTTCATAAGGTTTGCCATCATGCCGAAGCACACGAGGCAAGCAATGAGATGAAAAGCATTGTCTGCCAAGCCAATGAAGAAAAGGGCAAGAGCGTAAAGTAATTCTGAGACAATAAGCATCTTTTTGCTTCCCAATTTGCTTACGAGAACGCCGGAAAATGCCATCATCAGCAGTTGGCCGATAGGAATGGCAAAGAGCACACTACCCAATTGGCCGTTGCTTAAGTTAAGGATGTGCTTTACATCAGGGATGCGGCTTGCCCAACTTGCGAAAATGACGCCGGGAACAAAATAGAATGCCGCCACGGCAAGCCGCTTCTTCTTCAGTTCGGCTTGCGTAATGTTGTTAGAAATGTCCATTTAAACCAATACAATCTTTTTGTTATCCTATTGAATGAATTTGCGTGCAAAGGTAATGCTTTTCTGAAACAAAGCGGCAACTACTTCGTGGCAACTTAATTGTTGATTACATTATATATAATATTGCGTCTTTTTTCTAAAGGCTGTCACGGAAAAGCAAACAAAAAATATTCCGAAGAAGCACGCCAAAGAAAAATCACTCACTAATATACGAATAATGAAGAACTTGTTTCTATCCGCCGCCGCCGCGATGCTGTTGTCTTCGCTGACGGCAACGGCGAAAGACATTTATGTTTCAACATCGTTCCACGAACCGGCAAATGAAGGACTTCGCTTCATCTACAGTTATGATGGGGTGCATTGGGACAGCATTCCCGGAACTTTCCTAAAGCCGCAAGTGGGCAAGCAAAAAGTAATGCGCGACCCATCGATAGTGAAGGGGCCTGATGGCACTTATCATTTCGTTTGGACTTGTAGCTGGAAAGGCGATCGTGGATTTGGATACTCATCGTCAAAGGATCTTATCCACTGGACACCGCAGCGATTTATTGAAGTTATGAAGGACCCAACCACAGTGAACGTATGGGCTCCGGAGCTGTTTTATGATGACGTCAAGAAGCAATACATGATAATATGGGCGTCGTGTATACCAGGAAAGTTCCCGGATGGAATAGAGGAACATGAGAATAACCATCGCCTTTTCTATACAACGACCAAGGATTTCAAGACTTTTTCAGAGGCAAAACTGCTCATTGATCCTGGCTTTAGCTGCATTGATGCCACAATGGTGAAGCGTGGAAAGGGCGATTACGTGATGGTACTTAAAGATAATACCCGCAAACAGCGCAACATAAAGGTTGCCTTCTCGAAATCTCCTTACGGGCCGTGGAGTCAAGCATCGGAGGCTTTCACTCCAATGTATACAGAAGGACCATCAACAGCCTATGCAAATGGATATTGGTATATCTATTACGATTGGTATCGCCAGTTTGTTTACGGAGCAAAGCGTACCAAAGATTTCAAGAACTTTGAGGATCAGACGGCAACAGTTAAGTTTCCGCAGGGGCATAAGCACGGCACCATATTTATGGCACCGGAGGAACTTGTGGAGAACCTGAAGAATTATAACTCAATGGCCGTACACTATACTGGCAAAGATGTGGCAACACCGGTAAGGCATGATGGCGGCTTGCAGCCGGCTATCGGTGTGCATACAATACAGACTATGCGGGCTGAGCGAGGATGGACGTACAATCATCAGCCAATGATGGCATATTGGAATGGAAAATTCTATATGCACTATCTTACAGACCCGCGCAGTGAGCACGAAGCACCTGGGCGCACAATGTTGCAGACTTCGGCTGACGGTTACAAATGGACGACTCCTGTTGTTCTCTTCCCCGAGTATAATGTGCCGGACGGCTTCAAGAAAGACAAATACCCGGACCTCGTGGCAAAGAACCTTCAGGCTGTCATGCACCAACGTGTGGGGTGGTATGTTTCAAAAAGCGGAAAGCTCATTGCAATGGGGAATTATGTGGTTTCAATGGAACCGCACGACAATCCAACAGACGGCAATGGAATAGGACGTGTGGTGCGGGAAGTGAAAGCAGACGGCACGTTCGGACCAATTTATTTCATTTACTATAACCACGGATTCAGCGAAAAGAACACAGACTATCCCTATTACAAGAAGGCAAAGGACAAGGCTTTCGTCAAAGCTTGCGACGAAATTCTTGCTAACCCCATGGCGCGCATGCAGTGGGCGGAAGAGATAGACCGTGGCGATGCCCTCCTTCCGCTAAAGACCCCATACAAGGCTTTCAGCGGATATACGCTTCCCAACGGATGGAAGGTGGGGCTTTGGAAACATGCCCTTACCACAATAAGTTGTGACGGCGGCAACTCTTGGCGTGAGCCGGCTTACAGAGCACATGGCTTTGTAAATTCTAATGCCAAAATATGGGGGCAGCGACTTTCTGACGGCACTTATGCAACTGTTTATAACCCGTCTGAATACCGTTGGCCGTTGGCTATATCCACAAGTAAGGACGGATTGGAATACACAACGCTAAGTCTTGTAAACGGAGAAGTTACTCCCGAACGGCATGGCGGAAACTATAAAAACTTTGGTCCGCAGTATACGCGCGGTATTCAAGAAGGAAACGGTAAACCATCAGATGGCAACCTGTGGGTTACTTACAGTAATAACAAGGAAGATATGTGGGTTTCACGCATAACCGTGCCGGTAAGGACGCAAGCCACGGAGCATGCCGATGTTGACTTCGCAAAGTATTCAAAAATTGCCGACATGTCTGATTGGAATATCTACTCGCCTCTATGGGCTCCGGTGGAGCTTGACGGCAAGTGGTTGCGCCTAAGCGACAAAGATCCTTATGATTATGCAAAGGCAGAGAAGGTTATACCGGCAACGAAAGAGCTTACTGTTGATTTCGATCTTATGCCGTCACAAAACGACAAAGGCGAGCTTGACATAGAATTCGTTGACTCTAAAGGGCAAGTATGCTCGCGCATAGTACTTGACAGCAATGCTTTCATGAAAGTGAAGGGCGGAGCACGTTATGGCGGAATGCTGAAAGGCTACAAAGCTGGAGAAGTATACCACGTGACGGCAAAGCTTTCTGCCGACATGCATGCAGGGACGTATTATCTTAACGGAAAGAAGGTTTGCCAACGGCAGTTTGATACACCAGTTGAAGCCGTTTCGCGCATTGTCTTCCGCACAGGGCCACTCTTCAATGAGCCTAACACTGACACTCCTGCCGACCAGGATATAGACATGCCGCGTGCTGACGAAAGCGATCCGATGGCAAGTTTCTCTATTGCAAACCTTAAGACTTCGTCTTCTGATGCCGACGCCTCGGCTGCAGTACTTAAGTATGACGATTTCGCCCGCTATGCGGAACGTTTCAATACTATGGAGGATGAGAATGTAAAGAACGCTATTCCCAACAGTAAGTCTTCAGAATGGATGAGCCGCAATGTACCTCTTTTCGATTGTCCCCAGGAGAATTTTACCGAAATGTATTACTATCGCTGGTGGACGTTGCGTAAACACATTGTGAACACACCTGTTGGCTATGGCATGACCGAGTTTATCGTTCCGCGTACCTACGCCGACAAATACAATCTCATAGCCTGTGCGATAGGTCATCATGTGATGGAAACGCGTTGGTTGCGCGATACCACTTATCTTTCTCAGATACTTAACACCTGGTATCACGGCAACGACGGCAAGGCAATGGCAAAGATGGAAAAGTTCAGCTCTTGGAATCCGGCTGCTATATATGAGGCTTACAAGGTGAATGCCGACACATCATGGGTGCTTGGGCTTAGGAAACCTCTTGAGGAGGAATACGCACGCTGGCAAGATACCCACCGTCTTTCTTCCGGACTTTACTGGCAGGAGGATGTTCGAGACGGCATGGAGGAAAGTGCAAGCGGAGGAAGAAAAAAGAAATTCGCGCGGCCTACGATAAATTCCTATATGTTTGGCAATGCAACAGCACTTGCCGAAATATGCAAGCTTGCCGGTGACAACGAACAGGCTGTGGTTTTTGCAAAGGATGCTGCCGAGATAAAGAAACTTGTTGACGGCAGTTTGTGGAACAAGAAAGACGCTTTTTATGAAACTTTGAAGAATGATACATTGGCGGGAGTGCGCGAGGCTATAGGATTCATACCTTGGTATTTCAATATGCCCGATGCCGGTAAAGGCGATGAGGCTTGGAAACAAACTAACGACGAGAAAGGTTTCTCTGCACCTTTCGGCCTGACAACATGCGAACGCCGCTCGCCCCTCTTCCGTACCCACGGCACAGGAACGTGTGAATGGGACGGTGCCGTATGGCCTTTCGCCACGAGTCAGACCCTAACGGCTATGGCAAATTACATAAATAACTATCCGAACCCTGTTGTTTCTTCGGCTGATTTCTTCCATAATATGGAGGTTTATGTTGAGAGCCAGCACCGTCGTGGAAAACCCTATATTGGAGAGTATCTTGACGAAACGACCGGAGCGTGGTTAATGGGCGATCGTGAACGCTCGCGCTACTACAATCACTCTACGTTCAACGACTTGATGATAACGGGAATATGCGGTTTGCGCCCCTCAGCCGATGGAACAATAACGGTAAACCCACTTCTGCCAAGTGGTAAATGGGAATATTTTTGTCTTGACAACGTGGCATATCACGGACATACCATCACGATACTTTACGACAAGACAGGAACTCACTATCATCAAGGCAGTGGCTTGCAACTGCTTGTTGACGGCAAAAAGGTTGCGCAGCGCAGTGATTTGGGTAAACTGACCTACAAACTTTAATTTTTTACGATAACTTTAAAGGCTGTCGGACTGCCAGTTCAGAATAAGGCTGTCCGGTGGCCTTTATTTATATAATAAGGTAAAGACTACGAAAATGAAAAGAAAAATAATATTGGCAGCCGTTTTCTTGTCGGCATTGGCAGTAAACGCGCAAACATACGAAACAAAATATGCCCGTCCGCTCGGCGATGTATTAAATGATGTTGCAAAACGCTTCAACGTGCGTCTGAAATATAATGTTGACACTACGGGGCTGAAACTCAACTATGCAGATTTTCGTATACGTCCGTATTCTCTTGAGGAAACATTCGACAATATTTTGAAGCCGTTTGACTTCTACGCTCTCAAGCAGAACGGCAATCTCTACAAGATAAAGCCTTACGAGTATCCGCGCCGGCAGGCTGCTGACGGTATGAAACTCATTCCCTATTTGGAATCTCTCTATGCCGACAAAACACAATGGGAAGCCCGGCGCGATACATTGCGTCGCGATGCGCGTCGTTTGTTAGGGATGGATGCTCTGCTTGCAAAGTGTTCTAATAGCGATAAGCCACAGTTTTCGAAGGAACGCCGTTACGATGGTTATACAGTGCGCAACTTCAGTTTGAAAACTATTAACGGTCATACCGTGAAAGGTTCCGTTTATGCACCAACGACAAAGGGGAAGCATCCGTTAATAATATGCCCGAACGGTCATTTTGCCAACGGGAGATACGGAACAGTGCAGCAGCAGCGCTTGGCAACGTTGGCGCGTATGGGTGCGATTTGTGTAGATTATGATTTGTGGGGGTGGGGACAATCTGCCGACGAGGTGGGTGCTGAAGCCCATCATACGCCTGAGGCACAACAGATGCAGGCGTTAAACGGCATACGCGTGCTTGACTGCATGATAGGAAGAAAGGATGTTGACAGAAGTCGTGTGGCTGTGAACGGCGGTTCGGGCGGTGGCACTCAGACTGTGCTGCTCACTGTGCTTGACAATCGTTATACTGCCGCATGCCCCGTCGTGAGTCTTTCTTCTTGGTTCGATGGAGGATGTCCTTGCGAGAGCGGGATGCCAATACAACTTGCGGCGGGCGGCACTTGCAACGCTGAGCTTGCCGCCATGTTCGCCCCCAGTCCAATGATGTTGGTGAGCGATGGTGGCGACTGGACTTCCACGACGCCAACATTGGAATACCCTTATTTGCAGCGCATATATGGCTTCTACGGGAAGAAGGAGAACGTATCCAATATTCATTTGCCAGCGGAACGCCATGACTTTGGACCTAACAAACGCCAGGCAGTTTATAAGTTCTTTGCCGATGTGTTCGGCCTTGACGCCTCAAAAATAGATGAGAGTCGCGTTACGATAGAGGAAGAAAAACTGTTGCGCTTTGAATAATTTGATTGGAAACAGACAAAGACCGGCAAGGAATATGACATACATCATTGGTATGTTCCTTCCTTGCCGGTCTCGTTTTTTTATGATTTCTAATTTGGGTAGCCTGCGTTTGCTGTAGTATAGGCGAAACAGTCGTTTTGTCTTTTATATATTTACTGATCAGGATTCTCCACGTAGCCCTGATATTCAGGCGTGAGTCCAGACATTATCGCCTCGTAGCTTTCTTTCATGCGGCGGTTAATGTCGTCAGCTCCCTTGCCTTCGGGATATATAGGCTTGTGGATAGTAAGTTTCAGCGGATGCCAAACAACCCACTTGCAGTCGCGTGTGCGAGGCATAACGTTGAAAGAACCGTTTACAGTGACCGGCAGTATTGGAAGCTGAAGCTCGTCGGCGAGCATGAAAGCTCCGCGGCGGAACGTTCCCATGTGGCCGGTAAACGTGCGTGCTCCTTCGGGAAATACCACAACACTCATTCCTCCGCGCAGTGTGGCGCGCGCTCTGTCGTATGTTTCCTTTACGCGTCTTGGTCCGCGTTTGTCCACGAAAATCTGATGAGACTTTTCGCAAGCCATTCCAACGAAAGGAATCTTGCGCAACTGGTGCTTCATCATCCATTTGAACTGGCGACCAAGGAAACCGAAAATGAGGAAAATGTCGAACGCTCCCTGGTGGTTTGCGGCAATGACATACGACTGTCCTTTTTCAAGCCACTCCTTTCCTTCCACTTTCACGGGCAGCAGTAGCAGTCGGCAAATGGCCCACCCCCACGCTTTCCCGGGATAATATCCCCAAAAGTGTCCGCCACCGAGTGAACATCCTATAATTACGGAAAGGCTTATAAGGAGCGTCCACAAGAGTAACAGCGGCAGAGCTACAAACAACTGGTAAATTCTGTAGAGGTATTTCATGCTATTTTATTTTCGGATACTTTCGTGTCCATCCGTCCCATCTAAGGCGCATCACTCCGAAGAAAGCCTCTCCGAAGATGCCACCGCTCATCTTTGATGTACCTTCGCGGCGGTTGACGAAGATAACGGGCACTTCCTTAATCTTGAAACCGATTTTGAATGCCGTGTATTTCATTTCAATTTGGAAGGCATATCCCTTGAATCGTATTTTGTCTAGCTCAATGGTTTCTAGCACACGCCGCTTGTAGCATTTAAAGCCAGCAGTGGTGTCGTTCACCTTGAACCCCGTTATGAACCGCACGTATTTGGAGGCGAAATAGCTCATCAGCACGCGCCCTATAGGCCAGTTGACCACGTTCACACCGCTTACGTACCTAGATCCGATAGCAACGTCGTAGCCATCGTCGTGGCACGCTGCATAGAGGCGCGGCAAGTCGTTGGGGTCATGGCTGAAATCAGCGTCCATCTCAAACACGTAGCCGTAGTCCCGTTCCAATGCCCACTTGAAACCGGCTATATATGCCGTTCCGAGCCCGAGCTTTCCGCTGCGTTCAATGAGATGAAGCCTACCGTTGAATTCGCTTTCCGCCAGTTTCTTTACTGCGGATGCCGTTCCATCAGGCGAGCCGTCGTCTATAATAAGTATGTCGAATTGCTTTTCGAGTGCAAACACCGCACGTATGATTTTCTCAATGTTTTCAATCTCGTTGTATGTGGGTATTATAACGATACTGTCACTCTTGTTCATGATAGGTTTTTATTGTTAGTATGGGGGCAAAGGTAGTATAAAAACGCAAGTTGCGGAAAGAAAAGCAGTTAAAATTTGTGGCGTAAGCGGAAAAGCCTTACCTTTGCAACGCATTACCCGCAACAGGTTTATGTTGCGTTCTCTTTGTTTTTAAATTCGGGGTTGACTGGATTTGACAGCAGGATGAAATGGTATGTAAGCATGCGGAGCGCTGTATGCCGGCTCCTAAATCCCGACGTTCAACAATTTATTTGGCGAAAACAATTACGCTCTCGCTGCCTAACCGAAGCACAGTAGGTTATCGGCTTTATCCAGCTACTAGGTAGCAGGACGAGACATCGCTCTTGAGGGGCTGTGGTTCCGAAACTCCTTAAGGTTATAGCGGTGCAGTTTTAATTCGGAGATAGCCGCGGTGCGCCCCGTCGCAGCGGTGAAAATTTCAAAAGGGGATAAGGTTGCGGTCTGAGTGGTCCGGGTCTTGCCGCAACACGAAAACATAGTCCGGAATAAGCATGTAGAAAGCATATGGTTTCCTTGTTTGGACGAGGGTTCGAATCCCTCCAGCTCCACACGTTGCCGCTTTCGTGGAAAGTATGCCCCCTTGGGCTTGCAGCTATGTTTGTGGCGCAGAGAAATAGAAAGGATGTTTCAGACGTTGGCGTTTGGAGCTTCCTTTTTTTGTTTATGTATGAGCCTTAATAATATAAACCGGTTGGCTGATTATTCTTACCCTTATGACTTAGAAAATTTAGACTGTGGGCAAACGGATATAACCCCGTGGGCAAAAGAATATAACCCCGCGGACTTTTATGAAAGTTCGCGTATGCTTTTAAAACAATCACCCTATTGCTTGTTATTGAACGTACCGAACAATGTTTGCTTCGGCCTTGATTTTTCAGTGGAGTATGCGTTGGTAATACCAAACAAAAGGTAGGCTCTTTGCCGTGTAGTATAAAAAAATATAGTACCTTTGCAAAGATTATGCAATATTTGCAACTAAAATAAGTTATATATAAGGTGTCTCCATTCATGTGAAGCGTCTTGCATGGCATGGATACGGCGTGGGGTTAAATCTTGCAGTCGTTTAGTTTTGAGACACTTACATTGAATAGACAAACTTTTAAAAGTGAGAAAAGATAACAATAGTGAGGCCTGTGCCGACGGTTGCAGCCACGACGCGATGGGTGTCGTGCAGCATACAGTCAAAAGGCTCTTCGACATTGCAGGTTCTTTGTTTGGATTGCTGGCGCTTTCGCCGGTGTATCTTGTGATAGCCATAATGCTGAAAAGGCAAAAGAACGGTCCGGTGATATTTTCGCAAGAGCGCATAGGCTATGGCGGAAAGCCCTTTACGATATACAAATTCCGCACGATGAGCGAGCCGGAACGAGAGCCGCAACTCGTGGCACGCGTGGCCGAGGGGCAGTCAACAAAGACAGAACGCTTCTTGCGTGAGCATCATCTTGATGAGCTACCGCAGTTGTGGAATGTGTTGAAAGGCGATATGTCGTTCGTAGGCCCTAGGCCGGAGAGAAAATACTATATCGATAAGATAATGGAGCGCGACCCAAGTTATGTTCTTATTTACGAAATGCGCCCCGGACTAACTTCCGAAGCTACGATATACAACGGTTATACAGACACGATGGAAAAGATGTTGCGTCGATTGCACATGGATACGGATTATCTGAAACGGCGCACGCTGCTGCTTGATGCGGCAATAGTATGGAAAACCTTCGTGAGTATGGTGAGCGGAAAGAAATTCTGAGAGTAACCCCGCAGAGATAACCTGAAAAACTTCTTTTTCTTAAAACCGATTATGAAAAAAGCAATTATAGCATTCCTTTTGGCCGTGATGCTTCCGGCGGGCATGATGGCGCAATCGTCGTCAATGACCGACGACCAGGTGATGAAATTCGTTATCAAAGAGCATAATTCTGGAACGTCGCAGGCGCAAATCGTGACGAAACTCATGCAGCAAGGCGTGACAATAGACCAGATACGCCGCGTAAGAAAGAAGTATGAACGTGCATCCAAGGACCAAGGCTTGGGAATGGTTTCCGGCTCAACGGGAAGCAAGTCAGAAACACGCCTTAGAACAGGCAAGGGCACAGGTAAGAACTCAAAGGACAAGGATGCAGACGGAGAGTATCTTGATGATAACCGCTCGCAGTATTCATCGCAGTATAGAGTGAAAGACGGTCGTGTGGTGAAGCAAAACACTGGAGTCTATGACGAGACGGACGAGGATTTCCAAGAGATGAGTTATGAACTTGACGAGTTTGTGCCCGACACGGCTGCGCTGCTCGACAAGTTGATGGCAGAGAAAACGAAGAAAAAGGTGTTCGGACGCAATGTGTTCAACAACAAGAACCTTTCTTTTGAGCCGAACATGAACATTGCCACGCCGCAGAACTACCGTCTTGGCCCCGGCGATGCTGTTTATATAGACATCTACGGAGCTTCGCAGAAAACCATAGAAAGCACTGTGTCGCCCGACGGTTGCGTTACTATAGAGGGCTACGGTCCAGTGCAAGTAAGCGGACTTACTGTGAGCGAGGCTAACAAGAAGCTGCGTTCAACCGTGGGCGCACGCTATAGCAGTTCGCAGATAAAACTTACCGTTGGCGAGACACGCTCAATAATGGTGAACGTTATGGGTGAGGTCAAAGCCCCTGGCACTTATACGCTCTCTGCCTTTGCCACCGTATTCCACGCACTATACATGGCAGGCGGCACAAACGATTTGGGAACACTGCGTAATATAAAAGTATACCGAAACAATAAACTTGTCAGCACCGTGGACATATATGACTATATGCTCAACGGAAAACTTACAGGCAACGTGCGTCTGGCAGACAACGACGTGGTAGTAGTTGGTCCATACGACTGTCTTGTGAACATTACGGGAAAGGTTAAGCGTCCGATGTGGTATGAAATGAAGAAGAACGAAAGCGTTGGCTCTCTGCTTAAATACGCTGGCGGATTCACTGGTGACGCATATACAAAGAGTGTTCGCCTGATTAGAAAAACAGGAAAGGAATACTCTGTATATAATGTAGACGAGTTTGATATGAGTTCCTTCCATGTGAGCGATGAAGACTCAGTAAGCGTAGATTCAATACTTCCGCGTTTTGCCAATATGGTAGAGATAAAGGGTGCTGTGTTCCGCCCCGGAATGTATCAAGTTGACGGCGAGATAAATAGTGTCAAGGCACTTCTTGAACATGCTGACGGCTTGAAAGAGGAAGCATTTACGGCACGCGCCGTGATGCACCGTATGAAAGCCGACCGCACGCTGCAGGTTATCCCCGTTGATGTAGAGGGCATCCTTTCAGGAACAGTGGCAGACATGCCGCTTCAGGCCAATGATGTGCTCTTCATTCCCACCAAACAGGAGATGATGGAAGAGCGGACAATAACGATTCACGGCGAGGTAAACTATCCTGGTATATATAAATATGCATCTAATGAAACGGTGGAAGACTTTATCTTGCAGGCAGGCGGACTGAAAAACTCTGCTTCTACGGCAAAGATAGACGTTGCGCGCCGTATCGTTAACCCCAAGGCTACAACGACAGACAGCATTTCTGCTTACACATATACGTTCGCTCTGAAAGACGGATTTATCATTGACGGTAAGCCAGGCTTTGAGTTGCAACCTTTTGACGAGGTTTATGTTAGACGAAGCCCTGGTTTTTCAAAGCAGCAGAATATAACTGTTGATGGCGAAGTGATGTTTAGCGGAACATACACGCTTGCCAAGAAGAACACTCGCCTGAGCGATGCTATAAAGAATGCCGGAGGACTTAACGACCGTGCTTATGCCGCAGGCGCGACACTCGTTAGAAAAATTAACGAGAGTGAGCGCAAACGTCTGGAGGCAGCGCGCAAGATGGCACTCGAACAGTATGAGGCTGTGGCTGCTGAGGAAGCGGCACGCACCGGACAGAAGGTGGATATGACGAATAGCGAAAGGATAAAGAAATTCCAAATCGAGGAAACATACTCCGTAGGTATAGAGCTTGACAAGGCGTTGGCAAATCCTGGCAGTGACGAAGACCTTGTGTTGCGCGAGGGCGACCGCATCGTTGTGCCGCAATACACGGGAACGGTGAAAATCAACGGTGAGGTGATGTATCCGAATACCGTAGGCTTCGTGAAAGGAAAGAAAGCCAGCTATTATATCGACCAAGCCGGAGGCTTCAGCAACAAGGCAAAGAAACGCCAGGCATACATTATATATATGAATGGAACCGTGGCAAAGGTGGCACACAACGCCAAGCCTATGCCTGGATGCGAAATAGTTGTGCCGGCAAAGGCAACGACTAAGCTAAGCATTGCCGAGACGATGACCATCGGAACATCCGTGGCTTCTATTGCAACAATGATAGCCACATTGGCAAATATACTCTAAAAAAATATTCTGCGGGCATGGCTCAGACAAAGAGACCATGCCCGTATCCGTGGACTATACTTACACACAAGGAAAATATGTTCAAGCGTTTGCGCAGCATGATTGCGGGCAGTAGCAGCCGTTCCCTCTTGATTCTGAAGAATGTCGTTGCTTCGTTCTTTATCAAGGGGTGGAGTGCGCTAATGCAGTTGGCACTCGTTCCGCTGACTTTGGCTTGCCTGAACATATACGAAAATGGCGTCTGGCTTACCATCAGTTCCATGCTTCTGTGGATAGATACTATGGATATCGGACTGGGTAACGGACTGAGAAACAAGCTTGCCGAGGCGGTAGCCGAGGGAAACATGAGGAAAGCAAAGACGATTGTCTCGTCAACGTTTGCCATGCTCGTCATTATAATAGTGCCCGTGGTGGCCATCTTGTATGTAGTGACGATGAACGCCAACCTTTATTCTGCGCTTAACGTTGATCCGCACATTGTCGGAAACCTGAAAGAAGTGGTCTTTGTGTCGATACTCTTTGTGGGGGCAACGTTCATCTTTAAGTTTATAGGCAATTTCTATATGGGCATGCAGATGCCCGCAGTCAACAATCTTCTTGTTACTATCGGGCAGACGCTCGCTGTGGCAGGCACGCTTGTAATGAGCCGAACGGGAGTACATTCCATGTTGGCGGTGGCGGTTGTAAACACAGCCTCGCCGTTGTTGGTCTACCTTATAAGCTATCCCATTACGTTTGGCATAAAATACAGACAACTGAAGCCAGCATTGAGCAGCGTAACGCGCGGGGCTATGAAAGAGATGTGCGTCATGGGCGCCAATTTCTTCGTGTTGCAGATATCGTCAATCCTGCTGTTTATGTCGCTCAACATAGTTATTTCAAAGTGCTTCTCGCCAGAGTTGGTAACTCCCTATCAGGTGGCTTACCGATATTTCTGTCTTGTTCAGATGGTGTTTGCTATACTTTCAGGACCATATTGGACGGCAACAACCGATGCTTTCAAACGAGGGGAAATGGACTGGATAAGGGCTTCGGGAAGCACTCTCGACAAGATACTCCTTGTAATGCTCGTACTTGTAGTTGCCATGGTGGCTTTTTCTAGCGTTTTCTACCATCTGTGGGTGGGAAGCGGCGTAGAGATTCCACTTGGAATGACGGCTCTTGTGGGGGCGTATATGACCGTGATAACAGTTAGCACCCGCTACTCCATCATACTTAATGGTATGGGCAAGCTTCGTCTGCAACTGTATGTTACGGCAACTGTGGCACTGCTTTTCATACCTGGTGCCGTGCTTGTCTGCCGGTTTACAGGCAGCATCAATTGGTTGCTCGTGTTTATGTGTCTGGCAAATACGCCGGGCTTGATAATCAATTATATCCAATATAGAAAGATGTTGAACGGCACTGCGCGTGGCGTTTGGGCAAAATAAAAAGAAAAAATAAAGAAACAAAATATGGAAAAAGAGGAAAAATCAACTTATGACTTCAAGAAGTTTCTGGGTGTCGCACTGCAGAACAAGAGAAACTATCTTATAGTTGTCGTGGCGTCTGCCGTGGTGGGACTCATTGTGGCGTTCAGTATTCCGAAAACCTATACAACAAAGATTACGCTTGCCCCGGAATCAAGTTCCGACTCAAAGCTGGGAAGCCTCTCGTCCATGGCGTCTCTCGTGGGAATGAACCTTGGCGGTCTCAGTTCCGACGCCATTGTGCCGGAGATTTATCCAGATGTGGTTAGAGGAACAGCATTTCTTGTGGATCTATCGCGCATGGAAATACAGACAAAAGACAAGTCTTTGAAGACAACAATGTATGATTTCCTTGAAAATCATCAGAAGTCGCCGTGGTGGTCGGCTATGTTTTCTTTTTTAAAGAAGAAAAAAGATAGCGTTCCCGCTGCCAAGCTCAATGCGCACATGATGACAAGAGACCAAAGTGAAGTGATAAAGATGCTCGAAGAGTCTATTTCGTGCAGCGTTGACCAAAAGACTGGTGTCATTACGCTAAAGGCATCGGCTCAGGATCCGCTTGTGTCAACGCAGTTGGCCGACACGTTGAGCCGCCGTTTGCAGGATTTCATAACAGACTACCGAACAAACAAGGCGCGCAATGACGAGGCGAATATAAAAAAGCTATATGTAGAGGCAAAGCAAAGGTATGACAAAGCGCGTCAAGTGTATGGTCATTATGCCGATGCCAACCAGGAACTCACTCTAGAGAGCTTCAAGTCGAAGGAAACAGACCTTGAAAATGAGATGCAACTTCAGTATAATATATACACACAGCTAGCTACCCAACTGCAGATGGCGCGTGCCAAGGTGATTGAAAAGACACCTGTATATGCAGTAATCCAACCGTCAACAGTGCCTTATCGCCAGTCGGCTCCGAAGAAGATTATTGTTCTGCTCGGATATGTCTTCTTGGGCGTGTTCGGCTATTCAGCTTATCTCATGCTCAGAATGGGTCGAAAGACTGGGGCAAAATGATAGGAGTGGAATTCTTTGTAGAGGAAACAGAATTGTCCGATGCGGGAGTTCCAAGAAAGAAGGTTGTAATAAATGGCTGACAGATGAAATCTTTATTGTTGTACATATGCAGGAACTTTGGCAACTTCCTGTTCTGGATCTTCATTTTTGTGCTAATGATAGATCCAACGAACTCGTTGTTGCATAAGAAAGACATCGTGTTTTGTATTGTCGTGGCTTATAATGCCATGGTATACAAGCCCGATTTCTCAAAAATTCCGTATATTGCCATTTTCCTGGCTTCGGTTGTCATACCTTATCTCGTGGCTACAATGTCTTCTGCGCCTATGGACGAAACGGAAACGCTGGCGGTATTCAAATCTGTAGCTCCGTTGTTACTCTTGTTCTGGGTTCGGGAATACGATTTGGTGAAACTGTCTTTCGGTCCCGTTGTGCTCTGCTGTATGATCATGTCTATTGTATATATTGCCATGCTCGTAGAGCCAATGGTAGAAAGTTTGATATGGACTGTGATGACAACGAACAACGATCCCGTCATGATGTCAAGGCGTACGATTCTTGGATTTAAGATTTTCGGTTTCTATCTAAAATCGTTTGTCTCATTTTTGTTTGCCGTTTCCCACTTCTTGCTTGTGCTTATGAAAGGGATAAAGGTGAATTTGCTGACAGTAGTGTCGTTCCTCTTCATATTGTTTGCATTCTTGATAAGCGGAACGCGAAGCACGATGCTTGTGCCGTTCTTCCTGTTTGTAGTGATAGCCTTTAGGGTTTACAAGGATTCCAGGTACATGAAATATGTAATGATGCCGCTGGTATATTTCCTTGCCATAGCTTTTGTTGTCATTCTTGTTATGGCAGCATCAGAAGAAAAGGAAGCTTCCAATGTTATAAAATACGGGCATCTCGCGTCATACTGGCAGCTCTTCGACGAACATCCCATTTACCTCCTGTTCGGGCAAGGCCCTGGAACATCGTTCTATTCAGAGGGATTCAATCAAGTGGTCTACAAGACGGAGTGGTCTTACCTTGAGCTTTTGCGTTGTTTCGGCGTATTCTCTTTGGGGATCGTGTTTGTGTTCTTCAAACCGCTTGTGACATTCTGGAAGCAACGCAATCTAGATGATTTTACTTACTGCATGTTTTGGTCGTATCTTTCTTATCTTGCCATTGCAGGAACAAACCCATTGATAATGTCTTCAACGGGAATGATAACGCTTCTTATGGCTTATTCGTATGAAGAAAAGGTGAAACGGATGGTTAGACAGCGTGAAACGGAACGGCAGATTGACGCGGAAAAAGATGTTTATGCAGCAGAAGTTTAAATAATAAGAGTATGGAAAACAATGTTTTGGTGCTGATGTCCTCTTATAATGGGCAGAAATACATAAAGGAACAAATAGACTGTATTCTGGCGCAGAAAGGGGTAAACGTGAAGCTCATTGTGCGTGATGACGGCTCAACCGACGGCACATTGCAGATTCTTAAGGACTATGCCGACAAAAATTTGCTGGAATATTATACCGGCGGCAACCTCGGACCGCAGCGTAGCTTCATGCATCTGCTGAAGAATGCGCCGCAATCTGATTATTACGCCTTTGCCGATCAAGACGACTTTTGGATGGACGATAAGCTTGCCACGGCTGTAAATATGCTGGGGAGTAGCGTTGAGCAGCCATCGCTATATTTTAGCAGGACAATGCTCGCAGATTCTAGTCTCAACCCGTTGGGAAGCGTTGAGGTTTCTCCGTTGCTCACGTTTGGTGAATCGCTAGTATACGAATTTGCCACGGGCTGCACAATGGTGTTGAACGACAGACTGCGCACTGTCATCAATGCATATACGCCGGAATATCTTGCCATGCATGATGTGTGGGTATATAGCGTTGCATTGGCTGTTGGCGCAACAGTGAAGTTCGACAAAGTGCCCCACATGTTTTATCGCCAACACGGAAATAATGTAGTGGGGCAGGGACAAGGTTGGATGCACGATATGAAAAAGCGTGTGGGGCGTATAATGCGTTCTGAAAATTCGCGCTATCGTAGAGCAAAGGAAATAGTTAATGGCTTCTCAGGCATGATGCCCGACAGCAACCGATGTTTGGCAGAGAACTTTGTCAACGCGAAGACTAGTTTCGTGCAACGTGTCAAACTCTGTTTCGACAAGCGTCTTGCCTGCTCCAATAGCAAGACTTCTAAACTGTTCCGCTTGGCTTTATTGTTTAATACTTACTAAGTTTATAATATGAAAAACAACATTAAAATAAGCATCGTCACGATATGTTATAATAGCGAGGCCACGATAGAGGATTGCATACTTAGCGTTATATCGCAAGGCTACCCGAATTTGGAATATATCGTCGTAGACGGAAAGTCAACAGACTCCACAATGACAATTGTAGACCACTATAAAGACAGCATAACGACTATCGTTTCAGAAAAAGACAAGGGGATAAGCGATGCTTTCAACAAGGGAATAGCAAGGGCTACGGGCGAGGTGTTGTGTTTTATAAACTCAGATGATGTCATGTTGCCAGGCTCTTTGCAAGCTGTAGCCGATGCTTTTGACGGGAAACATGACATTTACAGTGCAAACGTAATTCTTGACAATATTGAAACGGGGCATCAGTGCCGTGAAATTCCGTCTTTACATTTCCCGACCATGCCATTCTTCAAGCATGTCTCGCATCAAGGGCGTTTCGTTACGCTTGACCTTTATCGCAAGATTGGAGGATACGACACAGAACTGCGCTACACTATGGATTTGGACTTCCTTGTTCGTGCCACACACAATGGGGCAAGATTCAAGCATGTGGCGTATGATGTGGCACGTTTCCGTTCGGGGGGCGTTACAAGCACAGATATTCTGAAAAAGAAAAAAGACTTTGTGCGTCTTGTAACCAACAACAATGGCAATATGTTGCAGGCGTTGACGTATTATTACTTTATAGTAACGACACAATATGTTAAGAAATTCCTTTCTGCTATAGGTGGCAAGGACATGGGGCAGAAGCTTCGTTACAAGACGGTGTCGTAGGCAACACCGGTATGAATACTGCGGTGTTCTGTTGAAGGGACTTTTGACTTTTTATGTCTGTCCAAGGATTAAATGTAGCATTAGTAAACTATTTCTATGAAAATACTGTTTTCTGACAACACACTTTGGGGACTTCTGAACTTCAGAGGGGCGGTAATCCGCCATTTTATTAAGCTCGGATATGATGTGGTTATCGTTGCCCCAGAAAAAGAAGCCTCTCAGATGAGGACAGCCATCCCTGATGATATAAGGCTGATACCGGTTAAAATGGATAGGGCAAAGGCAACATTGCTTAACGATGTTAAGTATTTTATCCGCATATTGCAGATTTACCGTAGCGAAAAGCCTGACTATATTTTCCATTACACAATAAAACCAAATATATATGGCTCGATAGCAGCCAAAATCTGCGGCATTAAGTCGACAGCCATGATGCCAGGACTGGGTTACGCCTTTACAAGCAATGGCATAGTCTCTAGGGTGGCACGCATTCTCTATAAGATAGGTCTTTCGTGTACGCACCATCTCTTCCTCTTGAACAAGGACAACTATGATGTTGTGGTGGGCAGAAATGTTTGCGCCTCAAAGAAAATTGTTTTGCTTGATGGCGGTGAAGGTGTTGATATTGATACTTTCAAGTTTCAAGACAACTGTTCCGATAAAACAACCTTCCTTTTTATCGGCAGAATCCTTTACGATAAGGGCTACAGGGAATATGTTGAATGTGCAAGACAGATAAAAAAAGAATATCCCGGTGTGGAGTTTGAGATGTTGGGCACGCTTGACCCATCATATCCTAATAGTGTCAACGAGGAGGAACTTGCCGCAGATTGTCGTAGTGGGGCTATCAAGCATTTGGGGTTCACGAGCGACATGATGTCTGTATATGCCCGCAAAGGATTGGTAATCGTGTTGCCTTCTTTCTATGGTGAAGGGCTTAACCGTTCGCTGATGGAGGCTTGTGCTTCTGGAAAGCCTATCATAACGACAGATATTGCTGGCTGTCGTGAAACGGTAGTCAATGGTGAAAATGGTTTTTGCATAGAACCAAAAAGTACTTCGGCTCTTGTTTCTGCAGTTAAAAAGTATCTTGCCTTGACAGAAAACGAGCGAAAAGCCATGTCGGCGGCGAGCCGAAAGCTTGCAGAGCAGCGGTTTGATATGAAGAATGTAATAAAGAAATACGAGGAAATAGTCGCAAACTAATGGTGCGGCCATTTCCCCGTATGTGCAAATTCTGTCGATTTGTAGTGGGAAGACTTTTTCTGCTTACTACATTCTTTTGAAACTGAGTTTAAGTGTGGCCGATTGTAGTTCCAGTCGGCTTCCTTTATTTTTCAGAATCAAGAAGCTTTCTTCTATTTTGTTGATGCCGAAAGGTAGCAGTAGCGTGGAGTCCGTCAGTGCCTGGTCGCCGTTGTTGCGGTCGTAGGCATATGGTGAACTGAGGGTAATGGTGTTCTCTGATTGGTTGAACCGGAACAATACCGACTGATTCCCGCCGCTTTTGTCATCGGCTTCCATAAGCTTGTTTTCGAACGACCAGAAGATTAACTCTTTAGACATGTCGCGAGTGCCGCCCGTTGCTAGCGTATCTATGTTAGTAAGATGCCACATGCCATCGAAATCCCCTGCATTTGCTGATTCCAATGTGCAGGAATACAAAGTCGCCATCGCGATGACTGCAGCACAAACCGTGCGGGTTATTTTAAAGATTGCTTTTCGTTTCATTTTTAAACGTGGTTTGAATAGGGTATAATCCTAAAGGTTAAAGCATCCAGTCTTGGCTATCGTAAATTGAAATCCGTGGTTGTTGCCAAGAATGCCTCCAAAATCCATCGCATACGCTGCCTTTATGCTCCAGTTGCGTATGGGCTTTATGTTGAAGCGGTATTGCCCTTCAACCAGGAAACTTATGTTGTGGTGTTGCTTTGTATACGGATTTGTATATGTTCCGAGCCCTTCTTGATAAGTTGCGAGAACACGGTATTTAACATTCTCCGTTGGTTCCCCGTCGAAACCTAGGTGGAAAGCCATAAAACGATTGTCCTGAACGGAAATCGTGCCGTCGGTGTTATAGATAGGAGAGCGGTAGAGTGGGTTGCCCATCACTTGCCCCCAGTGTTGCCAACCGGCATATATATTATGGTTATAGAAGTTGTCGTTGCCACCGATATGGTCGGGTATCGTCTGTGTGTGGTCGTGATAAATCGGTCCGCTTTGGTATTTTGTATAAAGATACTCCACAACGATGTTGCGTAGCCACGAGCCGTATTTTATGTTTAGGTCGAATCCGAGCATCCAGTCCTTGAAATCGTATACCATATAACGACGTTTCTTTTTCTGTTGCCACTCGTCGCCAGTGCCGTAACCGTCGTAGTCTATTTGAAACATTGCGGAATGGTCTTCAAAAAACTTGTCGGCATAAATGCCAGCCTTCCACAATTCCGTTTCGTAGTTGAGCCTAATCATCCAACTGCCTAGCTGATCGCCTTCCACATTCTTGTAGTTGTCTCCGTCAGTAGCGTCTTTTCCTCCAGGGATAAAGGCGTTCCAAAAGCCTTTTACTCCTGTGTCGCCTTTTATTTCCTGCATTTGTCCGTCGGAGGTAGGCAGGTATGCCGTTCCGCCGAAGAGCGAAGCCATTTCAAGCCCCAGTTCAATGGAGAAAGGATACATGTACGGATCTTTGCCGATGCGCAGGAATCCAGCCTTAGAATGGTAAAGTGTGTTTTCGGCATAGCGGCTATTTTTCTGTGTGAAGTCGTGTTGCCACGAATTATCGGTCAGCATACCATAAGCAATGTGCCCTTTCAGTTGTAGCCAGCCGTTGGTTAGGGGCACTTGCCAGTAGTCTTCAAGCGAAAGCCTAACTTGCGGAACGGGCCGTGCGTTAATTCCAAGAGTCTGCGACCCGCTGCTGAGCGTATTGTTCTTTAGGTTCATCTCCCGTTGCTTGCTGCCAACGGAAAGTGTGCCGTGAAGCCAACGCCCCTCAGCATAAGCTTGCTGAACGATGAACTTACTTGTGTAGTTGAACGGCACCGCGAGGTCTATGCCGTAACCATAGCCCCATTTCTTTTCACTGTCGTTGTTAATGGGGCGGCTTACTGCGCCGCGCAGGTATCCGTTGTTCGTTTCAAGTGAGCTAAGCCCATATTTATTGGCATTAAGCCATAGCGGAGTTTTTCCGCTAGAGAAAGAACCTTGTGCTTCTATGCGGTATTCGTATTCGCCATTGGAACTTTCTGATGGCTTATCGTTAGAGTAATCACTTTCTTGTGCCTGAATGTTGACGGATGCAGCCGAAAGTAGAAAAAGTGAAAGCAGATGTTTTTGTAAAGTCATTTTGGCGTTTCCTATCATTGCTGCACAAGACGTTCTATGTATTTGCACACCATTCCGATGCCTTTTTCGTTTTCTCCGCCTTGCGGAATAATGATGTCGGCATATCGTTTTGTAGGTTCAATGAATTGATCATGCATGGGTTTGAGAACCTTCAGGTAGCGGTCTAGAACCATTTGGACGTCGCGTCCTCTTTCAACCGTGTCGCGTTGTATGTTGCGTATGAGGCGTTCGTCGGAATCTGCGTCAACGAAAATTTTGAGATCCATCATGTCGCGTAGCTTTTTGTTGAGCAATGTCATTATTCCCTCAATGATTATCACGGGCTTTGGCTCAACTAATATTGTTTCCGGCAGGCGGTTGCATATCAGGTATGAGTAGGTTGGTTGCTGTATGGCAGTGCCGCGGCGCAAATCGTTCACTTGCTTTATAAGCAATTTCCAGTCGAAGGCATCAGGATGGTCGAAGTTTATCTGCTGGCGTTCTTCGGCAGTCATATTGGAAGTGTCGTTGTAATACGAGTCAAGCGGTACGACCGAAACGTAATGCGGCGGGAGCGCTTCAACAATCTTTTTCACTACGGTGGTCTTGCCGGAGCCTGTTCCACCTGCTATTCCTATTATTGTCATCTTTTCTGGTTTATGTTAAAGAGCCCTATGCGGGCAATGTTGCTGCTTGTTCTTTAGGTCTTAGTACCAAACTGTATGCTTCTGCCTTTTTTTCAAGTTTCATCGGGTAGGCACGCGAACTGCTCGGCATGCGCCATAGCTGGATTTTCCTACCGTCTTCAAACGTGAATTCCACAGAAGTGCCTACTTTTGGCACTTGGCATCCGTATCTTTTTGCAATGACTTCTGCTGCTTTTCCTCCTGTTGCGACAATGGTCGTGCATTGTGGCAAGTGGCGCAAAAGAGCGTCGGTATCGGTTTGCTCCACAATTTCCAGGTCTTTGTCTGATGCCGTGTTCTTTGTCCTGCAAACGGCACAAGCCGTATCGAAGAGCGCAATACCCTCTTTTGTGAGGAAATCCACAATCATTTCTTTGTGGAAACGCTTGTTGGCAATATCAACGAAGTGATCTTTGTCGTTGAAAAAGAGCAGTCCGAATATTCTCCACATGTCGTTGATAAAGTTAGGATAGAAGAAATCCATGCTCCATCTTTGGCGCGAAGGTGGAAAACTGCCAAGCATTAGCAGGTGTGCCCCGTCAGGCAGGAACGGTTTCAACGGATGTCTTTCTGTGGTCATGCCGCCAAGGTCATTTTTTCTCTTTCAGAAGATATACTACAACAGGCAGGTGGTCGCTATATCCGTCAAGCCAAACCCCTCCGGCATGTGTGCGTTTTGGGGCACCTTTGTATTTCCCCTCGGTCTGGAACAGATAGTCTCGGCGGAAGATTTGGTGGCTGAAATATTTAAGAGTGGAAAAGTCTTTCTTGCCTTTCCTGTTGAGTAGATTTGGTGTGAGGACAATTTGGTCGAACAAATTCCAGGAACCTCCGTAGAAAAGCGTTCCTGTACCTTCTTTGACAAATAGGTTATACCACGGATTATACATTTCTCCATCGCCAACCTCGTCGATTTCGGGCTTGCATCCTAAGGCGGTAGTCATGCTTTCGTTGCTGGGATCATCGTTCATGTCGCCCATTACAATTATCTTTTCTTTCGGATTTACTCTTAAGAGCGAATCTTTCAGAGCCCTGACCTCGCGCCCTCCTTGTTCCCGGTAGAAGGATTTTGCCGATCTACTTGGCCAGTGGCATACAATAACCGTGACAGATTCGCCGGCAAGTTCTCCACTTACGGTAAGGAAGCCGCGCGTAAGGAACGCACTGTCCTTGGCAAGTGTTTGCACATAAGGCACAAGCTTGGATGTACGCACCTGAAACAGACTTGGATTATAGAGCAATGCACAATCAATGCCTCTGCGGTCTGGTCCTTCAATGTGTACGTATTTGTAGCCACGCTTAGCCAAAGGTTCCTGACTTATAAGGTCGTCAAGCACGTTGTGGTTCTCCACTTCACTCATTCCAATAATAGCACAACCGATATTCGGCAGTTTGTCAGTACCCATGTCGGCAAGTGCTCTAGCCATGTTTCTCAGTTTGTGGGTGTATTTAAGGCTATTCCAACGGTAAGACCCGGTTGGAAGGAAATCATAGTCACGCTTTCCTTCATCATGACACGTGTCGAACAGGTTTTCTTGGTTGTAGAAGCCAATGCCGTAGCAGGCGTACTTCTTCTCTGCTTTTGCGCTGAGTGCAAGAAGACAGAGAGAAATTATCAGAAATAGGTTGATTTTTCTCATTGATATTTAATTGTCTTTGTTTTTTAATATACCTTTTTGTTCCGTTGTCGGGCTTTGATAGTATAAATGCACGCATCGGTATACGGTTACAAAGGTAATTATTTATTTTTTGTTATTCCTACATTTCTTAGCCATTTTTGGAGCATGTTTCATGTAGAGGCTTTGCCTTTACGCTCGTTGTCTATAGCAAGAGAGGCTTTTGTCTGCCTAAATAAATTAAATTTATTTTTTTGTTAGATAGGCGGAAAAGCTCTAACTTTGTCGCACTTAACATAACTTTTATTTATGAAGCAAAAGAATATCAATCTAGCCGTGATGGCTTTATGCTACGCTTCTCTAGCACAGGCACAGAATTCAGTTGATTCTATATCCCGGGGCGAAGAAACGCTTAGCGAATCAGCCTTTACGTTTACGGAATCGCAGCTGGGGGAGGATGATGATATGGCGCAGAACGTGTCGATAATCAATTCCAACAGTAATATATATGCGAGCGAGGTGGGATATTTGTTCTCGCCCATGCGTTTCCGTTATCGTGCGTTCGACCAAAAATACAATGATGTCTATATCAACGGCGTGCCGATGAATGATATGGAAAACGGACAGTTCCGTTACTCTCTTGTAGGCGGTCTTAACCAACAGACAAAGAATCAAGAGTATTCTTTGCCTTTTGAATACAACAATTTCGCGATGAGCGGTATGGCTGGCGCCAACAATTATAATTTTCGCCCAGCAAGCATGCCCGCAGGTCATAGAATAACGTTGACAGGAGCTAACCGTAACTATACGCTACGCGGCATGTATACGTTCAATACAGGCTTGAGTAACCGTGGATGGGCCTTTTCTGGAAATCTGACTTACCGTTGGGCAAGTGAGGGATACGTGGAGGGAACGTTCTATAATTCTCTCTCTTATTTTCTCGGTGTACAGAAAGTTTTTGGCGATGGCAGTCATTCTTTGTCACTCGTGACGTGGGGTAACCCTACAGAGCGTGCTTCGCAAGGAGCGGGAACAGATGAAATGTACTGGCTTGCCAACGACCGCTACTATAATCCGTACTGGGGATATCAAAATGGGAAAAAGCGCAACTCGCGCATAGTGAACGACTTTGCGCCAACAGTCCTACTAACATGGGATTGGAAAATCTCAGACAACGACAAGCTTACGACCTCGCTTTTGGGAAAATACAGCATGTATAAAAGTACAAAGCTGAACTACAACAATGCAGATAACCCGCACCCCAATTATTGGAAGAACATGCCAAGCAGTTATTTCGACATTTGGGGAATACAAGATGAAGGCTATATCTCCACAAGCGACCCAAGCTATCCCGACTATCTAAACTATAAGTATCAGCGTGACTATTGGAGAGCTTCTAAGTCAAATAGGCAGATTAACTGGGATCGCCTTTATTATTCGAACAAGCAAGCGGCAGCGCAAGGGCAAGATGCCATGTATTATATACAGGCAAAGCACAACAATGCGCTTACATTCTCGCTTTCATCAACGTTCAACAAGCAAATTGGTACAGACAAAAACTGGAACTTGGGCATACTTGCCACGACAAACAAGGGTATGCATTACCAAACTATCGATGACCTTCTCGGTGCGTCACAGTTCCATAACATAAATACTTATGCACTCGGTACATATCCAAGCACATCAGACGAAGTGCAGTATGACTTGAACAACCGCAATGGCATCGTAAAAGAAGGCGACAAGTTTGGATACGACTATAACTTGCTTGTTAATAACGGAAAGGTTTGGACGAGTTTTGCCCAAACCTTTGGAAATCTGCACTACATGGTTGCAGGAAAACTAGGCTATACTTCAATGCAACGTGACGGAAAGATGCGCAACGGACTTGCTAAGAATAACTCATACGGCAAGAGCCATACTGCACAGTTCCTTGACGGTGGATTGAAATTCTCAGCGAACGTTAATCTTGGACGCGGAAACACTTTTACGCTCGGTCTAGGTTACGAGCACCGTGCACCGCAGGCAAAAGTAGCTTTCGTCGCTCCAGAAATAAACAATGACTTCGTGAAGAACCTGCACAACGAGAGAGTGTTTAGCTCAGAAGTGGGCTATCAATTTCAGACATCGTGGCTGCACGCTAACGTCAACGCCTATTACAGTTATCTTACCAACGTCAGCGACTGGCAGAACTTCTATTATGATGACATAAACTCATTCTCGTATGTTTCTATTACGGGCATGAAAAAAGCCTATTATGGAGTTGAGGCAGGTTTGAAGTTCAGGGTTTCAAGTGCTTTCGACGTGAAGCTCATCGGTCAAATAAGCGATGCCAAAATACTTAACGACAACGAAGTTACTTATATGAACTCGACAAAGGGCATTGAATACCAAGACAAAATATACAACAAGGGCATGCGCGACAACGGAACGCCACTAACATCGGCAAGTATGGGCGTGAGTTACCATAGTGGAGGTTGGTTCGTTGATCTCAGTTGCAACTACTACGACCGCATATACCTGTCTTATTCGCCTTGTTTCCGCTACGAAAGCGCACTGCTCGCACGGGGAGACTTTCAGGACAACGAGCCTGTGCGCTCCAATTTCGCCCAAGCAAAAGGACATGGTGGCTTTATGCTCGACGGCTCTATTGGGCGAAGCATTTATCTGAAGCGGGGATCGCTTTCAATAAACCTTTCTGTTACGAATATTCTCAACAATACGAATATCGTAACTGGAGGATATGAGCAAAGCCGCAGCGACTACTCCGTGAAAAACGATGGCAGTACGTCAAGCCGCACCTATAAATTTTCGAAAAACCCGATGAAGTTTTTTGCATACGGCACTAACGGAATGTTGAACATAGCATACAAATTCTAAAAAATTCCCAGAGAAATGAAAATGATGAAATATATAAAGGTTTTTGCCGTCGCACTTCTTGTTGTCGGTATGGCGACATCATGTATGGACGAAGACTGGACTGACCCTACTGGGGACACGGCTCCTGTTGGGAATAACAACATTGTTGAAGATGTGAACAAGCTGATAACGATAAAGGAACTAAAGGAACGTACCGTCAACAAGTTGGCAACATCAACAACAAACGACACAATCCGCATTAAGGAAGACTGGCAGCTGAAGGCTCGCGTTACGGCAAACGACATCCAAGGCAACATATATAATGAGGTGGCTGTGGAAGACGAAAGTGGAGAAGCTCTGATTATCTGCATACAAAAGGGTGGACTTTACGGATTTATGCCAGTAGGCCAGGAAATTCTCGTAAACTTGAAAGACTTGTATATAGGAATCTATGCCAACAATGTGCAGCTTGGCGCAGCTTATACCAATTCAAGCGGCAGAACATTCCCTAGCCGTATGAACTTCAATGTATGGAACGAGCATTTCCGACTGCTCGGCGTTGCTGATGCATCAAAGGTTACACCAGAGGTCTTTGACACTTCTATGCTTGAAAATGCCGACTATGTTAAATCGCACCGTGGCAAACTAATGACATTGAAGAACGTTGAAATGGACGTTAAAAACGACACTACCAAGTGGGCACCTGAGTATGACAAGGATAATGGCAACGGGGTCAGTCGCATGGTGGTGCTAAACGGAAAGGCTAACTCAAAGATTGTGGTGCGCAGTAGCTCGTATGCAGATTTCGCAGCTAAAGCCATTCCACGAGGAAAGATAAACCTAACAGGAGTTTTTACTGTATATTCAACCAATCCTAGCCGTTACGGTTATACATGGCAGATACTGCTCCGAACGGAAAGCGACGTGGAGGAAGTGAAATAGACAACAAGGAAAAGTAGTAACAAAAAGAAAAAGACATTTTTATGAGAAAGATATTATATTCAATCATGGCACTTATAGCCATTTCGTTCGCCTTCACTTCGTTTACAAGTTGTGAAGATGTACCGGCACCTTTCAAGGAACCAACGGAAAAACAGGATACAACGGTTACTCCTACTGTTGACTCTATTGGTGCAGGAACGCGTCAGGATCCTTTCAACGTGGCTGCAGCCGTGAAGTATATCAGTGGCCATGGCAGTGAGGATGTTGAGGTTTACGTAAAAGGAATCGTTGTCAGCGTTGTGAAAGGAAGCTACGATGCCTCCTATGGAAGCTTGAAGTACTATATTTCAGACGATGGCACAGAGACAAACACCTTCTATGTATTTAATGGATATGCAGGGGCAAACAGAAAGAAATTCACGAGTGAGGATGATTTGCAGTACGGTGATACAGTTGTAATCTGCGGAAAACTTGTTAACTACAACGGCACTTCTGAATTTACAACAGGCAACTACATCGTTTCTCTCAACGGTAAGAATTATGACACAGGCGATTCTTCTGAAGGTGTACCCACAGGCGACGGAACAGAAGCCAATCCTTTCAATAGCGTTGCCGCCAACGATTATGTTTCTAAGCTCGACGCAAATGTTGAGTCTGACAAAGACATATATATAAAAGGTAAGATAGTTTCTGTGAAAGAGGCTTACGGCACACAGTATGGCAATGCGACATTCTATATTTCAGACGATGGAAAAGCAGATAACCAGTTCTGTGTTTACCGTGCCTTGTATCTTGGCAACCAGAAATACACTTCTGGCACGAATGTTCAGGCTGGCGACGATGTGGTTGTCTGCGGAAAGGTCGTTAAATATGTAAAAGACGATTACGGCACAACCTATGAGACTGCATCCGGCAAGGCGTATCTTGTTTCACTGAAAAGTAACGGCAGCAGCGATGACAGCAAGCCGGCTAGTGATGCTTTGACCATAGATGGTACAACCGTTACATTGGCTGACGTGTCAGCTACCGCAGGCACAGAATCCATAAGTGTAGATTGTTCTGCCTTGGGTTATACTAATCAGCAGGATGTTACAACCATTACTTTGTCTGACGGAACGACGGTGACGTTCGACAAGAACGGGGAAACAAACGGACCGAAGTATTATGACGTGACGAAAGGCTTCCGTGTTTACAAAAACAACAAGATAACTTTTGCAGGAGCAAAGAAGATTGCTAAGGTTGTTCTTACGTGCGATACGTATAACGGAACAGACTATGTTGGTAATGCTACGGCTACGGTTGAAATTTCCGGCAACGATATTATATACACCAATGTATTTACAGGTACATCTGGCGGTGGAGTGCAGTTGAGGATTAAGAATATCAAGATTGTATACGCACAGTAACAATCTGCAAAGATTAAGCATGTCAGGAGGCAAAGGCACTATGGTGTGTTTGTCTCCTGACTGTTTTTTTCTCTATTTCTGTGGTACTTATCATCTATCCGTGCTGAGTTAAAAATGTGTTTCAATAAAAAAGTGGAGGTATTTTTGCGGGATAATGAAAAAATGCGTACCTTTGCAGCCAAGTGCCGAATGGCATCTTGAAAGAAACAAACAAAACAATAAACATTAAAGATTAAAATGAAAAAAGGTATCCATCCAGAAAACTATCGTCCCGTCGTATTCAAGGATATGTCCAACGGCGATATGTTCCTTACACGTTCTACATGTAAGACTAACGAAACAGTAGAATTTGAAGGAGAAACTTACCCAGTTGTGAAGATAGAAATCTCAAGTACATCACACCCCTTCTATACTGGTAAGAGCAAGCTCGTTGACTCCGCAGGTCGTGTGGACAAGTTCATGAGCCGTTATGGAAAGGCCCGCAAATAATATATACATTGTTCTATATATTATAGGAAAGAAATTTGAGTGTGTTCAGGCGTAGTTGCATATGCGCATGAGCACACTCTTTTTGTATTCAGCCGTATGCTATATGTGCATATCCTGTAGATAATGCCTTAAATAAGTAAAACTGAAAACTATGAATATTAGCAAAATCATACTTTCTTCCATATTCTTTGGCGTGTCATTGGCCTTGGTTTCGTGTGGAGGGGGAGACGATGAGGGAAACGACGGTGCAGCGAAGCCCAGCGAGATGAATGTAAATCGCAACACTGTGTATGCCGATGTTGCTGCAACACGCGTTGAAGTTCCGCATCTGCAAGGTGGAAACAGTGAGTTTATCGTATATCGTGTCAATGACGCTTCCTTCGATTCCGATAGGGTGAACTTCTGTGTAGAGTGGGACAGAAGCCTGAAATCAAACCGCTGGACTTGCTATATCTTGACAAAGAAAAACCTGAAGAAAAATACTTCACGCTGGACTGCAAATGCAGGGGAACGGCAATATCCTTTTGATACGCAGAGTCTGACGATGAACGACTATTTCACGAAATCGGATGGCGAAGACTGCTATTCGCGTTCAGGCTTTGATCATGGCCATCTTTGCCCGTCGAATGATCGCCTTTACAGCAAAGATGTCAACAAGCAGACGTTTTATATGACAAATATGCAACCGCAATACGCTGTGTTCAACGGTAGTAGCAGAGAACACCTGTATAGCGGCTTGTGGATAAACATGGAGAACTTTGTCTATTCCATTGCTTCCGGCAATAAATTTGGGAATAACGATACGTTGTTTATCTGCAAGGGCGGAACGATAGACCAGGAAAGCCAAATCTTGATGAGGGTGGATAACAAAATGATCGTTCCAAGATATTTTTATTCAGCCGTGGTGTGGAAACACGCATCTACAGGCAACTATTCCGGTCTGGCTTTCTGGTTTGAACACACCAATGTTTATCATGGTGATGACAAGCTGAAAAATTATGCCATTTCCATTGACGAGCTGGAGACAAAGCTTGGCGGCAAGATAGACTTCTTCTGCAATTTGCCTGACAATGTGGAGAACAAAGTGGAGAAGACGGCGGCCACGCTTGATTTCGGTTTGTAAAAAATAACTAATAATGCATTAGGCGCAAGCGCGTTTCAACGGAAAATCGCTACTTTTGCAGTAGAAAACTCGTAAAGACAAAGTTTAACCGGGCATGAACATAACTTGAACATGCCCTAAAGCAAAAATAACAAGAAATAAAATGAATACAGTATTTGACTTTTCGGTTAAGGACAGAAAAGGGAAAAGCGTGGCGTTGAAAGAATATGCCAACGAGGTATTGCTTATAGTTAACACTGCAACAAAATGCGGATTCACGCCGCAGTATGAAGAACTGGAGAAACTCTATGAGAAATACCATAGCCAGGGGTTTGAGATTCTTGATTTTCCCTGCAACCAGTTCGGTCAGCAGGCACCCGGCACCGATGAGTCTATCCATGAGTTCTGCAAGCTCAACTACGGAACGGAGTTCCCACGGTTTAAAAAGGTTAAGGTGAATGGCCCGGATGCCGATCCCCTCTATCAGTTCCTTACCTCGCAAAAAGGCTTTGCCGGCTGGGATGAAAACCATCCGCTAACAAAAGTACTTGACGAGATGCTTTCAAAGCAAGACCCAGACTACAAGGAAAAAGCTGACATAAAGTGGAACTTCACCAAATTCCTTATAAATAAATATGGCATGGTGGTTGAACGTTTCGAACCGACAGAGAGTCTTGACAATATAGAAAAGAAAATAGAAGAATTGCTTTAAACGAAAAATCCATGGAACACGTTAAATGCGTAATTATCGGAAGCGGACCAGCAGGCTATACGGCCGCCATTTATGCTTCTAGGGCAAACCTTAAACCTGTGGAATACTGCGGATTGCTAACAGGTGGCCAGCTGACACAGACCACAATGGTAGAGAATTTTCCTGGATACCCCGAAGGTGTGCTTGGCGGACAATTGATGAATGATATCCGTGAGCAGGCGGAACGCTTCGGAGCCGACATCCGAGAGGGGATAATTGAGAAGGTTGACTTCAGCAAGTCGCCATACGTACTTACCACCGACGAGGGAAAGGAAATTTCTGCCGACACGGTGATTATTGCTACGGGTGCTTCTGCTAAATATCTTGGACTGCCAGACGAGCAGAAATACAATGGAATGGGAGTGTCGGCTTGCGCTACTTGCGACGGATTCTTCTATCGCAAGAAGACGGTTGCCGTTGTTGGTGGTGGTGATACCGCTTGCGAAGATGCTTTATATCTTGCCGGTTTGGCAAAGAAAGTATACCTCATTGTGCGCAAACCTTATCTGCGTGCATCAAAAGTTATGCAGGAAAGGGTGCTTAATACGGAGAATATAGAGGTGCTTTTTGAGCATAATACTGTTGGCTTGTTCGGAGAGAACGGAGTGGAAGGTGCCCATTTGGTTAAGCGTCGCGGTGAGGCTGATGAAGAAAATGTAGACATAAACATTGACGGATTCTTCCTTGCTATTGGCCACAAACCTAACTCTGGCGTGTTTAAAGAGTGGCTTGAAACGGATGAAGTGGGATACATAAAGACAATCAACGGCACGCCATGCACGAAGATACCGGGAGTGTTCGTTGCAGGCGATGTGGCAGACCCTTATTATCGTCAGGCTATAACAGCTGCGGCAAGTGGCTGTAAGGCTGCCTTGGAGGCGGAGAGATACTTGCAGACTCTATAGGAAAGATTTATTTAAAAAGTTGAAGGACAGGATTTGCGTGTGCATCCTGTCCTTCTCTTGTTTATTGACTTTGTTAATCCTGGCTCTTACGTGTTGGTGTAAGGCAATCTTCTTACCGAGTCTCCTGCTGTGTTTCTGTATAAGCAGGAGGGATTTATATAGTAAAATTATAGAGAGAAATGTTCTTTCCTTTTATCTTCGCCCTCCGAAGTGACCGCCGCCACCTGAACGTCCGGTGCTTTGTGAAGCACCACTGCTGAAGTTTCCACCGCTTCGGCTACTTGGTGTGAAGGTGCTGGCGGGGCGTGATGTTGTGCTGGTCGAGGGGCGTGAAAATGTGCTTTCGTTTCTGATTGCTCTTGATGGCGTGGATTGTGTGGGAGTATCCCTTGTAACAGTAGTGCGTGTGCTGCTTTGGCGCAGTGTCCTGCCGCTAGTTACGTTTTTTTGCGTCTGCTGCATCTGCATAGGTTGCTGCTGTGTTGAAGCTTTCTCCCAGCTGCGGTTTTGGCGTATAGGCGTTGCGGATGTCGTAGAGCCTGTTCTGCCGCCTTTGAAATTTCCGTTACCATTGTTGTTACCGTCGAAGCGTGAGTTGCCGTTGTTGCCGCCGTTGTTGCGGTCTATGTGGCCTTTATCGGTGTTTTGTCTGTTGTCTCGTCTGAAATTTCCTCTATTGTCCCGTCTGTCGTTGCGAGAATTGTTAAAGTTGCCGTTTCTGTGGTTTTTAAAATCCCCTCTGTCGAAGCGGTCTCTCATTCCGAACCGGCTTTCTCCCGGGCGAGGACCAAATGTGCGCCCGTGATACCAACTGTGTCCGCCGTTCATTCTCCAGCTATGCGCCCCATAGTAGGTTGCATAGAAAGCGGGGCGGCCGAAATAGAAATACGCTCTGTTGGGATAGCGTGCATATATGCCGAACCTCCAAATGCCGTCAGCCCATGTTAGCGGGCGATAGAAATATGTGGCAGCGCAGAAGGCGTTGTATTGCCAGTCGAAGAGGATGTAGCTCAAGTCCAGGTTCCTTCTTGTCCAGTATGTGCCGTAAAGGTCGTCATAATCGTTTATGCTCATCAAATAGTCGAGGTTCACCTCGTATGCAGCTTCATACTGTTCATCGTTAAGATTCAGCTCATATGCCATCTTGTCTGTAAGGAAGAGGGCTCTTTCTCTAGCTTGTTCGTAGCTCATGGCCATAGTTGTCAAACATACGGTCAGGAGCATTGTGATTGATAATATAAACCTTTTCATAGTCAATGCGTTTTTAACTTGTTTGTATGCTTTGGGTTTTGTTTCTGGTGCAAAGAAACAAACAATCAATGTAATTGCAAAAGGTTTTTCCCTAAACGCTTGGGGAAAAACCCTATTCCTGTCTGTGCTGATAGGAAGGCCGTGCGGATGTCGTTAAAAGTCCGCTTGGTTATGCTCGGATGCCCGTGGGCTTTTGGGGCTAAGCAAGCTTCATTTATCTATGGTCTTATTGATTGCAGAAAATGAACAAGTGGTATTCTGACGTCTTATTGCCGTTGGAATACCACTTGTTTCTGAAATGTACGCATGAAAATATTGCGCACATATATTAAATATGCAAGTTATCTCTTGTATACAAACCTTGCCAATCCGTATATATAGCGGCGGAATCCTGGCTTATATGCTAGGATGCGCTCAAACCATCCAAGATGTTTGCCTATGCTCTTTACCACAATGCCTACGTAGAACATTGCAAATAGTGTTCCTATTCCCACTATATGCCAAAGCCAATGACCGAAGAATGCAAAGCAAGCCACAAGGCCTAAAACAACCAATCCTGTGTCTACGCATATTTTTACTTTGGGAAATTCTATGCCAGACACTCTGCTTATAGCCACGGGGAAGCCTTCGCCTGGCATGGTGACACTTCCGCATCTTACTTCCAAGGCTATACCTATACCAAGAACAGTGCATCCACCAACCTGCGCAATGACCTTTTGCCATAATTCTACTGGTATAAGCCACGAGGTCAGTAGCATGTTAAGGTCGATGAGTGAGCCGAAAACGAAGCCTACTAGAAGTTGGAACAGTTGTACGGGCTCGAAACGTCGGCGGAGTACGAGTATTTGTCCCGCCACCAAAAGACTATTCATGATGTACGTGTATTGTCCTATTGTCAGACGGGGGGCTAAATTATCCGCCCCTGCGCTTTGAAAAACATACGGCAAAACGCTGATTACGCTTGAGCCAAGCATTGATCTTACACAAACTGCCACGCCGACAGTCATAATCCATAATGAAACAAGCAGCAAAAGGTGCTGCCAACAAAATGATACAATCTTATCTTTCATATTAATACCTCTGTAATAATAGTGCAAAGTTACAAAAAAAAACGCAAATTTAGCCATTCTGTGGGGCGCAGTTGGTGAGCGTGTGTGGATGACATGGATACATGGTTATTGTGAGTTGCTAGAAATTCTTATGCATGTCATAATAAATGAGCATGTGGGGCTACTTTTTTGATGAAGGTCAAAAATGACGGTAGTAGAATTAAATTGCGGGCATTTTCTATTGTGCACGAACACAAATGATATTATCTTTGCATCAGAAAAATAAAGGTATTAGAAATAGCTGCGATGAGGGCAGCAGGTAAAAAGATTGTTTAACGATAACTAAAGAGAAAGGAATTAATTATGGTAACATTTATGTTAGTAACAGCATGTGTAGTAGCGTTTGCAGTATTGGTAAGCGTAGGCATGAACATTGGTATGAAGCTTTATAAGTAAGTAGATTACTGTTTGTGTATTATTTTTGAAAAGAAGAATTGAGAGAATACTCGAAAGTTTTTTGAAATAACATTTCGAAAATAGGGACAAAAATTAAAGTGGTTGCACAATGATCTTTAGGTCTTGTGTAACCGCTTTCTCGTTTATTATTTTTTTTTGATTAGATATGTTATGTCTTTAATGCCAGGAGTATCAGAAAAGCTATAGTTTGTTTTCACGTTTTTTTCTATTTATCCTTTAATTTCGCAGACTTTAAATTTTTACATTAAAGCAAGTCGTTGAGAACAACAAATTACCCAATATTTACGAATGTCAGAAAATTCACTCATCTTAGTGCTGCAAAAAGCTCAAATAAAGAATATTTGGCATATGGCAAAGGAAGCATGAAATTTCAATTTGTAAGCTTCTTGAGTTCCTTCTTTTTGCATAAGTAATTGGTTTTTAAGTGAATAAATATCATCTATTGTTCTTTGTACTCTTCTTTTTTACCTCTATAAACGCAAAAAGCACAACCTCTTGAAGGATTGTGCCTAAAATATATGTGCTATGCTTTCTGAAAATATACTGATTTTGCCTTACTGGTTAATCACTCATAGTGTTATTTAACAGACAGTCTTGCTTGTTGCTATTTTCAAGTGTTCTAACATTGATGTATTTATAACTGCAA
>CAVIMN010000006.1:0-144354 GCA_963644035.1 bacterium
TTAAACTGAAAAAGAGGACTTTACCACCGTAAAGACCTCTTTGTGCTTCAATTTCCTTAGAAATATACCTTGTGATTCCGCAGGAATCTCTGTGATCCGCTTGGGGTTCGAACCCAAGACCCCAACATTAAAAGTGTTGTGCTCTACCGACTGAGCTAGCGGATCTCCATTTTTACCAAGAAATCAACATAAAAACCTTACGGATAATGTCTCTTTCTTTGTAAGCGGTGCAAAGGTACGGAGAATATTCGGAACGACCAAATAATTACGCTATTTTTTAAGCATTGGACACTTATTTTTTATTTTTGAAAGCCTAAAGCCTATCAAAAGAGCTTTGCCTTACAGAAAAACTGCCAAATATTGAGCCACATTCTGTTTGGAAGAAACAATGCGCATGCGCAATGAAATTATAAGATAATTCGTAATATTCTGCGTATTGACAAGACTAATTAACGAAGCTCTGTAACTAGGAGTTAATCTTGTTTTTGTTCATCATTGCCTTTCGCAATAGGCTTCTCATCAATAGGAGTTGTATTTATGCGCGATTTGTCTTTTGTCACATAGCGTTGATAGTATGCAATAAGAATTGTTGTTAGAGGCAGGGCGATAATAAGACCGATGAATCCTAGCAGAGATCCCCAGACAGAGAGGGCGAGAAGCAAGATAGCGGGGTTAAGCCCCATAGCTTTCCCCATCACCTTGGGTGTAACAACCATATCAATTATCACTTGTACGATACAGAATACGGCAAATGCAGAAGCAAAGATAACCCAAAAATTCTGTCCTGTATCTGCCGCCTTTAGCAAGGCAAGAAATAAAGTCGGAATGAGTGCAAAAGTGTGCAGATATGGCACTAGATCCATTATACCTATTAGAATACCGAGACCTATAGCCATCGGAAAGTCAATAATAGTAAACCCTATACAGAAGAGTATCCCCATTGTAAGAGCTACAAGCGATTGCCCTCGTATATAGTTGTTCAGTTCTTTTTCCACATCCTGCATAAGCGACTGCCAAAAAGGTCTTATTTTTTTAGGGAAAATCTTTATCCAACTAGTTGTAAGATATTCGTAGTCTAGAAGGATGAAGAACATATATAATAAGGTAATAAGGGATGCCACAATGCTAATCACAATGCTCGCAGTCTGTCCAAGTACGCTGAAGAGTTTTGGCATTGCCGTTTTGATTGCGTCAACCACGTCCTTACGCCTAAATATTTGCTCGATAGTATCGCGATTTTGATGTAGCCACTGTTGCATTATGGCTTGGAAGCTTTCTCCGTTAGTGCTATGTTTAATATATTGAGAAGCCACGTTTGCGAGCTTTTCAAACTGTTCAAGCATTGGAGGTATAAGCAAATAAAACACCCCCACCAGCACGGCAATTATAAAAATAAACGTAACTATTATAGACAGAGCCCTAGAAGGCACATGCATCTTATATTGCACGAATTTTACAATAGGATATAGCAGATAAGCAAGTAGCCATGCTACAAAAAAAGGTAGCAACACGCCGCTTAGATAGTTAAGCATGAAGAGAACTCCACAAACTAGAAGCATAATGCCGAGCATACGTATAAACTTATCGAAGGTTATTTCTTTTTCCAACATGACAAAAATTTTATATGTTGATTCTCAATAATCTTACTCTTTGTTAAGGCTTTTTCTGTAGCATTCACGACAGAGAGGTTCATATTCTGCCTGTTCCCCAAGGAATACTCTATTGTCATTAGCCACAAGTCTATGACTTATGTATGCCAAAGCACCGCATTTCACACATATTGCATGCACCTTCGTTACCTCATCGGCAACAGAGCAAAGAGCCGGTATCGGCCCGAAAGGTTTACCTTGAAAATCCATATCCAGTCCTGCAACTATAACTCTAACTCCCTGGTTGGCAAGTTCATTGCAAACATCCACAAGTCCATCATCAAGGAACTGTGCTTCATCTATCCCTACAACGTCAATACCTGCTGAGAGTTTTGCGATAGATGCCGATGAATCGACGGGAGTGCTTTGTATAGAATGGCGGTCATGGCTAACCACATCCACCTCAGAATATCTTGTATCTATTGACGGTTTAAAGATTTCCACTTTTTGCTTAGCAAACTTAGCCCTTTTCAACCGTCGTATAAGTTCTTCTGTTTTGCCAGAAAACATTGAACCACACACCACTTCTATCCTTCCGGGGCGGTGTGTTTCCCCTGCCAAATTATTATCCATATGCGCACAAAATTACAAAGAGGTTTTAAAAAATGCAAAGAATGCATGATATTTTTTGCCACCCGTGTTAATATACTTACATTTGTGACTAGGTATGGGAATATTATATATTGTGCCGACTCCTGTCGGCAACATGGAGGATATGACACTTCGCGCTATCCGCATACTCAAGGAAGCCGATATAGTCTTGGCGGAAGACACACGCACATCGAGTGTCCTCCTAAAACATTTTGAAATCAAAAACAGGCTCATTGCCCATCATAAGTTCAACGAACACGGTACGGCAACAGGAATAGTTGAGCGCCTTAAAGCAGGTCAAAACGTTGCTCTAATCAGTGACGCTGGCACTCCAGGCATCAGCGACCCTGGTTTTTTCCTAGCGCGCGAAGCTGTTGCTGCAGGAATAACCGTGCAGTGTCTACCCGGTGCAACAGCATTTGTACCAGCAATAGTATCGTCAGGGCTACCTTGCGACCGTTTCTGCTTCGAAGGCTTTCTACCACAAAAAAAAGGCAGGGCAACTCGTTTAGAATACCTAAAAGGCGAAACGCGCACCATGATATTCTATGAATCGCCCTACCGCATTGTAAAGACGCTAAAACAATTTTCCGAATACTACGGCCCCGACCGCCAAGTCTGCGTCTGCCGAGAAATATCAAAGATACATGAAGAAAATGTAAATGGTACGCTTGCCGAAGTGACAACGCATTTTGAACAGACTCCTCCCAAAGGCGAGTTTGTTATCATTCTTGCGGGGAAAGAAGAAGAAAAGAAATCAAAGAATACAAAACATAAAGAACAAGAGGACTAACGCTTATGAAGAAGATATTGTTTATAGCAGCCAGCATGGCACTAATGGTGGCATGCACTGGCAATAAGGCTCCCGAGCAGCCTTCAAATTCATTACAGAACGACTCTTTGAAGAAAATCATAGAGCAACGCGACACTGAGATTAACGACATGGTTGCCATTCTCAACGACGTTGAAGAAGGTTTTCGTGCCATCAATAAGGCTGAGGATCGTGTTACCTTGGCAAAAGACGGCGAAGGCGGCAACAAGCAGCAACAAATACGCGAAAACATCCAGTTCATTCAGGATCGCATGGAACAGAATCGCGAACTTATATCCAAGCTAAAACAACAGATGCGTGAAAGCTCGTTCAAAAGCGAGGAATTGAAACGCACTGTGGATAACCTCATCAAGCAGATGCAAGAAAAAGACGAACAATTAAAGCAACTGCGTGCAGAACTTGAATCTAAGGATATTCACATTGCTGAACTTGACCAAACAATCAGTACGCTTAACACTAGCGTGAACGACCTCAAGTCAGAAAGCGACAAAAAGACTCAAACCATCGAGTCCCAAGACAAACAGCTAAATACGGCATGGTTTGCCTTTGGCACCAAAAAAGAACTGAAGAAGCAGAACGTTCTTGTTAAAGGAAAAGTCCTGCAAGGCAATTTCAACAAGAACTACTTTACGAAGATTGACATTAGGGTTGAAAAGGAGATAAAACTTTATTCAAAGTCTGCCAAGCTTCTAACCATGCACCCATCAAGCAGCTACACACTGACACAAGACGCCAAAGATCAATATATTCTGCGGATAAACAATCCACAGTTATTCTGGAGTACCAGTAAATATCTTGTGGTGCAAGTAAAATAAGCACACTTACATTTTGCATAAGATACATAGAGAGGGGCAAATAAGAAATTGCCCCTCTCTCTTTGTGTTCCTAAAAATCTTTTTACCGTTGAAACTTATATACCTAGGCATGCCGCTATAAAAGGGCATAGCCCCAAAAATCACTCTACATCTTCTATAATTTGCTCTAGAGTAAGGCGACTGTCACGGGCCATCTGCGCATAATCATAACGGTCGTATAGCCCTTTCTTTATACCGTGAACAAACACGCGCATTCTGTCTGCCCCATAATAGCGCGCTATTTTTTCGCCAAATCCACCTTCTATTACACCGTCTTCCAGCGTTATCACCGTATGATGATCATTCTTCAGTAAGTCAAGAGCCTCAACATCTATACCAGAAAGGTAGCGTGGATTTATAACAGTTGCCGAGATTCCCTTTTTCTCCTTCAGCATGTCTGCGGTATGCAAAGCCAACGAGTGGCATGCGCCAACCCCAATTATAGCAACCCCGCTGCCATGCCTCGTGGTTGAGAAACGGTTTAAACGGGAATAGTCTTCCTCAAAGCTCTCATCACTATGGTTTACCGCTCCACTCGGCACTCGTATCGCCACAGGATATTTCTCCTGACGTATTCCCCATTTCATCATGGCAAGGTATTCTTCCCAACACGTAGGAGCAAGATAAACGAGCCCTGGAATGTTGCTAAGTATTGGAATCTCATAGAAACCGACATGTGTTATATCGTTCAAACCATAAAGAGAGCCCAAATAGACATTTATTAGTGCAGGGTTACCGTTGATACACAAGTCTTGCGCCAATTGGTCGTAAGTACGTTGTATAAATGTTGAATAAACATTGTATACCGGATGTATCCCGCCCTTTGCCATTCCCGAAACCATTGCCACAGCTTGTTCCTCGGCAATACCTACATCAACGAATTGCTCTCCAGCCTCCAAGCGGCGCTCTTTTGTAAAGCCCGCCACGGTTGGTGTACCGGAAGTAACACACACGAGTTTTTTGTCCCGTTTCATTTCCTCTAGAAGGAACTGTCCGGTCAAGTCGCCCCAAGTCTCGCTGCTATCCTCAACTTTGGGTTTCCCGGTTTCTATATCGAAAGGCATACTCCAATGCCATTCCTCTTTATGCTCCTCGGCTGGTCTATATCCTTTTCCTTTCTGCGTATGAATATGCACCACAATGGGACGTGTCGTATCCTTTACCTTTTTGAATACATTTATCAGTGCTTCCAAATCATTGCCGTTCTCCACATATTCGTAATCTAGTCCAAAAGCCTTGAACCAGTTGCACTCTGCTTTTCCACCGGTTTGGCGCAGCAACTGAAGATTCTTGTATATGCCGCCATGATTTTCGGCAATAGACATTTCATTGTCGTTAACCACAATAATTATTCCCGTTCCCAATTCTGCTGCTTCGTCAAGACCTTCCATTGCCTCTCCCCCACTCAACGATCCGTCGCCTATTACTGCAACAATATTTTCGTGAGTTCCGCGTATATCACGCGCTTTCTGCAATCCTGTAGCAAGAGAGATAGAGGTTGAAGTATGCCCAAGCTCAAATTGGTCGTAAACAGGCGACTCGCTCGGACTACTATATCCCGACACTTCATTGAAACGAGCGTTGTCAATATATCCAAAAGCCCTGCCGGTAAGCATCTTATGCGGATAGGATTGGTGAGAAACATCAAAAACGAACTTGTCTTCTGGGCAGTTGAAAACATAGTGCATTGCCACTGTTGCCTCAACAATTCCAAGATTTGGCCCCACATGACCGCCGATATTACTGTCGCGATTCAGCACTCCACTTCTAATTTCCTCCGACAAAGTCTTCAGTTGCTCTATACTGAACGACTTTATGTCCTGCGGTGACATAACTTTCTCTAAAAGCATAACTTATATTTTTTCTTTTTTACAACTGCAAAGTTACACCCGTGCAAGTTAAACATAGCTACCCATTTCGCTGATTAAGCAACACAAATTACGTTTTCAACCCAGCCACACCTTTTCACTACAATCCCACATTACCCCTTATGCCATTGCAATACATTTAATCCCGGGAAGCCAAAATACGCTTCAGCAAGTATGTCGCATTTTGATTGTGTGCTGTTCCTTGCGTTATCTTATATGAATAATTTATATCGGCAGCAAGTTCTATTTCAAAGCAATACGTATCAAAACGGTCCGGGAAATCGTCTGCCAGCTTAGAAAGTTCAAGGTCGTGTGTCGCTATTATGCCACTTACCGGCATTGTGGCAATCGACTCAAGAAACATTCGCGATCCGTTCAGCTTGTCAATTGAATTTGTACCTTTCAGAATTTCATCTAAAATTATTAGGGTACGCGGTTGTTTGCGCACGCTTTGCAATAAGTATTCAAGGCGTAACAGTTCAGCATTGAAATAACTTATGCCATGCGAAAGGTTGTCGTTGGTGCGCATACTGCTAAAGAGAGAGAACATCGAAACACGCATGCTTGAGGCAAATACCGGCAAACCGCACATGGCAAGTATATAGTTTGTGCCTAAAGAACGCAGGAAGGTGCTCTTTCCTGCCATGTTTGCCCCTGTTATTATATAATAATGTAGATCGCTTATAACAAAATCATTGCCTACGGCTTTACGCCCAAGAAAAGGATGACGTATATCTTTGGCTTCAAATATAATCTCGCGGTCGTCTACTATTTCCGGCATAACCGTTTCTACCTCATTAAAATGATAGTTTGCCATCGACACCAAAACATCCATATTGCATATTTGGCTAATCCACGATGCCAAATGCTGCCGGTTACGCTCAGCCCATAGCATGCATCTGCGCACAAGAAATACATCACTGAAAGCAAAAGCATTGAACACAACGAGCCCCAGAATATTTCCTCTACGATCTATAGCGTTGAGTATCGCACGCATTTCTTTAAGCTCTTCCACTGTTCCACGCAATGTGGCTGCAATCTCACGGTTTATGTCACTGTTGAATGTTGTGTTTGCAACATATTCTATCAGCTTCATACCCGATGTCATGCTTACGTTTAGACCTTCCAAAGTTGTGCTTACTTTTTTAAGCCCCTTTAAAGATACCGCGATACTCACCCATAGTTGCCCCACAAGCCATAAAGCCGGTATGTTTCCACTAAGCGGTGTAAAGATTGAAAGCAGAAACAACAGAACAAAGACTGTCAAACTTATCCCGACCAAGACCACTACTCTACGCTTTGCAAAATTCTCAGGAAAACCTTCCGCATGCATTGCCTCTATTGCTTTCTCTATTTTGTGCGTGTCTATTCGCTCATGCGAACCGAACGAAAGGAAATTCAAACGCCAGTCTGGCATAGCTACGAGCTCGTTTATTCCCCCGCGGCGATACATTATATCGCCGTGGGCTTTCTTCAAAGACCCCGTGGGAACATTTTCCAAAGCCGCCGAGGATAGTATTTCAGCCAAGCGGTCTGCCCCACCAGTAGTTACAGTCCGGCAAATACGCTGGTAAAGCGACTTCTCTCCGAATATATCCATATCATAGGTATACGGGTGGTCGTGGTCTATGTAACGCTTACCATCATCAAACGAATCAAGGCGTCCGGAAAGATATTCCATTTCCCCTTTACAAACAGAGATACGGTTGACGAGTTCATCAACTTCGTCTTGATTTTTTCTGTCGCTGCGCTTAACAATAAAGAAACATGCAATCAAGAAAGCACTATATATATAGATTTCCCTATGCAATCCTTCGCCACTATCAGAAAATAGCAAGGCAATCCCTGCTAGGAAGCAAAGGAAGATAGTAATCTCTGCTACAATAAAATATTTTGTTTTTCCTTTTCGATTTTTCAGTAAAACTGACATTTCTGCCGTTTTAGACTTGTAGTATTCTATGGGCAACGGTTTCATTGTTGTGAATGGCAATGGTTAAATAAAAAAACATGGCAGCCGATTCATAATATAAAACTGGCTGCCATATTTGTTTTCTTCTTCTGTTCTGATGAAGGCAAAGGGGTTGTTACTGCTTTACAACAACTCTCTTCTCTGGAATACGTGCCTTCTTACCAGTGAGCTTGCGCAAGTAATAGAGCTTAGCGCGGCGAACCTTGCCGACCTTGTTCAGCTCAATGCTTGCAATGTTAGGAGATTCCATAGGGAAGATACGCTCAACACCAATGGTTCCAGACATTTTGCGCACGGTGAAACGCTTTTTTGAACCCTCCCCGCAGATTTTGATTACAACACCGCGGTAGAGCTGGATACGCTCCTTTGAACCCTCGATGATTTTGTAAGCTACAGTTACGGTGTCACCAGCTTTGAACTTAGGATACTGCTTTTCGATTGCAAATGCTTCTTCAGCAACTTTGATTAAATCCATTGTAATAATATGTAAATAATTGTTATTGTTCCAACGCAACATAACAGGCTACTCTTCTTCCTGCCAGCGATTACGCCGAAAAGCGGTGCAAAGGTAGGAATATTTTGTACAACTTCCAAATTATTCGGCAGTTATCCTTTATATTTACCCTTACGTTTTCTTAGTGCGCACCATCGTACGATAGCCATATATCGTTATTACGACAAAGCATACTAGCGGCAATACAAACGACACATTGACTGCAGGAAGTCCTAGTAGCTCTTTCATGTCTATCAGGGCCGCCTGAAGCGGAGGCATCACACTGCCACCCAATATGGCCATAATGAGGCCTGCGGCACCAAACTTGGCATCGTCACCCAAACCTGTAAGGGCAATGCCATAAATTGTCGGGAACATAAGCGACATGCATCCGCTCACTGCCACGAGACAATAAAGGCCATATATATTCTGAAATAGTATAACCCCTAAAGTAAAGCACCCACCTGCTATGGCAAGCAGCATCAACAGTTGCCCGGCATTGAGGTATCTAAGAATAAACGTACAGACAAAGCGCGAGCAACAAAACAGTATCATTGCTGCAATATTATATTTTTGGGACAACACCTCGGCATCAATCTCTGCCATCCCTTGATTCATAAAGATACGCGTGCCATATTGTATAATAAATGTCCAACAGATTATCTGTACTCCTACATAGAAGAATTGCGCTATCACGCCCTCTCTATAATGTGGCATGGAGAATATGCGCTTAAGTGTCGGGATAAAGTTTATAGACTTGTCTTTGTCGCCATTCTTCGGCATACGGGCAAAGCGTATTACAAGAAGTATTGCCAGTATCACCAAGCCTATTGCGAGATAAGGTCCGATGAGAATAGAAAGGTCACTTTCCTTCATTGCGTTGAAATCCGCATCCGAAAGAAGTGCGCGTTCTGCGGTACTCATGGGGTTAAGCCGTGCCTGGATAAAATTCATTGCAACATACATACCCAATAGGGAGCCCATTGGGTTAAACGACTGTGCCAGATTGAGTCTTCGCGTTGCAGTATCTTCTGTCCCCATTGTCAAGATATACGGATTGCACGACGTTTCAAGAAACGACAATCCACAGGTTAGGATAAAATACGCTATAAGAAAAGCATAATACTCTCCTGTCATCTTTGCAGGGAAGAACAGAAATGCCCCGAAAGCATAAAGAGAAAGTCCGAGCATGACACCTGTCTTATAGGAAAAACGACGTATGAACATAGCAGCGGGAAAGGCCATAGCAAAATATCCGCCATAGAACGCCACCTGCACGAGAGCTCCGTCTGTGGCTGACATACGGAATATTTTTGAAAATGCCTTCACCATAGGATTTGTTATGTCGTTGGCGAAGCCCCAAAGGGCAAAGCATGATGTTATGAGAATAAATGGGGCAACGTAGCTCACACCGTCTTTGTGAAGTATAGATTTGCTCTTCATAGATTATATTAAGGTCTAGGTGTTTCTTTTTTCTTAAAAAAATAATATAACATGTACCTTTCAACTGAAACTGCGGCTTACCCTACACAATTTTGTTTGTCGGGCAAGCCGCAGCATTGTTGGCGGCACAAGTTTACGACTATCTTGCCATCTTGTAGATTTCCTCCATGTCGTGACGATCAAGTTTGCGGAAAGCACCGATAGTACGTCCGTCATCATGACTGCACTTACGCGCAAGTTCCTTGATTTCTTCGTCTGTAATATCACGACCTATGAGTTCATGTATATTTGTTGGCATGCCTATTGCCTTGTAAAAACGTTCTATTGCCTCAATACCAGCGAGTGCTGTTGCCTCAGGATTGGTAAAGTCGTTTGGCACATCCATCACATTTACTGCAAAGCGCACAAAGCGTGACACATTTTCCTTGTATACATAACGTGCCCAACTTGGCCACATTGCAGCAAGACCTGCACCATGAGCTACATCGAACATAGCACTCAGTTCATGTTCAATTTGGTGAGTTGCGAAGTCTGCATAAGAACGGTCACCGGTAAGATCGTTGTGTCCAAGACTGGAAGCCCACATTATACAAGCGCGGTTACGGTAATCTTCAGGATCTTTAAGCACATGGAACACACTATCTTTCACTGTTTTCATCAATGCTTCAGCGATATTGTCAATAAGAGTCATGTCGTCAACGCGTCCGAAATACCTCTCCATTGTATGCATCATTATGTCTGTTGCGCCACAAGCTGTTTGGTAAGGAGGCAAAGTGTACGTACGAACGGGGTTCATTATGGTAAATTTCGGGCGACAAAGATTATCGGAATATCCAATTTTCAGCCCTTCTGCCTCATTTGTTATCACGCTTGAATCGCTCATCTCGCTTCCTGCTGCAGGAATTGTAAGTATGCTTCCCACTGGCAATGTTTCTTTCGGGGCGTATTTACGTGCGTATATATCCCACACATCACCATCATATTTCATTCCGTAGCCAATGGCTTTTGAAGAGTCAATCACGCTTCCGCCACCAACGGCCAATATAAAGTCTACATTTTCGCGCTTGCAAAGTTCTATGCCCTCGCGCACAAGCTCTAGGCGTGGGTTTGGCTTTACACCGCCAAGCTCACAGAAAGCAATACCACCGTCGGTCAACTTCTGGCGCACGGAGCCGAGTAATCCTGAGCGTTCGGCACTTTTCCCGCCATAATGCACAAGCACTTTCTTTCCGCCATATTTCTTTATCATTTCAACCAACTGCTCTTCTGAGTCCTTACCGAAGATAACTTCGGTCGGGGCATAATACTTGAAATCTTCCATCGTCCTTTTAATTGTTTTTATTTTGCTTTTTTCTTGTTCTTTCTACGCCGCTAAGTTAGTCACTTTTTTCCACACGACCAAGTTTTGCCAGAGGTTAAGCGTCAGTTCTTCCCAACAGCGAAATATTTAGCATGGGAGCAACTTATATACAGGCCGCAGGTTGAGCTCTGCGGATACATTGCTCCGTTTTCCGTTAGCCTTATACTCAGCGCCTTGAAATCAAGCAAGCGACTGAGTGGGAATATAAGCTTTTGATCTGGCAGCGACTGATATCCCACCGCTGGGCGTATGCCACGGTATGCCGCCTTCGCCAACTGGCGCAAGGATAGTTGCTCGTCGGGATCATATCCCCATAATTTCGTTCTCACCTCCCTATGAAGCCATTCACTTGTTGCCTCGGCCAGCCTGTCACCTAAGCTCTGCATAAGAAGAGAACGAAACGTATCTTCCGATTTTTTCAGTCGCTCAAGTTCTTCTGAAAACGATGGCGATACGGTTATAGCAAATACCCCAACAAAGTCGTTGTAACCACGAGGTGCCACATAGTCGCAGAGTGACAGTTTGGGTTCACCTTTCTCTGCTGGATGTTTCTGCCTTGGAGTGGGCAACTCCAAATCTAATCCGTCTACCGCTCCTGGCAATACTATGGAATGTTCCGTGCCATAAGCTGGATAAAACCCGACCTGGGCCTGCATGCAATGTTGTTTTTCTATTTCGTCAAGCATAAGCTCTGCCTCGTGTTTTATGCTTTCTGCTTCATTTTGCCCCTTCCTTACACGCCAAAGGTTGAAAAAATAAATCCAGTTTATATACGGACGTATATCCTTTATGCTGATATGGGGCAACGTGCGGTAGCCAATAAATGAGGGGGAAGCCAACTTCTCCTTTTCCCAATCTATCGTTAACCTTTCTGTCTCTTCTCCACTATTTTTCTTCCCATCAGCAAGCTGCATAATTCCGTCCACCTTCTTACGTGCATTATACTGGCGCACAAGTTCTTCTTGCCTTCTCTTGTTCTCGGCAATAACCTTGTCTCTATCGTCACCCAACAGTTGCAGTGCTACTACGGGATTCTGCGCGGCATCCTTCATGTGGAACACCGGACCTTTATACCGTGGTGCTATTTTGAGCGCAGTGTGAAGGTCGCTAGTAGTAGCTCCTCCAATAAAAAGAGGAATATCAATGCCTGCTTCGGACATTGCCTCGGCCGTGCGACACATTTCGTCAAGCGATGGTGTTATTAGCCCGCTAAGTGCCACGAAGTCAAAGCTACCTTTTTTGAGCGTTTCCACTATTTTCTCTGCCGGCACCATAACGCCTAAATCTGTAACGTCGAAATTGTTGCATCCAAGCACTACTGCCACGATGTTTTTTCCTATGTCGTGAACATCGCCTTTCACCGTGGCCACAAGATATCGCCCATTGCTGCGTCCTGCCGTCTGCCTGTCTTTTTCAAGATATGGTTGCAATATAGCCACTGCTCTTTTCATGGTTCGGGCAGATTTAACGACCTGCGGCAGAAACATTTTCCCCTCACCAAAGAGATCACCCACAAGTTGCATACCATTCATCAACGGGCCTTCAATTATTTTCTCTGGAGCAGAATACAATGTCAGAGCCTCTGTGATATCCGTCTCAAGATATTCCTCATCTCCTGTTCTTAGGGCTGTTGCTATTCTTTCTGCAAGTGGTATCGTAGAGCGGTCAACCGCAGGAACGTTCTCTTCTGCATCTGCCTTTTCCGCGTCTGCTTCTTGCATTTTACGCGCCATCTCTGCTAGATGTTCCGCTGCGTCAGACTTGCGACAAAGAACAACATCCTCTATCGCTTCAAGCAAATCTGTGGGAATATCCTGATACATTACCTTTGTTGCAGGGTTGACAATCGCCATATCCATACCAGCCTTAATAGCGTGGAATAGAAACACGGCATGCATAGCCTCACGAAGTGTGTTATTTCCCCGGAAAGCGAACGAGAGATTGCTCACTCCACCACTTACATGTGCTCCTGGCAAATTGTTGTTTATCCACCGTGTGGCGCGGATAAAATCGATGGCATAGCGATCGTGCTCTTTCATTCCTGTTGCAACAGTCAGTACATTTGGGTCGAAAATTATATCATGTGGACTCACGTCAGCCTTTTCCGTCAAAAGTTTATAAGCTCTACCACACACTTCTATCTTACGTTCGTAAGTGGTTGCCTGCCCTTTTTCATCAAAAGCCATTACTACCATTGCTGCCCCATACTGCTTTATGATATGAGCACGGTGCAGGAATGCTTCTTCGCCTTCTTTTAGTGAAATGGAATTGACAACACATTTTCCCTGAACGCATTTAAGTGCAGCCTCAATTACCCCGAAACGTGATGAATCTATCATCCAAGGTACGCGCGCCACTTCAGGGTCTGAAGCCATAAGATTAAGGAAATGCGTCATTTCATCTTCTGCATCAAGCAAGCCGTCGTCCATATTTATGTCAAGCATCATTGCTCCGTCACGCACTTGCTTGCGAGCTATGGCCAAAGCTTCATCGTATTTCTTTTCCTTTACCAGTCTTAAGAATTTACGGCTCCCTGCCACATTACATCTTTCACCCACATTGACGAACACTCCCTGCATTGGCGTAAGCGTTTCCAATCCGGCTAACCACCCCATAGACATTTTCCCATGAGAAAGCTGCCTTGCCAAACGTCCGTCCACTACACTAGCTATCTCCCTAATATGAGCAGGAGTTGAACCGCAGCAACCTCCCACGAAATTAACGCTACCGTCGTCAACAAAACGACTTATGGCTTGTGCCATCATTTGGGGAGTTTCGTTGTATTTTCCGTCCTCATCGGGAAAACCAGCATTGGGGTATGCACTAACATAATATGGTGATATTTGAGATAAAGCCTGCAGATATGGGCGCATATCTTCTGCTCCAAACGAACAGTTTAGTCCCACGCTAAGTATATCTTCACCATGCCCCACCGATGTCAAGAAAGCTTCTAGCGTTTGCCCAGAAAGTGTTCGCCCGCTCGCATCTGCTATTGTTACACTAAGCATAATTGGTATCTTACGCCCAGTAGTTTCCTTTACTATACGTGCTGCAGCAAGAGCCGCCTTGGCATTTAGCGTATCGAAAATGGTTTCGATGAGCCATATATCAACACCACCCTTACTTAAGACAAGCATTTGTTCGGCATAAGCATCACGAAGTTCATCAAATGTAATGGCGCGCATAGCTGGATTTTCCACATCGGGAGACATAGACAAGGTTCGGTTTGTCGGGCCTATTGAGGCAGCTACAAAGCGAGGTTTATCTGGCGTAAGCTTTGTCATGCGATCGGCTTCCTCACGGGCTATTTTCACAGCGGCAGCATTTATTTCTTCCACAAAAGCCTCAGTGTGGTAGTCGGCTTGGGAAATGCGCTGTGCATTGAACGTATTCGTTTCAATGATGTCTGCCCCCGCCTCCAAGTATTCACGGTGTATTTGCCGCAAGACATCTGGGCGTGTGAGCGAAATTAGGTCATTGTTACCCTTAAGCCTTACTTTCCAATCGGCAAATCGGTCACCGCGGAAATCTTCCTCTCCTAAGCTATGGCTTTGTATCATGGTACCCATTGCACCATCTAGTATCCATACTCTAGAATTGTTGCGAATGAATACATCTAAGAAATTTTCCCTTTCCATCTTTGCTTGTCGGTTATGCGTTCAGACCATTCATTATTTTTTCAACACACTGCGCGGCATTCATTGTATAGAAATGTATACCTGGCACACCTGCCTCGCGCAGTTCCCGGCATTGCTTTATTGCCCACTCTACTCCAACGGTTTTCACATCATCGTTGTTGCTACATTTCTGCAACTCTGTAGCGAGCCGCTTCGGGAAGTCTATATGGAACGTCTTTGGCAACATTGTAAGGTGGTTAAGAGTAGTGAGGGGTTTCAATCCTGGGACCACAGGAACATCGATGCCCTCGTCACGAAGACGCTTAACAAAAGCAAAGTATTTTTTGTTGTCAAAGAACATCTGTGTAACGATATAGCTTGCCCCTTCTCTCACCTTTGTTTTCAAGTGTTCGATATCCGTATCGAAATTCATTGCTTCGTCATGTTTCTCCGGATAGCCTGCCACGCCATAAGAAAAGGGAACGACGGGACCATCGCTATGTGCACCCGCAAGTAATTTTCCTGCATTGAAGTCGTTTACTTGTCGACATAAATCTATTGCATAAGTATGACCTCCAGAAATGGTTATATATTTGTTCTCCCCACGTGGTCGGTCACCACGGAGCAGCAATAAATCGGTAATGCCAAGATACGAAAGATCGATTAGTTCGCTCTCTATCTCTGCGGCAGTAAACCCACTACATATTATATGGGGGACAGTACGCACACCGTAGCGTTCCTTTATTGCAGCAGAGATTGCTACTGTACCTGGACGATTAAGAACGCTAAGTTTCTCATACATTCCGTTTTCAAGTTCACTATAGATTGTTTCGTATCTATGCGTTGTTATGTTAATATAGGCGGGATTGAAAGGCATAAGACGGTCGATAGTTCGATAGATACTGTCAATCCCCTTGCCGCGCAACGGCGGTAATACCTCAAAAGAAAAATACGGTTGTTGTCCTGTTACCATAGATGTATTGTTGTTTGCTTATGTGATATTATCATGCGAAGATACGAAGATTATTCCATTTTATTTGGAATACACTCTTTTTTTCAGCTTTATGCAATATAAAAAGTAAAGATCGTTTTTACACGTCTATATAATAATGTATAGAATACTTTGCAACAATAGCAAACAGTCATGCAGCGGTTAATATATAAAAAGGCAGCAATTAAGCAGCAAAAATGTTGTCAAAATGAAAGATTTTGCATACTTTTGCATCCAACTTGACAGTAAAAGATTGTTTTTGTATTTTAAACGTAACTATATATGGGAAATGGATTGTATTCTTCCGACTATGAGCATGACGCCTGCGGAGTGGGAATGGTTGTCAATATTCACGGCAACAAGAGTCACGACCTGGTTGACAATGCCCTAAAAGTGTTGGAAAACATGCGTCATAGAGGCGCAGAAGGAGCTGACAACAAAACTGGAGATGGTGCGGGAATCATGCTACAAATTCCCCATGAGTTCATTCTCTTGCAAGGTATTCCTGTACCTGAGAAAGGCAAATACGGTACGGGGTTGGTTTTCCTTCCAAAAGATCCTGTTGCTCAGCAGGGCATACTAAGCATTATGATTGAAGAGATTGAACGCGAGGGACTCTCTCTCATGCACATGAGAAACGTGCCAACAAACCCTGCATGTCTTGGAGAAACAGCTCTAGCAAGCGAGCCGGACATAAAACAGATCTTCGTTACTGGTGTGACCGACGACAAGGTCCCCGCCTTTGAACGCACCCTATACATTATTCGAAAAAAGATTGAAAAGCGCGTAAATGACAAAGATTTCTACATATGCTCGCTTTCAAGCAAGAATATTGTCTATAAGGGTATGCTCTCCAGCATGCAAGTCAGACAGTATTATCCCGACTTGACAAACAACTATTTCACCAGCGGACTGGCACTCGTCCACTCTCGCTTTTCAACAAATACATTCCCGACATGGAGTCTTGCGCAACCGTTCAGACTACTTGCCCACAATGGTGAAATAAACACGATTAGAGGAAATCGTGGATGGATGCAAGCGCGCGAAAGTGTGCTCAGCAGCGAAGCTTTGGGCGACATGAGGGAGATTACACCTATCGTTCAGCCCGGGATGAGCGACTCTGCCAGTCTGGACAACGTATTTGAATTCTTCGTAATGAGTGGTCTGTCACTGCCACATGCCATGAGCATCATGGTGCCGGAGAGTTTCAATGACAAGAATCCCATATCAGAAGACTTGAAGGCTTTCTATGAATATCACTCAATTCTCATGGAGCCATGGGACGGGCCTGCAGCACTACTCTTCAGCGATGGACGCTTCGCTGGAGGCATGCTTGACAGAAACGGATTGCGTCCTGCAAGATATACCATCACAAAGAACGACACTATGGTCGTGGCCTCAGAAGTGGGTGTCATGGATTTTGAGCCATCAGAAATAGCAGAAAAAGGTCGTCTTCAGCCAGGAAAAATACTGCTCATTGACACGCAAGAAGGTAAAATATACTACGATGGCGAGATAAAGGAGCAGTTGGCACAAGAACACCCTTACCGCAAGTGGCTCTCAACGAACTGCATCCAGCTAGAAAAGCTGAAGAGCGGACGAAAAGTTGACAATAGCGTAAAAGATCTCATTGAGCGTGAAGTTCTCTTCGGTTATGGCAAGGAAGACATTGACGATACTATCGTTCCTATGTGTGTAAACGGACAAGAACCGACAGCAGCTATGGGAAATGACACACCTTTGGCTGTATTGAGCGGACAACCACAAGTTTTCTTCAACTATTTCCGCCAACAGTTCGCACAGGTAACCAACCCCGCCATTGACTCTATAAGAGAGAATCTCGTAATGTCACTTACTGAATACATCGGACGAGTAGGTTCTGGCATTTTATCACCAGATGAATCAAACTGCAAAATGGTGCGCCTACCACATCCCGTTCTAACGAACACTCAGTTGGACATACTATGCAATATACGCTACAAAGGATTCAACACTGTGAAGTTGCCCATATTGTTTGAATGCAGCAAAGGAGAGGACGGTCTGAGAACCGCCCTAGACAAATTGTGCAAGGAGGCAGCGCAAAGCGTGGATGACGGATACAACTACATCATTCTTTCTGACCGTGACGTTGATGAGAAGCATGCTGCAATACCATCTTTGCTAGCTGTAAGTGCAGTGCACCACTATCTCATATCCGTAGGCAAACGCGTGCAAACGGCGCTTATTGTAGAGAGCGGAGAAATACGTGAGACCATGCATGCAGCATTGTTGCTTGGATATGGTGCCTCAGCTCTTTGCCCATATATGACGTTTGCGATACTTGATGATCTAGTAAAGCGTGGGAAGATACAGGAAAACTACGCTACCGCCGAAGCCAACTACATTAAGGCAGTAAAGAAAGCTTTGCTGAAAATCATGGCAAAAATGGGAATATCAACCATACGCTCATATCGTGGCGCAAAGATTTTCGAAAGCATTGGATTGTCGGAGAGTCTGTTAAAGACCTATTTCGGAACTGAAGTTTCCACTATCGGAGGTATCGGACTAGAAACAATCGCACACGATGCTATCACAATGCACGACAAGGCCTTCGGAATGAAGCACAAGCCTGATTTCCTGCCCAACCTTGGACAGTTCCATTACCGCAAAGATGGAATAAAGCACGCATGGGATCCGGAGACAATAGCAACATTACAACTCGCAACACGCACTGGCAATTACGAGAAATACAAACAATTCACAAAACTCGTAGACGAGAAAGAAGCACCTATATTCATCCGTGACTTTTTCTCTTTCAAGCGTAACCCCATAGACATAGAAAAAGTTGAGCCTGTAGAAAATATCGTTAAACATTTCGTTACTGGAGCAATGAGTTTCGGAGCTCTTTCAAAAGAAGCCCATGAAGCGATTGCATTAGCTATGAACAAACTTGGCGCACGTTCCAACACAGGTGAAGGTGGAGAAGATAATGAACGTTTTCACTCATCTATTGATGGCATCTCGCTTTCTAGCAAGACAAAACAAATAGCATCGGGACGTTTTGGCGTAACGACAGAATATCTGGTAAATGCCGAAGAACTGCAAATCAAGGTTGCTCAAGGTGCAAAACCTGGCGAAGGAGGACAGTTGCCGGGGTTCAAAGTGAACGAGATTATTGCTAAGACCCGTCACTCTATACCTGGCATTTCACTCATATCTCCGCCACCTCACCATGACATCTACTCCATTGAAGACTTGGCACAGCTTATTTTTGATTTGAAGAATGTGAACCCCAATGCAGCCATCAGCGTGAAACTCGTGGCTGAAAGCGGAGTGGGAACAATCGCTGCAGGTGTAGCAAAGGCAAAAGCTGACCTTATTGTCATCTCTGGAGCAGAAGGCGGAACTGGAGCTTCACCTGCTTCAAGCATGCGCTTCGCAGGTATATCACCTGAAATAGGATTGAGCGAGACGCAACAGACTCTAGTAAAGAACGGATTACGCGGTCAAGTTCGTCTGCAAGTTGACGGGCAACTCAAAACGGGACGTGACATTATCATAATGGCTCTGCTTGGTGCAGAAGAGTTTGCCTTTGGAACATTGGCTCTTATCGTATTGGGATGCGTAATGATGAGAAAATGCAACCTCAATACTTGTCCGCTCGGTGTAACGACACAAAACCCAGAGCTGCGCAAACATTTTATCGGGAAGTACGAATATCTCGTTAATTACTTTACTTTCTTAGCCCAAGAAGTAAGAGAATACCTTGCAGAAATGGGGTATACCAAGCTTGATGACATTGTAGGCCATACCGAACTCATTGACGTTAAGCCAACAGAAAAGGGAAGCAAACCATCAATGCTTGATTTCTCAAGATTACTAAACAAAGAAGATGGACCCTGTTCACTATATCATACAACGGAACAAATACACGATTTGTCTAATATTCTTGACCAACAGATAATACGCTCTTCACAGAAAGCAATAGTATCACAAGAAGAAGTAAACCTTGACTATGCAATAAAGAACACCGACCGTGCAGTTGGTGTGATGTTAAGCGGGGTTGTAGCTCAAAAATACGGACACGAAGGCCTGCCTGACTCTACTATAAACGTCAAGTTCAAGGGAAGTGCAGGACAGAGTTTCGGAGCATTCCTCGTGAAGGGTGTGAATTTCAAACTTGAGGGTGAGACTAACGACTATTTCGGCAAGGGACTATGTGGCGGGCGCATTGCTATATTACCGCCTGTTCGCAGTAACTTCAATGCAGAAGACAACATCATTGCTGGAAACACGGGACTCTATGGAGCAACTAGTGGAGAACTATACATAAACGGAAAAGTTGGCGAGCGTTTTGCGGTAAGAAACTCAGGAGCTATAGCTGTCGTTGAAGGAGCAGGTGACCACTGCTGCGAATATATGACCGGTGGGCGAGTGGTTGTACTAGGCGAAACTGGCAGAAATTTCGCTGCCGGCATGAGTGGTGGTGTTGCCTATGTTTGGGACAAAAACCACAACTTCGACTATTTCTGTAACATGGATATGGTGGAAATAAACCTTGTTGAAGACAGCAACTACCGTAAAGAGTTGCATGAACTCATACGCCAGCACTATTTGTACACAGGTTCAAAACTAGCACGCACCATGCTTGATGATTGGAACCGCTACGTTGAAGACTTCATACAAGTTGTTCCAATCGAATACAAACGCGTGCTGCAAGAGGAGCAGGTAAGGAAACTGCAACAGAAGATAGCCGATATGCAGCGAGACTATTAAATTTGAAACACTGAAACTTTTCATCATGGGAAATCCAAAAGCATTTTTGACGACACACCGCCAAGAGGCGGGATATAGACCGGTACATGACCGTATTCATGATTTCGGGGAGGTTGAGCAAACTCTCAACGAAAAAGACCGTCGCACACAGGCATCGCGCTGCATGGACTGCGGTGTACCATTCTGTCATTGGGCTTGTCCGCTCGGCAACAAAGCACCAGAGTGGAATGATGCCTTATACAAAGGGGATTGGGAATTGGCCTATCGTCTACTCAACGATACAAACGACTTTCCAGAGTTCACGGGGCGCATTTGTCCGGCCCTCTGCGAAAAGGCATGTATACTAAACCTTACGGAACACGAGCCTACAACAAACCGCGAAAATGAGGCGGCAATAACAGAACATGCATTTCAGGAAAACTACGTTCGCATAAACGTTCCAGAACGCAATGGGAAGAAAGTGGCTGTTATCGGTTGTGGTCCAGCAGGACTCGTGGCTTCTACACGGCTGAATCAAAAGGGATACACCGTAACAATTTTCGACAAAAACGAAAACCCTGGTGGACTATTACGCTATGGTATTCCAAATTTCAAGCTAAACAAAGCAATCATAGACCGACGCATTGACATACTAAAGCAAGAAGGCATAGAATTCAAGTTCGGTAAAACTATTGACGTTAACAAACTTCCTGAAGGCTTTGATGCTTATGTCATAGCCACAGGTACGCCAACTGCACGAGATTTGAAGATTCCCGGACGCGAGTTAAAAGGCGTACACTTTGCACTTGACATGCTTTCGCAACAAAACCGCATCCTTGACGGTGCGGAATTCAAACGCGATGAGCTGGTAACAGCAAAAGGAAAGGATGTGCTCGTAATAGGTGGAGGCGACACTGGTAGCGATTGTATTGGGACTGCTCATCGACAAGGCTGCAAAAGTGTTACACAAATTGAAATTATGCCTAAGCCACCTATAGGTCCTGAAGATCCAAATAGCCCATGGCCTAATTGGCCTCGCACCCTCAAGACTACATCAAGTCACGAAGAAGGATGCACACGACGTTGGAACATCAACTCCTTGAAATTTATTGGTAAAGATGGGAAACTTACAGGGGTTGAGGTACAAGAGATAACATGGAAAGCCAATCCTGCGGGGGGACGTCCTCTAATGGAAGCTGCAGGAAAACCAGAAGTAATAAAGGCTGAACTTGTATTGCTTGCCATGGGATTTCTGAAACCGGAGCAACCAAAATTCGCACCAAATGTATTCGTGGCAGGAGATGCAGCAAATGGTGCATCACTTGTTGTACGTGCGATGGCGAGCGGAAGACAGATTGCGTCAAAAGTTGATGAATATCTAAAAGAGAAGAAAGATTAACGATCTCAATAAGCAAAGACAAGTGTCATTCATAACGGATTACATTTCCTTATGAATGGCACTTTTTTTATTTATTATCAATAATATGTATTAATTCCTACAAAGTTGCAATTAAATAATATTGTGATTAAGTGCAAACATAGTTGCTTGTTGAATATTGCTAACCCCTATTTTTTGAAAAATCCTTCGCCTAGAAGTTTTTATTGTCTCAACAGACTTATACAATATTTTTGAAATTTCACTAAGCGTGAGACCTTGCGCAGAAAGAGCAAGAATGTTTTTTTTAATCTGTGTCAATGGCTTAAAACCAAAAGCATACCATTTGTGTTGTTTAAAATTATAATAATAAGCAGTATATGTATTGGCAATCCACATTTTAGGCAAGCGTAATTTTGAGGTTGTTGGTACTGATATAACACAAAGATAATATGTTACACCTTCAGTCACAGGAAAAGGAGTTAAGGTTATAGAAAAATAAAATTGAGAAGCATTAAATTTATGTATCAAACCACATTCAAATATGTAATCCGTCTTTGCGTATTCAGTATGTTCATGAAAGAAATCCGCCAAACTTGAGTATACTTCATTGAATGATCTTAAAGATTCCTCTGTTGCGAAATTTGCAAAGAATTTCTTTACACCAATTCCTTCTGAACATTTTTGATATTTCATATCACAAAATACATCATAGAATTTTTGAGAAATAAAAGCTATTTCATCTTTATGAGGGTCAATAACTAAAGAAATCTGAAATGTCAATCTACTAAAAGCGTTTATCAAATTTAAATCCTTATGAAGAAACTTATTCATTGTCTATATTTGTTAGTATAAATGCTGATGAATCTATAAAATTAAAAACAAAATTAAAAAAGAAACGGCACAGGCCCTATAATATAAGAGAAAATTGCGGACTGGCAACAAAATACAACTTAAATACTGAATTCTGCCTTTCTTTCCATTATTACAGTTGAAGCTAATTTTTTATGTGTATCTTCTATATAGTTTATGTAAATGTCTAAACAAATTATGTAGCCAATTTCCTTTTTTCTGAAGTTTTACACCAAATATAGCTTCGCATAAATCACTAATATTTCTTTCTTCCATTCTCTTTTTATTGGCATAGAAATGAGTATTATCTTCTTCACGATAGCTTACAAGAATTCCTGATTCAAATCTTAAGAAAAGCTCTTTTTCATACAGTGAAGCATATCCTTGATGTACATATTTCATCATTTTTGCCATGTGGAATACGTATAACTTCTGAGTACCAATTCGCAAAGACTTTTGTTTGTCCGGGAAATAAAAAATCTAATCCAACTTCTTTATCTGCACCAAATTTTTATTACCCTCAGATATATTAGCTTTCAAATCAACAAGATATAATTTATTATCCACAATAAGCCAAGAACCTATATACCCTCTCCAGCACGCCGTATGTGGAGCAATAAATCTTATATCATGCTTAATAAGATAAGAAGCTAATGGCTCTGTCGCAAGATAATATTCTTCACCATTATAAATTAATCGTTCTCTACATTGTGCTGTCATAATATATCTAAATTATAAATGAAATTTCCACTTATTAGTATTTAACATAACTTTTAAATAGCATTAGGTCTAATGTTACATTTTAGGATTAATACTTTTCAAGTCGTCTAAATATTGCACTATATTTATTTGAAATGGTTGAAGTTGGTATAGTTAAAAAAGAATTTTGATTTTCTTTATCTTCACTTTCTCTTGCCTTATACTTTGCAAGCAAAGTCTGTATATAAGATTCCTCTAAATCAACATTTAAATTATGTTGAACAAAATCACGTAACATTTCATAATTGTATTTTAATTCAAATATTTCAATAAAATTCTTTTCGCCATTTGTATATAAAACAAATTGTCTATCGACAATTGCTCCAGAAGCAGTTCGATAACCGCAAGCATAATATATTCTGTCACCATGAAATTCTTCTTCCTCCAAATCTTTTATCATTTTTCGAATTTTAGGAACTGATTCACTATAATATATATAATCACAGATTTCGCGTTCTTCTTCTGTAATATATGACTCTTTAATTTTTTTAGCATATCCTTGAGGCTTTTCAAAATTCGATTCAAAGATGTTTGGAAATAGCCATCCTGTAGTTTTAGTAAGAGGAACATAGTTATTTGCCAATATAGTTCTTCTTTGGCTTGCATACATATAAAGTTGGCGTTGAATTCTGTATATGTCAGATTTCCAACTGAAACTATCAATATGTTCCTTTACCATATTACGCTCAAAGAAACCATAAGAACCATCTACATTATTACTTATATAGTTCTTCATTTCTTTTGTAATAAAACTCTCACTTTCATTCTCATTACATGAAGAAAACAAAAGTAGTCCAAACATAAATACTATATGCTTAATCATAATTCTTTCTTTATTCTATCTGACAATTTTTTTAAGACATCCCTATTATGCTTATTTTTCAAAGCTTCTGAATAAATTTCATTTGCAGTAGCTAACTTATTAGGCTGGTAAGGTTCTATAAATATTTTAGGATTAGCTTTCGTTATAATTTCATTATATAAATACGATATATCAGGTTCTATATTAATTTTAGAACTTAAGCTGTTCGCTGTTGAACGATATTTTGAAAAACGATATATTAGATATGACAAATAAACAAATAGTATAAAAAATAATGTCCAAAAGCAAATTTTGACAACAAAGAAGTGCTCTGTATAATAAGTTTCTTTATCATTATTATAGTTTAGATGATTAAATGTGACTTCATAAGTCAACAGTGGATATGTATCATAATACACACGATAAAAACCATTATAAATCCAATTTATTCGATGCCCACATAACGGGTCGCCTTCTGGGTTAGGTGAGAGTTTTATATTTTCAAAATTTACATAATTATTGTCTTCAAAGTTTTGATAATGACCTTCTGTCTGCAAGTAGTAATAGCGATTGTAAAGACTTAAAATTTTATTAATTGTTTTCTTGTTATTTTGATTATAGCAATCCTTATAATTTCTATCTTCTTTTATAAGGTACTCAAGTGCACTAGTACAACTCTCATCTAAAGAAGGTCTCCAATCTCTCAAATTATATGAAGATTGTAAGTACCCTACAGCTACTGGTTTAAAAATAAACATCTGAAACTTATCTTTCTCTTGATATTTCAGCAAGAAGGCCCTCCAAGGCATATTCTTTACTGCATTCAATTCATATAACTCCCTAAAACACCCCGGCCTTAAACATTTGAACATTGTTGATGTTAGTAGAGGGAATCTGTCATAAGGGAATAGCCTTTCAATAGAACTATAGAAAGTTGCATATTTTTCATTCCTATTATCAATAAACTGAACTGCATCCATATCCATAGGAACATAAGACGTACTGCCATACTCTTCTGAATACATCAAACGAGATTCTCCTCCCCAATATTCATTTAATTTATCATAGAACTCCTTCTGTAAAGTGTTCTTTTTCTTTTCCACATAACTCTCTGACATCTGTAAAACATGCAAGTGCAAGAAATAGTAAGCTATAGGAAAGAATATTAATACTAAAATACCAATAAAAATTTTCTTCATCTTTACAATTATATTTATTTACGAATAGATTTGGAAAGGCCTTGTTCGTACTTTATCAAACTGCAAAAAATCAGAATCGTCTTTTTTGAAAAAATCGTCAGACGGTTCTAGCAACATCGCAATGCCTTTCCTTTCGTCTATTTTTGATTCTGAGCATATCCAATGACGACAAAAGTCCTCCTCACTATATTGCATTTTCCCGAATTCAGGATCGGCTATATAATAACGCCTATCCTTTATTTTGTATAGAACTACAAAATGATAATTGTCCCAATGTAAGATACATGGAAGAGGACATTTTTTAAGTCTTACAAGCGTTGTAAATACAGAAACATTAGTTAGCCCTAAAGTATTTGCAGCATCACTTATGCTTTGCAGTGAAACACCTTCTTTTGTTGCGACACAAATCTTTGAAAGAGCAGAAACAGAATAGCGTTTACCAAAATAACGGCATACCATTTGCAGACACACTATACCGCATTGCATGCCGTCATGTTGGTATTCAATATGGAACTGCTTCATAATCTATCTTTTTCCGCATCACCAGCACCAGTCCCTCTATATTTGCTACGCGTAACATTGAACTTGTATTTTACATCAATGCAGAGCTGTCTCGTTCCACGTTTACAAACTTGCTGAAATGTCATTCTGTCACTATAAAGGAGAAAGGAATCCCATGACTTATAAAAGAGGTCATATCCTCTAACGCCAATTGTAAGTGCCTTTTTAAAGAATGATTTGCTTATGCCTAAATTAAGCACAAAATTTTCCTTAAGAACTTTCGCATTCTGAGTATTTCCTTTGCTTTGATAAGAAAAATCAACATTGCAACTCCAATCATTCCTAAATTCAAACATATTATTGAAGCTAAAAGAGAATATTGGCTTATTTAGGCGATATTCACCCATATGAGTTTCAAGATCCAACCAGGGTTTTATTATTCCGCCACTTATCTGTGGAGACCAGACACCTATAGTAGGAGTTGCACTAAGAAAGAACGTAAAGCTTTTCAAGCTTTTAATGTTTCGGTATCTTATCAATGTTATATTTTCAGCATCTGGCATTTGTTCTGCCCAGTATATTATAGCCCTGCGTGTATCTTGATACTGTGCAATCATCTGAAGCCATTTCCACACACCAACAAGCGAAACCAAATGTGCTGTTTGATGCGTCAATAAAGGATTTCCACTTTGACGTGTAAAACGATTGCTATAAGATATATTATTACTAAGTTGTGAATAAGATGGGCGATATGTTCTAGCCGTATAAGAAAACTGCCATGAAATTTTTCCCGTTTGAGTATTTAAGAAAATACTAGGAAAAATATTTCTGAAAGTACGGCTTTGGTCTGGCAGAAATATTCCATTTTCGTAGTACCTAAAACGTACATCTTCATATCGTAATCCTGCAGTCAAATTTGTTTCCTTTCCTAGAGAGTGAGTATACTCAATAAATGGAGCAATCGATTGTTCATGAATTTTGCTATTGGCATCGGGAACTATGTCTGTACGGTTTATACTATAAGTATCTTTTCTCCTCGTTACAGACGCTTCTGCTCCATAAGTAAATTTGCCCTTAAATAAAGGAGAAACTATAATAAGTTTTGACGCGAACATACTACTTTTGGACTTACTTGTAGAAAACAATGTCCTTGAATCATATTCACTACTTCCCTCTGCCATTTCTGACTTTTTTTTGTTGTCACTAAAATAAGCATCACCATTGAAATAAATGTCAGTGCTACCCAATTTCCCATTATAGTAAGCGTCTATTTCGTGTATAGGTGCATCAAATGATTTATCATAAGATGACGTGGAAAGTTTATCATATAACTTATTGTTCGCATAAACTCGTGTGTCAAAATACCCGGAAGAATGTTGATCACCTGTTAACGTAGCAGAATATCTTATACCTGCAGAATTTTCTTTGCCCCAATCATAAGAGATTCCACCTATAAGTTCATGCCATTCGCTCTTATGTTTATCATAATTGTCATTTTCCTGATGCCATATAGTATCGACGTATGCCGTTTGTGCAAGTTTTGCATCTTGTATACTTTTTTTGTTTACGTATTCGTATGAAAAAAAAGCATTGAACATATTATGGCGATAATTTAAATCAAGCTGTTCTGTAAAACAGTCATCTTTAAACCTTGAATATTTTGACCTTGCATTTATACTAATCCCTTCCCCTTTACGCTTTATGGTTTTTATACGCAATACAGCATTTACCGATGCAGAATATTTTGCACCAGGACTTCTTATAACCTCAACGCTCTTTATTTCGTCAGAACGAAGATTATCGAGCTCAGCCATATTGATAAGCAAACGATTATTCAAATAGATTACAGGAGTACCTCTTCCAAAAACGGTCCAACTTTCTCCATTTTTTATTAAAGTAGGCACATGTCGAAGAACATCTTCTGCTGTACCCAATTGAGCAAGAGAAGTACCTTGAACGTTTGTTAGTATTCCGTCAGCAGTAAGTTTTATTGATGGAACAGGAGCAGTAACAGTTATTCCATCAATAATATTTGTATTCTGTCTTACATCAACCTCCAGTACTTTCCCTGAAGGAACAACATATTTTGTTTCATATCCCACACACGAAAACTTTAAGAAAAAACTCACAGTATCTGGAATAGTCAAAGAAAAATATCCTAAAGAATCAGTTGTTGTTCCGCAAACAAATAAAGAATCATTGTTCAGTGCAATGACATTTACGTATGCAACAGGAGATTTATTTTCATCTTTTACATTACCTTTTATATCATTACTTAAAGCGATTACTGGCAACAACAATGACAATATCATGAATAATGTTTTCATCTTTTGAAATATTTAGTAGGAATACAATAATTTGTTACTTGCAAAAGTAACATTTTCCTATTAGATTTAATAAAAAATCTCGGCCTATTTAAAATGACATATCAAAAAATCACCCTTTTTAGTGTTAAAATCTAATTAACATTTAATAGCCTCAACAATTACAAAACGTTATCTTTCATTATTAATGATGAAGAATCAAACAATGAAATAAAAGATACGCCTAAAGAAAAAAGGTGAGAAAAAAAACAAAATTCATATTTTCAAAGAACTTTGAAAATATGAATTATAATTAAATCAGCTCCTATATATCAAAACGGTAGCATAAGCACTTATACCTTCTTTTCGTCCAGTAAAGCCAAGTCTTTCAGTTGTTGTTGCCTTAATGGAAATATTATCAATATCGGTACCTATTACATCCGCAAGACATTCTTTCATTTTTTCCACATGAGGATTTATCTTCGGCTGTTCAGCACAAATAGTTGCATCAATGTTGCCTACTTTAAACCCTTTAGATGCAATAAGTTCTATCGTTTTGCGAAGCAATATCTTGCTGTCAATATTATGCGTTTCTTCTGAAGTATCCGGAAAATGAAAACCTATATCTCGCATGTTTGCAGCCCCAAGCAAAGCATCACATATTGCATGTATAAGCACATCAGCATCGCTATGTCCTAGCAAACCTAAAGAATGTGGAATCTTTATGCCGCCGAGCCATAATTCACGCCCTTCAACAAGACGGTGAACATCATATCCAAAGCCTACACGTATATTCATATACAAGAATTTGAATATTATTTTTTAAATAAATCTTTAAGACCATCCATATCGAAACCAAGCGTAAAGCGAAGCGTTTGGTCAAGAGGATTGCTCTTAGCCGTGGCAATAACATAGCCACAGTCTAGCGTGAAAGCACTCATTCGGAAGCCCGCACCTACCGTAAAATACTTGCGGTTGCCTTTGTTTTCCGACTCATGATGGTAACCTGCACGAAGTGAAAATTTATCGTTGTAAACATATTCCGCACCTACACTCCAATTTATTTCCTGAAGTTCTTCCTTAAAACCGCCAGGAGCATCACCAAAGCTTTTAAAGATACCAGAAATACTGCTTATGTTATAATATTCCTTCTCAACTCGAGTTTCATAACTTGTCTGATCTTCACCATCATTCTGCTGCGGATAAGTTGGAACAAGCAACTTGTTTGCATCGGCAGAAATGGTAAAACGATTAAACTCGTCAATAGGCACCATAAGAGCAGCACCCAAACGCATGTTCGTTGGTATAAATTCACTATAGTCACTGCCACCAAACGTAATCTTGCTACCAATATTACTTATATTAAGACCTATTCCGAGCTGGCACTCGCGCGAGCCTATATTAATATAATTATTGTAATAGCACGCTATGTCTGCCGCGAAAGCACTTGATGCAGAGCGTTCTTCGGTAGAACTATACTGCATGTCTGACATAAGCCAACGCACTCCTGCTGCTATAGAAAACTTCTCACTTAGCATAAGTGAATAGGCTACATCAAATGACATTTCGTAAGGATTTATTGTCTGGGCATTTGAAAGATCAGAATTGGAAGAATCATAGTTCGTATACACCTCACCCAACGAGAAATAACGCAACGATGCTGAAACCGCACTATAGTCTCCTATTCTATAATATCCTGAAAGGTATGCAATATCCATGTCGTTGACAAGCGAACGCAACCATGGAGTATAGTTGAGTGCTATACCTGCCCTACTTATGCAGAATGGGTATTTTGCCGGATTCCAATACTGCGAATTCACATCAGGGTCGGTTGCGGCTCCAACGTCACCCATACCTGCAGCACGCGCATCAGGCGCTATGGACTGCGACACGAGAGCTGTGTGGATAGGATTGAACATAGACCTCTTGTCTTGTGCCTTTACGTTTATAGAGACAAGAACTCCCAATGCAACAAGTGTTATCTTCAGTTTTCTAATCATTATCGTTTGGTTAAGTTGTTATATTAGTCCATATCAAAAGACGCGATGGGCTTTTGCCATATTATAACTCTTTTTATTTCGAATTATTGTGCTTATACAAACAAAGTTCTTTTTTAGTTTATAACTATCAGCTTCTTTGCCTTCGTAGCCTCACTACTACCATCGCTAGACAAACGCACACGATATAAATAAATACCAGCCTGAAGCCTACTGCCACTATCTGTAGACAGATCCCAAGTATAGGTATATGCAGATGTATCAGAAACGGTTTCTTCACTGTGTTGCCACAAGATACGTCCACTTGTGTCAAACACTTCTATCACCACATTCACATCACTACCACCACGATTGTGATTAATGACAAATGTTGTACTTTCCTTTGCTGGATTATTTGTACAGTTGATGCTGGTTATACTTGGTGTCAATCCACGAACCACGTTGAAGCTGAGTGTCGTAGTCGACGGATTGTTGAGAATGTCCCACGCAGTGAATTTTAGCTTATGTGCTCCTCCTTCAAGTTCTGGTATATAATAATAGGTAGAGCCTTTTGTATACGATCCGAAGTCAAACGAAAAATTATCATTTAGCGTATATGTCTTCATCGGATCCCCGTCAATCACTAAGGTCAAGTCGTGGCCTATACCGCTACCAGCCGTATTCAGTCCGTCTTTGTCTGAAAGTTCCGCAACGAAATAAGGAGTCGAATTCACATTATCCCCATTGCTGAATGTTGGAGAGTTAAGATAACAGTAAACAGATGGACCTATTGAGTCGGTTGAAATATTTTCCGTTCCGCCCACAATAAAGCTTTCCGTCATGCCGTTAGCCGTTTCGTTATTTTTCCCATTCACAGCAAAAGAATAAATTCGACCATTCTCATCGGAATAGTTTATGTCTTTCGTAACTGCAAAAGAAATATTAAACTTGCCATTCCTTATACTGTCGCTGCCATTGAAGATGGTTTTTGTATAATCGTAATACTCATACGCAACAGGTGTTTCCGTACTATTCTTTTTTCCTGTAATTTTTTCTTTTGAGTCTCTTACGTCAAGTTTGATTTTTCCAGTAAAATCATCCAACAACCTACCTGCTATATTCTCTACATGCCCCTTAACATTAACCGTTGCGCCTGCTTTCATTCGTGGAAGTTCGGTTGATGTTGAAAGACAAATACCGTTGATACTGTCAACAACAATCCGATGTTCTGGTATTTTAAGTTTCAATGCGGGGTCTCCAAGCAACGAGAACTGAAGTTTGTTCTTTGTGCGATCCTGTCCCGATGTTACAATATAGTTTTTCGCCAACCGCTGTGCTTCACCTATTGAAGGATATTTCCCGTCAGACATAGTAAAGAGACTTCGGATATATGCATTGTTCAGATACTGATTGCCATCCATATAAACAGTGCGTGTCGTACCATAAAAAGCCATAGAACCTCCTGAAGGATTTAGCATTGCGGTTACGCCAATATTAGTGTCTGTCCCATCCCAAGGAGCGATATCACACGAAGCCGTAATCCAAAACGGATAGACTTTATTCTTGAACTGCGAGAAATCTGTTGCAGTAAGCACCTGTTCGTGCGACATCATGTCGGCACGTCCGTGTCCTGCATAATCGAAAAGCAACGCCCCTTCCGTTTGTTGTTTCTTCAAAATGCTGGTAACTTCTGGATAAGTATTTCCTGTAGCCGTGAACACCCTTGTATACATATCCCAAAACACGCGCTTAGCCTGCATTGAAGGTGTTAAAGATTCCATTATTTTTGCAGCACCATCGGCAGACGCTATATGTCCATTATTATTTCCATCATCACCGAGATATGCTGCAATGTTCTGCCATTCTCCTGCATTTTTGTTCTCAACATAACTAAGCGTCTTGTCCACAACAATTTTTGCCTCCTCTGCGGTAACAACAGGGAAGCGTCCTACTGCGATGTCATATTTGTCAGTTTTAAGCGACGAACTTGATGCTCCGTTTCCTTCTCCGTCGTCAAGGGCGGTGAAATAACAGTCATCAACAAAGCTCTCGGTATAACTAAACGAGTTTTCGCTCTCAAAGCACAGAAGGTAATCATCTGGAGTCTTATTGCTTAGCGCACTGGTATTCATTCTGTTGTCCCATTTTCCATCACCAAAGAGCAGAAGATACTTAGGCATTTCCTCATCCGTTTCTGCCCTATCATAAAGCATCTTCATGTAAAGGCGATAGGCATCTGCCTCTGGCGTACCGCTGGAAAACTCGTTATAAAGCTCGTCTGCAGGAACAATTTGCACTTTCAACGAATCGTGTTGCTCATGATGTTCTTTTAACCTTTCGGCTTGAGCCAATAGCTTTTGGCTTGTAGGAACAATTATCACCATATCGCATTGTTTGTCTGCATGATGATTCTGATTGGTTATATTGTAAACATATTCAGGAACAGGGAATGTTGCCACCGAAAGTTGCGGCTCAGGACGAGGCACAGAAAAGACTATTGAGATATAGTCTAGTCTTATTGTATTGCTTCCTGAATTAGTAATTTTTATATCGTTGGTTGTCGCAAGGTTATTTATAGTAAAGGCTTGCGCTCTACTGCCACCTCTATCATATTCTCCAGGCGTTGACGTTTTTATAGTCCCGACAACGGAATCGTTAACGCTTATTTGACCTGAAGTGACGCCATATGAAGAAATGTTGACATAGACTGTGGCCTTATACCCCACAGCCTGCTGAGGTGCGGTTATCTGATATACTTTATTTGAACCGCTATTTATAGGTGATTGCTCATAGAGATTTCGTCCGCCTTGAAACCATGCGTAATCATCAACTTCATGCAACGCATGATAATCATCGGGCGAAGGATAAAAAGAAGAAACGAAAGTGGCAGAATCAACAGACAGTGGCTCGCTGTCGCTTTGAGTAATAAAATAATACCCATAGTCTGAATATGGATTGCGCGTTCTCGCTGTTGCCGTATTACTCTGCCATGTAACCGGTCCCGTTGCACGGAACACTTTTTTGCCCCCTGCAATACATGTTGGAACTTCCTTCAAGTCATCATAAGCCTTAATACTGCTTTCTGTCAATGCCTCGTCATGAAGTGCCCCGCCATAGCCATACACCTTAACTTTGCTGAGGTCATTAAATCCTGCCTGCTTTATCAAAGCGTCCGTAAGCTGATACACGCCAGTTGAAGGCACTCGTATTTTCGCCCAAGATCCCGTGGCAAGAACTGAGTTGCTAGCATAGCGTGCTGATTTCACGCTCTCCTTAAGTGCATTACTCCGCCTAATGTTTTTTGATTTCGCCTTAGATTTAAGACGCAACATAAAACTGACGAGCTTACGGTATTTCCCATCCTTAAAAACTATCGGTATGAAACTTACTTCCAATAGCCCCTTCTTTCGTTCCACTACTACGCGGCTCTCCACAATAGGAAATTCCGGCATCGGCTGCTGAGAGATGCTTTTCATGCGTGCGATATCATCGTCACTCATGTCTATGTATTCCGGATAATCCACAGATACTGTGTAAACAGAATCTGCATAATTAGCACCAAGAGGCAGAATCTGCGTAAATCTGGGTATTACAGAATCTATCCTTACATCGTTTGCCGTAAGATTGAAAAACGTCTGTGCCTTAATGCCTACGACACAAAAAAGAAGTGCGAATGCGAGAAGTATGTTTCTTGTCATTTACTTAACGTTAAACTCAAGCACTTTTCTGTCTTCAACGTATCCCTCCAAATGGTCATCTATATTTACAGGCCCTACACCAGCAGGTGTTCCCGTATAAAGAAGGTCTCCCGTTTTCAGAGTGAAGTACTTGCTTATGTACTCAATGATTTCGTCAATCTTGAAGAGCATATCGCTTGTGCATCCCTCCTGAACGGTCTTACCGTTAATGTCAAGATGGAAATGAAGTGCCTGAACATCGCGAAACAGGTCTACTCCCACCCAATTTCCTATTGTTGCCGCTCCATCAAAGCCTTTGCACAGTTCCCAAGGCATGCCATTGTCACGCAGTTTCTGTTGCAACTCACGCGCTGTGAAATCTATCCCCACGGTTACGGCGTCATAGTAACGATGGGCAAACCGTGCAGGGATGGCCTTGCCCAATCTACAGATGCGAACCACAAGTTCCGCTTCATAATCTATGCGCCCCATGTCGTCGGGCAGGAAAAAAGGTTTACTGTCCTTCAAGAGAGAGGAGTCTGCCTTTGTGAAAATAACAGGCTTCTCTCCCTTATATAACGTTTCTTTAAGTTCTTTATTGTGTTGAGGGTAGTTCAAACCCACTGCAAAAATTTTCATTTTAATGTTTACTTTTAATCTTCGGCATCATCAGACGGGTTTTCCCCCTTTGCATCAATATTTAAAGAGTCGTCTTCGCCCAATATTTCATCAATATTACGGAACTTCGTCATACGCCCCATTGCCTTTTTAATATTGGGGTTCATATCTGGCAATTCCAGTCCTTCTGGCAGATAAAACTCTTCAAGAGGCATTTGTTTGTCGCTCTTCACATCATCCTTTGTGGCATAGTCAATGCCATAGACATACATTTCAACACCATAATCAACAAACTCACCCGTTTTTTTCCTTATTATACGATACAAGTTTAGTTTGTTCTGCATATCATAAAGGCGTGGCTTTCCGTTTGCTAAGCTATATGTCTCGCTTGTATATACATTGGCTATAGATACCGGGAAAGGCCAAATAGAAAATGGTTTCTTGAAGAATACGCTATCAAGTATAATCTCACATCTCTTGTTCACGCTGTCCTCATTCATATACGTCACGCCGCCCTCTCTTTTCCATGCAGTCGGTATTCTTGCACCATTCAAGACTTTGTCGTAATCCTGGCAAAGATTATAGTCACACATGCCTGTAGGATCATTTATTTGTGCCAATATCCTGATAAAACGCGACTGAGACTTGAGTGTAGCCGCATCCGCATAGGATGTTCTTGCCATAGACACGAATTTGGGCGTCATTCGCGATTTTGTATTTTTAAAATAAAGATTGCACAATTCCTCGGTAACAATCGCCACCTGACCATTGGTATAAACATATGTACGCACAGCTACTTTCATCCTTATCCTCGCCTTCGGGTCCTTGCTAACCTTTACGTCCTTTATTTCGCGCGAATAAGGTGTCATTTTTATCTGCTTGCCTTCCACTAAACTTATGATGGCATTACATGTTTTGTAGTTTATGTGCTGTAGCGAAATGCTTGAACACTTTTCTGCAGCAGAAGGCAAGTTGCCGTCAACATCAGTAAGTCCTAACAATTTTCCGCTTGCATTGTCAAACACACTAGCCACATCTACAGGGTCTCCGCTTTCAGAATCAACCACTCGAATTTGGGCTTGCATTGTTATTGCCGTTACAAACAATATAAATAACAATGCATATCTGTTGAAACCATTTGCATTTAGAATTTTACTGCGTAACGTTTGTTCTTGATTTTTCGTTTCCATAATTTTTCTCTTAATAGTTAATGCTTTGTCTTAAATAGCTTTTAGCACTGCAAATATAGTGCTATTATTTGACAAAACAAAACTTTTAGAGCATATTTTAAGAATAAACGGATATTTGCATACTGTATTATGATAAAACCTGAGCGTAAAGGTGGCTATCAATCTACAACCAGTGAGAAATAATACGTACAAAATACGGGATCAACTTTCCGTATAAACACAAAGAAGCCGGGCTAAAGTAATTTAATCACCAGCCCGGCTATATTATATCATTACTCTCGTAGATTATTCAGCACGAAGTGTAAAGCGCTTGAAATCAACTACTGTGAGTTCTTTGTCTGCCTCTTTCAGATAATCAGAAACGCTCTTCTTGCTGTCCTGAATGAATTCCTGATTAAGAAGGCAAGAGTCTTTGAAAAACTTATTCATACGACCCTTAGCGATATTCTGTATCATTTGCTCTGGCAAATTAGCAGCTTTCGCCTCTGCAGTAGTCTTCTTAAGTTCACGAATCTCGTCAGCCTGTGCCTCTGTGATGTTGCCTTTCTGAATACCTTCAGCCAAGTGCTCTTCGCTCTCTGAGATATAGAGGTTGAAACCAGCCTTCTTGAGCGCTGCTTCAACAGCCTTCTGAACTTGCTCTTCCTTTGTCTTTTCAATAGCAACCTTCAGCTCTGTATCTTTTACTTCCTGTGGAACGCTTGCTTCATCGAGAGCAACAGGGTTCATGGCTGCAACCTGCATTGCGATAGCGTGAGCCTGCTCTTCAGCTGCCTTATTTGTCTGAACCATTGTGCAGAGAGTATGCTTGCCCATATGGTCGTAAACAGAAACGTTTTCACCTTCGATAAAGTTGTATCCGTCAAGTTCCATCTTTTCTCCAGTGATACCAGAACGTGCGATTACTGCATCCTGCACCTTTGTGCCGTCAGCCAAAACAAGTTCTTTTACCTCGTCAAGCGACTTAGCCTTTGCGGCAACAGCAGCGTCAAGGATATCCTGTGTCAGTTTGATATAGTCAGCTCCGTTTGCAACGAAGTCGGTTTCGCACTTCAAGGCAACGATAGCGGCAAAGCCGTCAGCGCATTTTACGAGTACACATCCGTTTGAAGTTTCGCGGTCAGAACGCTTTGCAGCGATAGCCTGTCCCTTCTCGCGGATAATCTCTACTGCCTTTTCGAAATCACCCTCAGAATCAGTGAGAGCTTTCTTGCAGTCAGAAAGACCTGCGCCAGTCATCTTGCGCAGTTTCTGAATATCAGCTATTGATACAGCCATAGTTTTATAAATGATTTATGGTTTGGAATTATTATTCTTTTTTAATCGAAAATTGAGAACCGCCTTATTATAGCCGGGCGATTCTCAATATTATTTACTTATGCCTTATGCTTCTGCGGGAGCTTCCTCAGCATTTTCTGCCTCTGCGGGAGCATCCTTGCGAGCCTTGCGTGCACGCTTTGGCTTGTCTTCAGCTGTTTCAGCCTGCTCTTTAGCAGCCTTCTCGTCAGCCTTCTCAACCTTGCGCTCTTCAAGTCCCTCATTGATAGCATCGCAGCATGCCTGCAGGATAACATCAATGCTGTCTTTAGCATCGTCGTTAGCAGGAATCATGAAATCGATATCCTTAGGATTTGAATTTGTGTCAACGATTGCGAACACAGGGATTCCAAGGCGCTTAGCCTCTTTAACGGCGATGGCCTCTTTCATAACATCCACAACGAAGAGTGCGGAAGGCAGACGGGTAAGGTCAGCAATAGAGCCGAGGTTCTTCTCGAGCTTTGCACGCTGGCGTGAGATCTGCAGTATTTCGCGCTTAGAAAGATTAGAGTATGTACCGTCGTTCATCAGCTTGTCGATGTTAGCCATCTTCTTCACTGCCTTGCGGATTGTGGGGAAGTTGGTGAGCATACCACCTGGCCAACGCTCGATAACGTATGGCATATTTACAGAAGCAGCCTTTGCAGCAACTACGTCCTTAGCCTGTTTTTTAGTAGCAACGAACAGTATTTTCTTTCCAGACTTCGCGATTTGCTTCAAAGCATCAGCAGCTTCGTCAATCTTGGCTGCAGTCTTATACAAATCGATGATATGAATGCCGTTACGCTCCATAAAAATATAAGGAGCCATTGCAGGATTCCACTTACGGGTAAGGTGACCGAAGTGACATCCGGCCTTCAGAAGCATATCGAAATTAGTTCTTGACATTTCGTTTCTTTTTTAAAATAAATTTGTTTACGTTCTTTTTTATTCCTATTTGTTAGAATCAGCCTGCTGGTAACCGGCCTCATGCCGGGTCCTGCCGGTTTAGATACTAAACGTGTCCAGCTATCCAGAGGATTAACGCTTGCTGAACTGGAAGCGACGACGAGCCTTTGGCTGACCTGGCTTCTTACGCTCAACGGCACGAGAGTCGCGAGTCATAAAGCCGTGATCTTTCAAGGTCTTCTTGTCTTCAGCATTAACCTTCACGAGAGCGCGTGCGATAGCAAGACGCAGAGCCTGGCTCTGGCCAGTGAAGCCACCGCCATCAAGGTTTGCCTTTATGTCATACTTCTCAACAACATCAAGAGCAAGCAGAGGCTGCTTTACTACATACTGTATGATTGCTGAAGGGAAATATTCAGTAATATCCTTCTTGTTAATGGTTATCTTGCCGGTACCTTCGCTCATATAAACGCGCGCTACGGCACTTTTGCGGCGACCAATTGCGTTAATTACTTCCATTATCGTGTGAATTATTTATACTGGTTAATATCGATTGCTTTAGGTTTCTGAGCCTCTTGGTTGTGCTCTGTTCCCTCATATACATAGAGGTTTTTCAAAAGGCTGCGGCCGAGAGGACCTTTAGGGAGCATACCCTTAACAGCATGACGGATAATTTTGTCAACACCGTCCTTGCGAGTACGAAGCTCAGCTGGAGTATTGAAACGCTGTCCGCCTGGATAGCCAGTATAACGTGTGTAAACCTTATCGGTTTCCTTCTTGCCAGTGAAATATACCTTACCGGCATTGATGATGATTACGTTGTCACCGCAATCTACGTGAGGAGTGAAGTTTGGCTTGTATTTACCGCGCAGCAATTTTGCAACCTTTGAGCAAAGGCGACCTACTACTTGGTCTGTGGCGTCAATAACAACCCACTCTTTGTTGACTGTTTCCTTATTAGCAGAAATAGTCTTGTAACTTAAAGTGTTCATTCTGATGTTTAAATTTTACTACTAAAAAACGTTTTTCTTAAATTTCATTTCGTCTTGCCACTCTCCAAGCAACGATGCTCAAAAGAACGCGCAACAACGATTGAACGCAGATTCACTAACCGTCTCACCCGGCCAAAGGTTCAACTATTAACACTACGCCCGTGGGAATCTAAGCATTCCCGTTAAATAATCGGACTGCAAAGTTACGAATTTTATCACACAGCTCATTATATAAAATATCTCCTACTTGAATATTTATATTTATTTAACAAAGCATACAAACAAAAGAGTTTACCATGAGCACAAACTTTATCTCATTAAGAAGCCCGCAGAAATAAAACCCAAAGCCCGTGGGGATAAAGTTGAAAACCCGTGGGGATAAAATTGGAAGCCTACGGGGAAGCATGCAATAACCCACACGGATATTTTCTCATCACTGCAGCGTCTGCATTATAAAATAAATAATACGGATACACAAAAGGGATAAAAAAAGAAAACGGCCGAGTGTCTTTTGAACATCTCAGCCGCTTACGTACCCAGAGCCGGGGTCGAACCGGCACGGGTTGCCCCACTGGTGTTTGAGACCAGCGCGTCTACCGATTCCGCCATCTGGGCTTAATTGCGGTGCAAAGGTAATACTTTTATTCTAAACGCCAAATTTTTCGCCAACAAAAGTTCTAGAATGATTTAATAACGCCAACGAAACAGGCAGACAATGCTTAGCTTTCCGAAAGAAAAGCGAAAAAAAACAAAATTTGTTGGCAAGCTGAAAAATAACAAGTAACTTCGTAGTGGAATAAGATTAGACGCACACGGATACCATACATATTGAAGTTATTGACATGATGGAGAAATTCAACGATAGCAACTATTGCATTGTCCTTGCAGGCGGCAAGGGGAAAAGGCTTTGGCCCGCCAGCAGGGAGAACCGTCCGAAGCAGTTTCTTGATTTTTTTTCAACCGGACGTTCCCTACTACAGGCTACTTTCGACAGGATGGTCTCTGTAATCCCTGCCAAAAACATAATAATAACAACAAACATCGAATACACAGGGCTCGTTAAGGAGCAACTTCCTGAAATAGATGAAACGAATATATTGAGCGAACCGGTTTCGCGCAATACTGCACCCAGCGTGGCATGGGCCCTACACCGCATTCTGCATCAGAACGAGCGTGCTAGGGTTGTAATCGTTCCGTCGGACCAAATGATTACAGACGAGAACGCATTCCGTCACGATGTGACCTGCGGTCTAGACTGGGTCACGGCAAATGGAAACATCTTGGCCATGGGCGTAAAACCATCGCGCCCCGAGCCTGGATACGGATACATACAAAAAGACGGGGTAAAACTGACAGACTGCATCTATAGCGTGAAGAGTTTCACGGAGAAACCTGAACGCGAGTTTGCAAAGATGTTCATGAATAGCGGAGAATTTCTATGGAACACAGGCATGTTCATAGCCCGGGGAGAACATCTTTGGAATTGCCTTTGCGACATTTTCCCCCCAGTGTTGCGTGCGCTTGACAACGGAGACAAAGGATATAGTATTGCTCGCGAAGAATCTTGCATTGAAGAACGTTACTCCGTTTACCCTAACCTATCAATCGACTACGCCATATTAGAAAAGACAAAAGGTGTCAGTCTGATGCAATGTTCCTTTGGGTGGGCAGACTTAGGCACGTGGCATTCCATGTATGAGACTATGAGCAGAGGAGAAGGCGACAACGTGGTGTTGAGCAACAAAGTACTGCTGGACAAATGCCACGGCAACATAATAAAGATGCCCGACGACCACATTGCGATACTGAACGGGCTGAACGGATATATCGTTGCCGAGAAAGGCAATGTGTTGCTCGTTTGCAAGAAAGAGGATTCGTCGGCACTAATACGCAAATACGTTAACGAAGTGCAGATTAAAGAAGGGGAGAAATTCATGTAAAAAGAGAAGGACATTATATATAATTACCCAACAAACAGAAATGATATGACATAAACAAAATCAATTTACTACTGAGGCTTTTTGAGGATATGAGAGAAACGAAAAACATTTACAACGGCATACAAATGAGACGCATGCCACAGAACTTTTAAAAACTTCAACAATAGTGAAAAAACTTTTTTTTGCTCTATTCCTCATACTTGCAGTAATAGAGAACATGCGGGCGGAGAACTATCCGTACCGCTCTGACTACTTGTGGGTAACCGTACCGGATCACGCCAACTGGCTATACAAAACCGGCGAAAAAGCAACAGTAGACGTGCAACTTTACAAATATGGTATACCTGCTCAAGGCAACATTTCTTATGAGATTTCCAACGATATGCTTTCGCCTGATGTGCAGGGCACGGCAAAGATAAAGGACGGACGTTGTCGCATTGTTATAGGAACAAGAAAAACAGCTGGGTTCCGCGATTTGAAAATGACTGCCGAGATTGACGGCAAGCGCACGCAGCATCACATAAAAGTTGGCTTTGACGCTGAAAAGATAAAACCATACACGAAAGAGCCGGAGGACTTCTCTCTATTTTGGAACGAGAACATTGAACGCATGCGCAAGAAGCCTCTGAAATATTCTCTTGAAGATGCACCGGAATACACTACGGAAAAAATGACATGCCGTCTGCTAAAGCTACAGACCGTGAATAACCGCTCTGTTTACGCGTACCTTTTTATACCTAAAAAGAAGTCTGAAAAAAGTTGCCCCATTGTAATTTGTCCTCCAGGAGCTGGCATAAAGACTATAAAAGAGCCATTACGCCACAGATATTACGGAGAAGGCGGATGCATTAGGATTGAGATGGAGATACATGGCCTTGACCCACGACTGCCAAAATCTACATTTGACGAAATAAGCCGCTGCTTCAACAACGGCAACGACAATGGTTACCTTTCCTACGGCATTGACAACCGCAACCGTTTCTATATGAAAGACGTTTATCTCGCACTTGTAAGAATGGTAGACTTTGCGGTTACACTGCCCGAATGGGACGGTAAGAACGTTATAATGCAGGGCGGAAGTCAAGGCGGTGCGTTGTCTATTATTGCCGCCGGACTGGACAAACGCATTACGCAGTGTGTGGTTAATCACCCGGCACTCAGCGACATGGCAGCATACTACGAGAAGAACCGCACTGGAGGCTACCCGCATTTCAAAAAGGAAACGGGAACACTTACCACTGAAACAATAAAGACTCTAGCATATTTTGATGTAGTAAACTTTGCACGCCACGTAGATTGTCCAGTATTCATGACTTGGGGCTACAACGATGTCACCTGTCCGCCAACCACCAGCTATGCAGTTTGGAACACACTCAACTGTAAAAAGGAGTCACTTATAACGCCCATCAATGAGCATTGGACGTCGGACGATACTGAATATTCTCAATACAAATGGATTATGCAGCACTTGCAATAAAAAGGATGGAGCATAATCATTAATATTTTTCGCCTCACTACGGGATTAGCCTAAGCAGCATCCGTAGCGAGGCGAATTGGTTTTAAGACGATTGTGCGAAGTTGTGAATTATATCATCGTGCGGAAAGAATCCACGACTCCGAGCAAATGACATTCTTTGTCTACAACAAGAACACAATGAATCTTGTTTTCGTGGAGGATACGCTCTATTTCCGTTACCTTCGTTTCGGGCGAAACAGTTTTGGGCGAACGGGTCATTATATCTCTAACAGAAAGTTGGAAGAAATGGTCTTGCTGACTTTCCATCGCACGCCGTATGTCACCATCAGTAACAAGCCCCACTACCCTATCATTTTCTGTTGCCACACATAATCCAAGACGGCCGTTGCTCACGTGTATCACGGCTTCGCCAAGTTTCACATCTGGGGCAATCACTGGCAAATCGTCGGTGCGCATAACATCCTTTGCCCTTGTAAGCAAACGCTTGCCCAGCGTGCCACCAGGATGAAAACGCGCAAAATCCGTAGCCTTGAAGTTGCGTGCCACCATAAGCGAGCAAGCCAAAGCATCGCCAAGTGCGAGGGCGGCTGTTGTTGACGACGTGGGAGCAAGTCCTAGCGGGCATGCCTCGCGACTAACTCCTGCATTGAGGTGCGCTGAAGAATATTTGGCAAGCAAGGAATCTGGGTTGCCGCTCATTCCTATTACGGGGATTCCATGTTCTATCATGTAGGGAAGAAAACGGAGAAGCTCGTCTGTCTGACCGGAATTTGAAATGGCTAAAACAACATCCCCCTTCTGTACAACGCCCAAATCGCCGTGAAACGCATCAAGAGGGTTAATAAAGAAACTCGGAGTACCCGTGGAAGACAGTGTAGCTGCTATCTTTGCACCTATGTGCCCACTCTTACCAACACCGGTTACTATTAGTTTTCCACTGCATCCCAATATTATTTCCACCGCTTTATCAAAGCTTTCGCCTATATTGGGGATGAGTTCAAGCAAAGCCTGCGACTCGTCTTCTATACATTTTATTGCAGTCTGAGTATATTTCATAGTCTTTTCCCATTCTAAACGTTAATCTTTCAACAAGTTTTCCACCACTTTCTCCAAATCTTTCAGATAGAGCATATTTGGACCGTCACTTAGAGCTTTGTCGGGATCAGGATGTGTTTCAAAGAAATAGCCTTGGGTTCCGAATGCTTTTGCCGCCATTGCCATCATTGGAACGAACTGTCTGTCGCCTCCTGTCTTGCCACCTGCTGCCCCCGGGCGCTGCACACTGTGGGTGCAATCCATAATAACACGGTCGGCATACTGACACATTATAGGAATATTGCGGAAGTCTACCACAAGATTGTTATAGCCGAAAGAATTTCCACGCTCTGTCAACCACACTTCCTTTGCTCCTGCTTCGCGACATTTTTCTACGGGATAGCGCATGTCATCACCAGACAAGAACTGGGCTTTCTTTATGTTTACTGTGCGCCCCGTACGGGCAGCCTCAACAAGTAAGTCTGTCTGTCTGCACAGAAATGCGGGAATCTGCAGCACATCAACGACCTCGCCTGCTAACTTAGCCTGCCAACTTTCATGAATATCCGTAAGCAACGGTAAGCCATATTTCGCCTTTATGTCAGCTAACATCTGCAAGCCCCGTTCTATTCCAGGGCCACGGAAAGAATGGATTGACGTACGGTTGGCCTTATCAAATGAGGCCTTAAAATAAAAAGTTGCCCCAGTCAGTAATTCAAGCCGCTTCACTTCCTTTGCCACAGTGTCAAGAAGTTCTGCCGACTCTATCACGCAAGGGCCTGTTATGAATATTGGTTTCATCTGTTCTTATTGTTTTTTGTCAGAGAACAACTGTTCTTATTCAAATGCAAATATACGTCTTTTCTATACCGCCCACAATTATTTCCACTATAAAAAGAAACGGCAGACGATTTATGCAAGGAAGTAAAGAATACGTTATTCCTCCATAATGAGAATACCTCACTAGCGACCGCAAAATGAACACAAGCAATATTAAAGTAACTTAATTGCAGATTTGAAAGGAAAAATAAGTAACTTTGCAATACCTATCTATAATCTGAAGACAAACTACAATCTGTCATAAACTAACAAAACATAACAAAAAATGAGAAAAACACTACTCTTAGCCGCTACTTTGACAGGGATTACTCTATCAACGTCGGCACAACAAGTAAAAGAAAAGCTCAACCGCGCACCTGTTGCCGTTAAAACAAGTCAGGGAATCTTGGTCTCCTGGCGTTCACTTACGGCCGATGCAAAAGAATTAACCTTCAACGTTTACAGAAACGGCACAAAGGTGGCAAGCAACATCAGCGATGTTACCAATTGGCTTGACAAAGAGGGAAAGCCTGGCGACACATACAAAATTGAAACATCCGCTGGCGAAACGAGCGAGGCTACGGCTTGGAACAACATGTTTACCAGTTTTGACGTTAAACGCCCTGCAAGCATAAAAAGCGGCAACACGACTGGACGCTATCGCCCCGACGACATGTGTGTGGGCGACGTTGACGGAGACGGAAACTACGAGCTTATATTAAAATGGCTGCCTGACAACGCTCGCGATAGTGGCAAAGAGGGATATTCTTCGCCCGTGATAATAAGTGCTTACCGCATGGACGGTACACATCTTTGGGAGAAAGACATTAACCTTGGACTGAATATCCGTTCGGGTAACCATACTACACAACTCGTTGTCTACGACCTTGACGGTGATGGTAAAGCAGAATTGGTATGCAAGACTGCCGCTGGTTCTACCGATGGCACTGGAGCATATGTAAGCGACGCGGGCGATGCCACGATACAGGCCACGGACAACACCAAGACGTACGTCACAAGCAAAGGACGCGTGTATGGCGGAGAGGAATTTCTTACTGTTTTCAACGGACAAACCGGCAAGGCTATGAAAACGATTTGGTATTCTCCAGGACGGTCGGGAGAGGATTTCCCTACATCAGCCACAAGCGCAAACAGTTTTTTTGGCGACTCTAACTATAACCGCTCTGAGCGTTTCAACGCTGCTGTGGCATATCTTGACGGACTTGACAAGCTCCCGACAGCCATATTCCAAAGGGGATATTATGCAAACTGCTTCATTTGGGCTGTTGATTGGAACGGAACAGACTTGACCACGCGCTGGCTGCATAGAGGTTTCAGCGGGAAATGGACAACTCTCGACGGCAAAGGCAATACATTGTTCAGTGGATCTGGCACATCAAGCTTCGGCCAAGGAGTACACGGGATTTCTATTGGCGATGTAAATACTGACGGTTACGACGAAATCGTTATCGGTTCTGCTACAATAAGCCATGAAGGCAAATTGCTTTGCGCCACAGGAAAAGGACATGGAGACGCGATTCATCTTGCAGACCTCTGCCCTGACCGCGCAGGACTGGAGATTATGATGCCTCACGAAGAGAGTCCGTATGGATATGACGTACATGACGCAACAACAGGCGAGTTACTTGTTTCTGCAACTGGTACGGCAGACAATGGGCGCGGGCTGGCTGCCGACTTTATCCCTGCCAAAAGAGGCTACGAATTCTGGTCTAGTGCTGACGGAATAATGCGCAGTTGCTCTGACGGTTCTGAAGTTTTTGGAAAAAAGCCCGACACAAATTTTAGAATCTATTGGACTGGTGATCCATACGACCAGACTTTCGACGGACACTACAACAGTAGCACAGGTAAGTCCGCACCAAGCATAAAGAATTTCAATACGGCTGCAAACAGTATCTATACGTTCCAAGAATTTTCCGACTATGGTTCGCCCATGTCCTGCAACACAACAAAAGCAACACCGTGCTTGCAGGCCGATATATTGGGAGATTGGCGCGAAGAACTGATAATGTTCCAGTATGAGAGCGACTTTACAGCACCAACATGCAAGATACTTATCTATTCTACTCCAGAGCCAACGAAGTACAAAGTACCATGTTTGATGGAAGACCACGTTTACCGCATGGGAGTAGTTTGGCAAAATTCATCATACAACCAGCCACCTCATCTTGGTTATTACTTGCCTGACTATCTTGGCGTGGACGGAACGAACTACACAACGCAGACTGAGAGCCACGCTCCCGAGACCATTATTGTCCCTGAAGCCGATGAAGGCAATGAAACCTTGAAGAAACCTGCTGCAGACAAAGGCGTTGTGAACGGAAACTGCTATACGGCCGGTGAAAACGGAGAGCTGACAAATAGCGAAAGCAACGGCTACATAAAAATACGCACCAACAACAACGACGCTATCGTGTTCTCTGTAAACGAAGGTTACAAGATTCTTGGATTTACAATTGAGGGATACAGTAACAATACTTCAACAACAGCCGACCGTTCTATATACATGACTGGTGTTTACATTGACGATACTGACACCAACGTGCTGGACGAGCAAGTAACATTCCCCGGCGGAACGGCAGGACAGTCGCCTGTAACAAAGACTGTTGAAGGGTTTGAAGCAGAGAAAAGCATTAAACTTACTTTTGATAACTCTAATATAACAACATCAGAAGTAGACTCTAAAGGCAAAAACAAACAACTTTTCGCTTCTGTCATATTCAAATACAAAAAGGTTGAAACTGGAATCAACGAGATTAAAAGTCAGAAATTTGCGATTACCAGCAACGGAAAAACATATACTCTCGACGGTAAGTTGACTGCCCCCGCACAAAAAGGCAAGGTTTACATAAAAAATGGCAAGAAATTCGTAAAATAATCCCGACAAATCTGTAGCTTTTCCTACAGACAACAAGAAGAATCCCCTCTAGACATTACTCGTTTAAGATCGTCTAGAGGGGATTATTTTATTTTTGAACCATGCAGATTATCCTACATTTACGCATACATTGCTTTGCCATTACACCTTATTATATATATAATGTTGGCAAAACACGCAAGAAGAGGTCCTTATTCTATAAAAGATAGAACTGCATAAATGCCTTTATGCAGAAGACATGGTCTGCTGTGGAAGCGGTTTCACGCACGGAATGCATTGCCAACACAGGATTTCCCATATCAACGCCACGCAAAGGCAACGATGCTGCAAGGATATTCCCAAGAGTACTGCCTCCAGCAACGTCGCTATGGTTCACAAAACGCTGACAAGGCACACCTGCCTTCTCGCATATTCCTGCGAAAACAGCGGCCGAAGCGGCATCACTAGCATATTTTTGTGCTGCGTTGAACTTTATTACCGGACCACCACCCAGCACAGGATGGTTGGTAGGGTCATATTTTTCAGGATAATTCGGATGCCAAGCGTGGGCATTGTCGGCAGATATCATGAATGACTTTTCCACACAGCGGAAATAATCTTCTGCATTTCCGCCCTGAGCCAGCACTATTCGCTGCAGCAAATTGCCAAAGAACGGGCTGCCAGCCCCCTGTTTAGTCTGACTACCAGTTTCCTCATTATCAAATATCGCAAGCACTTGCGTTGTTTCCGGTATGGTCTCTCCACTGGAAAGCAAGGCAACAAGACCTGCATGCACCATACTCAAGTCATCAAGTCGCCCACTTGAAATAAATTCATCATGGATACCAAACGTACATGCAGAAGTAAAGTCATAAAGATAAAGGTCAAAATCCAGAATATCGGCAATATCAACCCCAAGCTCTTGCGAGATAAGATTCATAAGCATGTTGCCACTTTCTAGATGCTCGCTCACTATACCAAGAATCGGCATCATGTCTTTCTGTCTACTCAGCTTCACACCATCATTAACCTGACGGTTGAAATGTATCGGCAGGTTGCTTATCTGCAGCAGAGACCGCTTTACATTAAGCAAACGCGTGGCTGGATTCATAACATCCGATGTACGAACAATAACACGCCCCGCAATACTCAACGGGCGATCGAACCAAGTGCTCATTATTGGCCCGCCATAAACTTCTGTATTCAGTTTGGTTATTCCACCCTCACAAGTAATCTCTGCATTGGGTTTTATGCGGAAAGTCGGAGAGTCGCAATGGGCGCAAATAACATGGAAGCCGTTGTCTGCAAGTGTTTTTGCACCTATGCGCATAGCATACAACGAGGAATCATTCTTCGTAAAGAAGATTTGATCTCCAGCTTTCAACGTTCCAATAGGTTCAGCTGCATCCATGCGTCTGAAACCGGCAGCTTCGAGCCGTTCACCAATCGTTCTTACTGCAAGAAAATTCACAGGAGAACTATCAAGAAAAGAAAGCAAATCCTTAATCATGACTATAGTTGCATTGTTATTTCTTATAATTGTCAAGTCCTTCATTCAGGAAGTCAAGATATTCAGCAACATCCTCTTTATATGAGAATGAGCGTGAAAGAGGATTTCCTGAAGCGTCAAGCGTGACATAATAAGGCTGAGCCAATGCGCCAAACTTGCTTTGCTGCAGATAACTCCACTTGTCGCCAACCGTGCGCAGAGTGCGCTTCTGACCATTGACCGTTACTTCTATCGGACTAGGCAGAGGTTGTTTATCATCAACATAAAGGGAAATGAGAATATAGTCGTTGTTAAGTTTGTCTGCCACACGTGGATCTGTCCATACTGCAGCTTCCATCTTGCGACAGTTCACACAACCGAAACCTGTAAAGTCTACGAGTACCGGTTTGCCCTGTGCAGCGGCAGCAGCCATACCCTCCTCATATGATGTGTATTTGGGTTTCACTTCGTTAGTATTCAGGTTGAAATCCTGTGTATTCATTGGCGGAGCGAATGCGCTGACCGCCTTGCAAGGTGCACCCCACAAGCCGGGAACCATATATATAGCGAAAGCCAATGACACAAGACCGAGCATAACACACGGCACAGGCATAGGCTTACTCTCACCCATCATCACGTCGCTTTGGAACTTAAGCTTACCAATGAGATAAAGTCCCAAGAGGAAGAATATTGCAATCCAAAGCGCGAGGAACGTTTCGCGGTCGAGAAGATGCCATCCGTAAGCCAAATCGGCAACAGACAGGAACTTGAGTGAGAATGCCAACTCCACGAAACCAAGCGACACTTTCAGTGTATTCATCCAAGAACCAGACTTTGGAGCAGACTTCAGCCATGCGGGGAACATTGCAAACAATGTAAATGGCAGAGCAAGAGCAACGCTGAAGCCCAACATTCCCACTGCCGGAGCTGCAATATTCCCTGATGTAGAGAATTCTGCAAGAAGAAGTCCGATAATTGGCGCCGTGCATGAGAAGGAAACGAGCACAAGCGTAAATGCCATAAGGAAGATTGAAACCAAACCGCTCGTAGCCGACGCCTTATTATCAACGGAATTTGTCCATTTTGAAGGCAACTCTAGTTCAAACCAACCAAAGAATGATACGGCGAAAACCACAAGAACAAGGAATATAATGATATTGAAAATAGCATTGGTTGACAAGCTATTCAATCCGTTTCCACCAGATATCAATGTTATCAAGAAGCCGAGTAGCACATAAATCACAATAATTGAAATACCGTAAGTCACGGCATCTCGAATACCCTTTGCCTTATCCTTGTTACGTTTCAGGAAGAAGCTCACTGTCATTGGGATAATAGGCCAGATACACGGCATGAGTACTGCCAAAAGACCACCTACAAATCCCATCACAAGTATGTAGAAAAGAGAATGGCTTGCCGTGCCGCCATCTTGGAAAGCCTTCAGTTCGTTGATTACCGGCTTCCACAAATCACCATCAGCCACCGCAGATATGGCTGCAGAATCAACACTTGCCGAATCCGTTGCCGCAAGAGCATTCACAGAAGCTGTATCTTTCGCAGTTTCTGCCACATCAGCCGTTGCATCAGTTGCCTCCGGGGCATCTGCAGGCCCATTGCCCTTATATGAGAATTCTACGGCTGTTGGCGGCATACAACCGGTATCGTTGCATGCACCATATTCAAGATAGCCTTTAACTGCATAAGTTTTCCCTGTAATCTTGTAGCGTTGCACAAATGTTACGCTATTTTCAAAATAGCGCAACTGCATTCCGAATATCTGATCATATTCCTTTATCTCCTTTCCCTGTGCTTTGAGCTTGCCAACGGCTTTCACTCCTTCCGATTTCTCTGTAGTAATTGTGGCAGGAATAGGGCCATCGGCAGGTATCTCTGGAGAATATACATGCCACCCCTTTGCTATCGAGCCTTTGAATACTACCTCTATCTCATTGTCAGACACTTGCTTCTGACTAACGGTAAAGTGTACCGGATTGGATTGCGCCCACGCCATAACCGCAATGAGCAGCGTCAAGGTGGTAAGGAACACCTTTTTTGCAAAATTTCTTTTCATTTTTTATTCTTATGCTTTTTGATTTTCGTTTTCTTGTTTGGTTTTGTGGGTCATAATGTCAAGGACAAAGCGGTCGGTATCGTTCATTCCTTTACTACCGATGGAGGTAAGATTGCGAATACTCTGGTCTACATCATCGTCAATTATGCCTTCCACTGAAGTAACATACTTATGTTGCATAGCTAACATGGCACTTAGCACGGCTGTACTCACGCCAGAGGTGAGCTTCAGCGCACAGCTAGGTTTGGCACCATCGCAAATCATACCTGTAAGATTGGCAATCATGTTCTTAACGGCAAAAGAAATTTGCTCATACGTGCCTCCCATAAGATAGGTTATTCCGCAACTGCTGCCTGTGCTCGCCACAACGCATCCACAAAGGGCAGACAATGCTCCAAGATTCTGCTTTATATAGATTGCCGTGAGGTTACTCATAATGAGTGCCCTTATGAGTTCTTCTTCAGTATTGTGGTTTTCCTTGGCGAAGACCACGACGGGCATTGTAGTACAAATACCCTGATTACCGCTACCGCTATTGCTCATTACAGGAATCATCGCTCCTGCCATTCTTGCGTCGCAGGCACAACTTGTGGCAGACAGTATACGCGAGAAAATGCTCTCGCCCATAATGCCGTGTCCAAGCGGGCTACACAGCGTCTTGCCCAATTCATGACCATAGTTTTCGCGCAGTCCTGCTTCTGCCGCTGCCTCGTTAAGACGTTTCGCCTCAAGTATAAAGCGGATATCGTCAAGTTCTGCAGTAGACGCAAACTCATAGACCTTGGCAAGAGTAAGCTTTATCCCGTCGTCTGCATGCTGGGCAGCAGAGCAAGTCTGCTTGTTCAGCAACACCTCGTTGCCGCTACGCAAGTATACGAAATTGGTATGCTCGCCTTTTATCCTTGCTTCGGCTTCTTTATCGCCAGCCTTCACCAGTGCATTTATATAGAGCTTATCCTCGTCTTCCTTCTCAAGAGTAATCTCAATACGGTTTTCTGCTATATATTTTTTACCGCGTTCCACATCCTGTGCGCTGCAGTCGCGCAACACTTCCAGCATAAGTTCAGGCTTGCCAGCAAGCCCTCCCAAAGCTATTGCTATGGGGAGACCAATCATTCCCGTTCCCGGAATACCCACCCCCATGGCATTCTTGAATATATTTGCGCTGAGCCTTACGCGGATAGCCTCTGGCTCTTGTCCCAAAACAGTTGCAGCCTTCGCTACACAAAGGGCTACGGCTATAGGTTCGGTGCACCCTATCGCAGGCACAACCTGGCGGTGCATCAGTTCAAGGATTGCCTGTTTTTCCGAAAGAGTAATCATAAAAAGAATATTACGTGTTGTAGTATCAGTATTATTTGACTGCAAAAATACACATAATTATATAAAGGTTAATGTTTTTCGCTTTTTTTTTGCTTTCTGTTTCAGTTATTATTACTAACTTTGCAGACGAAAAATTCAAGAAAACGTAGAAAAGATAATGGATTCCGGCTTATTCTTACTGTCGGAATCCATTGTCTTATACTGTTTTAAAAACACATATAAAGAAAGGAATAATCAATTATGGCTTACATGTCACAAGAAGGCTACGACAAAATGATAGCCGAACTGAAGCGCTTGGAAGGAATAGAGCGCCCAAAAGCTTCTGCAGCGATTGCAGAGGCGGCCGACAAAGGCGACCTTAGTGAGAATTCGGAGTATGATGCCGCAAAGGAGGCACAGGCTCACCTGGAAGACAAGATAAACAAACTTAAGCTCGCAATCTCTGAAGCCAAGATTGTTGACGTATCACGCTTGAGCACAGATGCAGTACAGATATTGTCAAAGGTTGAAATGACCAATCTTGCAAACAAAGCAAAGATGACTTACACCATCGTTAGCGAAAGCGAAGCAAACCTAAAAGAAGGGAAAATATCAATAAAGACCCCTATCGCCCAAGGATTGCTCAACAAAAAAGTTGGCGATGAGGTGGAGATAAAGATACCACGCGGAACAATACACCTGCGTATTGACAAGATATCTGTTGAATAACCTTTTGAAGATATACACTATGGATATATTTGCAAAAATAGCTGCCGGAGAAATACCCAGTTGGAAATGCGCTGAGAACGACAAATTCTACGCATTTCTTGACATCAACCCTTTGGCAAAAGGACACACTCTCGTAATTCCGAGACGTGAAGTAGACTACTATTTCGACTTGACTGACAACGAAATAGCCGAAATGGCTGTCTTCGCAAAGAAAGTTGCAACGGCTATAAAGAACGCCTTCCCTTGCCGAAAGGTTGGAATGGCTGTACTCGGTCTTGAAGTTGCCCACGCTCACATACACCTTGTACCGATGCAGAGCGAAAAGGATATGCTTTTCTCCAACCCAAAGCTAAAGCTTTCCGACGAAGAATTCAAGGCTATTTCCGAGAAGATCTATGACGAATTCAAAAAGCTTTAACATCTGAACAAATAAAGTTTCAATATTAATATGAGAAGCAGGCGCAATTTTTCTACGTCTGCTTCTTTTTCTTTATAATAAAAAAAGCTTTGGCATAGACTGCAAACACCATAGGGAAAGAAAAACATTTCAATATAATAAAAACAAAAAGAGCTGTAAATTAGGATTACATTCCATCTTTACAACTCTTTTAAACGGTCGGGATGACTGGACTCGAACCAGCGACCTCACGCCCCCCAGACGCGTGCGCTAACCAACTGCGCTACATCCCGAAACCTTATTTATTTAGCCTTTGTTCCCAAAAGCGACTGCAAAGTTAGCAAGTATTTTTTACTCTTGCAAACTTTTCCTTATATATTTTTCAGTCACCCCACGGCCGCTTAATCAACATAATCTATTTTCAGAACGATTACTCTAAGTGTCTGATCGGAAAGCGGCGTAGCCACCTTGGCAATGTGCCAGTCGGAAGGGAAACAAACTACGAAACGCTTAGGCGTAGAAGTGAAAAAATGCGCCTTTTCCTTATCGTAATCATAACGTATAACGTCCTTTGCATCGTCATATTGGCAGTTCGGGGTAGAAGACTTGTGGTCCAACAACATGAAGCCTTCTGTTCCTTTCACTACATACATGAAGTCTATCTTCTTTCTGTGCGACTCCGTCTTGCGTTTTTCTAGCGGTTCGTTAGCACTATCCTCTACGGAAGCACGCACATTTGTACCGGGAATCATCAATTTCCCTTTGGGCATCGCAAGGAGATCCGTTGAAGCAAGCCATTTGAATGCGGCATCCCATTGCTCCTTGTTCTTGTGATACTGCAAATAGAACTCCTGCAAGTTAACTGTTGCATCGGGCATGGCGTCAAATCCGTTGCGCCATTCACCTTTTGCCACCCATGCTGCGGCCTTTTTCTTTGACACTTTTGAGCTGTTTTTCCGTGCATTTGCCACAGTAAAGACTAAGGATACGGTTACTGCGAGCAGGATAGCCCTGAAAATTCCTTGTTTCATATTATTGCATGTTTGACGATTTACGATATTTCTCCATATATTTCTCAACACAAGGCGGCACGAGGTTAGATATTGGCAAGCCTTTCTGCACAAGTTCTCGCACTTGCGTACTGCTGACATTGAGCAATTCTGTGTCAACCAACCTGACGTTTTCCGGAAGCAGTGCTGCCTCCACGGCATATCCTTGGCGGGGATACACAACAATCTCATGCTTACGCAATATTTCCCCGTAGCCTCGCCAACGGCTAAAGCATAGCCAGTTGTCTGCCCCTATCAGCAGTATGAACTGAAACTGTGGATATTCTTGTTGCAATACTTCAAGCGTATGCTGCGTATACGAGGGGCGCGGCATACGAAACTCACAGTCGGAAGCCTTCATATGCGGTTCATCTGAAAGGGCTTCTTCCACTAGTTTTAGCCGGTCGCCATCGGGCAACAGGCCTTGTTCCGCCTTCAATGGGTTATGGGGCGACACGACAAACCACACCTCATCAAGCGCAGCTGCCCTAAGCAGTTGGCGCGCCAGCGAAATATGGCCGTTGTGTATCGGGTTGAAAGACCCTCCGAAGATCCCTACCCTCATTGACTATTTTTCAATGAACGCCTTGACTTGGTTGTAAGCCTCAGCCTTTGCCGTATCAAGGCAGTCGTTTACGATAACTGTATCAAACTTCGGTGCGAACGAGAGCTCAAATTCAGCTCTTTTTATACGGTCTTCTATAACTTCGGGTGTGTCTGTTCCACGTCCGTTAAGGCGTTTGCGCAGTTCTTCAACAGAAGGCGGCTGTATGAAAAGGCTGAGTGCCTCCTCTTTATAGAAGGCTTTTATGTTGCAACCTCCTTTCACGTCAACGTCAAGCACAACGTTTTCACCACGGGCAAGCTGCTTTTCCACTTGTGCCTTCAGCGTACCGTAGAAACGGTCGGCATAAACCTCTTCATATTCCAGGAATTCTCCGGCGGCAATGCGGCGTCGGAATTCATCTGGCGTAACGAAGAAATACTCCACCCCGTCCTTTTCTGTTCCGCGTGGCGCACGACTGGTACACGAGATACTGAACTTCATGTTCAGTTCCGGATGTTCCGACATGAGCCAGTTTATTATTGTGCTTTTTCCGCTACCGCTTGGTGCGGAGAATATTATGACTTTCCCTTGCATAACGTGAAAGTTTCTTTTACAGTGCATTGAGCACTTGTTCCTTTATCTGTTCCAGTTCGTCTTTCATCTTCACCACGATGTTCTGCATCTCTGCGTTATTGCTTTTGCTTCCCGTGGTGTTGATTTCACGTCCCATTTCTTGAGCAATAAAACCTAGCTTCTTGCCAACACCTTGCGTCTCGTTCATTGTTTCACGGAAGTACTTCAGATGATTTGCGAGGCGCTGTTTTTCCTCACTTATGTCGAGTTTTTCGATATAATAGATTAGTTCCTGCTCCAGTCTATTCTTGTCGTAATCCACTTCCGGTATGGATTTGAGACCGTCAACTATGCGCTGGCGTATTTTTTCCACGCGCGATTTCTCGTAAGGCTCTATGCTTGAGAGAAGAGCTGTAATGTTGTCTATCTTTTCGTTGAATTTCTTCTGTAATGCTGCGCCTTCCTGAAGACGGAAGTCTATGAGTTCGTGCAGAGCTGTCTCAATGGCTGTTGTTGCAGCCTTCCACTCTTCATCTGTAAGTGTTTCTGTTTCATTGCGTGTCAGCACGTCTGGCATGCGCATCAACGTGGAAAACCAGTCGGAAGGCTCAGGAATGCCATTGTTGCAGGCAATGTTCTTAAGCTGAACGTAATAGTTTGCCACAAGAGCCGCATTGACTGGAGTTGCGTCAACAACGGTTTCCTTCTCTACCCAAATACTGAAATCCACTTTTCCCCGCGTTAGTGCCTGCGACACCATCTGCCGTATTTGCATTTCCTTCTCGCGGTAGATTGGGGCGATGCGCGTGGACAGGTCAAGCGTCTTGCTGTTCAGCGATTTTACCTCAACGTTTATTTTCTTTTCTCCGTATTCAACCACGGCTTTGCCGTAGCCTGTCATTGACTGTATCATGCTTTGCTTATAATATAATTGCTGCAAAATTACAAAATTTCAGCATAAAAGTTCCGCTTTGGCTATGCTTTTACGCTGTTATGGCGTTATCGCCGTATGGTTTCACCGCCGGAACGGTTTATAGTAAGCCTCATCTGCGAAATCAAGCATCTCTATATCGCCGCTACTGTCGCCGTAAGCAATCAGGCGATAGCTTTTTCTGTCGGGATGCGAGGCGAGTATACGACGCACTTTCTCACGCCTGCGACAGTTAGCCGAAAGGAATCGCCCCGTAACCACGCCGTCTTTCACCTCTATGCGCGTGCAGAATACTTCTATGTTAGGCATGTTTCTGAAAAAAGGCTCTACCCAGTTGTTTATACTGGCACTGACAATCATCACCTGTGCCTCGGGGTCAGCTATTGCCTCGGCGATTTTCTCTATTCCCTTGCGCCTAAGTATTCCGGCATGTGTTGCTGCAAAACGCTCGCAAAGCTCATTGAACTTGCTTTCGGGCATTCCTCTGAAATAATACGCAAAGATGCGTTCCTTCACTTTACCGCTGTCTTTCAGATGCAGCTTCATTGCCAAAAGCAAATGCAAGTGAACGGTGAAACACTTGACAAATTGTTTCCATCCTCGAGCAAAGAGCAGGAATGCTATCAGAGAATCACGCTTGGTCAGTGTTCCGTCAAAGTCGAAAGCGTATATCTTTTTCATTTCCTTTTTCTGTTAGTTTTCTTTTGTGTATCTCAAGCCCGCGGGAAACTATCTGTAAGCCCGCAGGAAACTGTTCATAAGCCCGCAGGAAACTGTTCATAAGCCCGCGGGGTTTTAGGCATTAGGCCGTGGGCTTGTGTTCCGTTGGCCGTGGGCTCTCGTTAGGCTATGTATATGATTATCATAAATGAAAGCAGCCAAAGGGCGACTACCGCCTGAAGCATGCGGTCGCCAAGCAGTGCTTTTGTTGGGTCGCCGCTTTTGTTGTCTACAAGCGTCAGCTGCAAATAGCGCAGTATGCCTAGAAGCACGAATACGGTTGTCAAGTAAAGATACCGTGTGCCTATGCGCTGTTCCACCTCTGGAGAAACGCAGTACATGATGTAACACACAAGAGTTACGGTAGCAGTTATGGTAATTGCCTGATTTATGAAGTCGAGATTGTAACGTATCGTGTTCTTTCGTGCGGCATGGCCCGTCTCGTTCATTCTCACAACGTCGTCGCGGCGTTTCGCTAACGAGAGGAATAGCGTCAAAAGGAACGTCATAAGCACTATCCAGTTGCTCAGTTGCGTCTGCGTTGCAACGCCGCCGGCTAACAGACGCAGCACAAATCCAAAGGCTATGATACACACATCAACAATGGCATAGCTCTTGAGCCATAGGCAATATGCCACATTCAGCACAAGATATAAGGCTATTACGCCTGCCGTTGCCAAGAACGTTGTGCCCAATAGCACAGTAAGCGCAAAACTTGCAACCAGCATCAAAGCCATGCAGACGTAGCCTTCGGCAACGCTCACCTTGCCCGAAGCAATGGGACGGCGACACTTTACGGGATGCTGGCGGTCGGCCTCAACATCAATTATGTCGTTTAGGCAATATATTGACGAGGCTACGAAACTGAATGCCAAGAACACTATTGCGCCAACTATCAAGCTGTCTACTTGCGTAATGCTCCCGCTGAAAAAGAGCGGCACGAAGACGAACACGTTTTTTATCCACTGATGTGGACGTATCACCTTTATTATGCTTATATCCATTACTTTTAATTTTTCAATTCGCCCGACGGGCATTTGTCTTTTCATGCCTTTCGGTCGCTTTCCTTATCAGGGAAATGAATTTATCCATTATTTTTTGCAACAGCCATGCCGCTGGAACAGAAATTGCCAGCACGAGTAAAGCCGTAAGACAATAGCCGAGTTTATACTGTTGTATTGGCTTCATTATCCATTCTATATGGATTAGATATATCTCTAGGCTTATCGTTCCGAGAAAAGCCAGGACTTTCTTCACGACAGACGGGGCTACTGCAAGGAGTTTACATTCAAGAAGAAGGGCGGAAACTGTGAGCGGAATATAAACCATGCGCTCCATAAACAACGGGAACCTGCGGTGGCCTATGTATTCCAGCCGAAGACAAAGCCAAAAACTCAGGATAAAAAGCAGCAGCGCCATTGCCACACTCCCCTTATCAAGTGTTTTGCCTTCACGCACCCACTCCCCCACATTTATACCTATAAGGAATATCGGTATGCGACTGAAGAATATCTCAATGTGACCCACAGAATTGTGTATAACAGGGACATAGTTTACCATTGCTGCGAACACCACGAATGCCAACGGAAGCCACCGAAACGATGGAGCGCGGCGGATAAGTTCCATATAGAACGGGGCGAATGTGTAGAGCATCATCGTGGCTGGAACATACCAAAACGTCAGGTCGTCTATACGCCAAAAGCTCCAATTGAACAGAACATTTGCCAAAAGGTTCGGAATATCCGGGCTATATCCAGAGCCGGGGCTTTCGACATAGTGGCCGATATAGAACACTGACGCCACAAGAAGCCACACGGGATAAATGCGAAGGTAGCGGCGAGAGAAGAACTTGGCAAGGGCTTCCTTCATAGTCAAGGTTGCGACAGTGGGCATACCATTTGACTTGCAACGCATTTTGCTCCATGAAAACCACAATCCCATACCACTAACGAAGAGGAACATGTCTACTCCAACATTACCAAGGCGCCGCAAAGGATAGAAAAAGTAGTGCGACGGCATCCCTACATGGAAGAGCACGACGAAAATAATGGCAAGTCCCATAAGTTCACCGCGGTATCTGCTCAGTTCGCCAAAGTTTACACACGGGTTAAAGCGTGGGTTTTCTGTTTTTTCCGGCATGATATGATGTTTTTTCTTGCGGCAGTTATAATATACTGCCGAATATTTCTTGTGCAAAAGTGGTTAGCCTTTATGTAGTCGCGGCTTGGGGATATATCTGAAAAGCAACTTGAACAACCAAGCTGTAAGCACACTGACAACAAAATATATGAGGATTCCAGTATATACGTTGCCCCTATACGACATGGGAATCACGATTTCCCTAATTATTGGATGCACGATGAATAATGCTGAAGATATGGCTCCAAACCAAACACAGGGAAGAAGGACCTTTGACGGCAACAGCTTTACGGCTGAAACGACTCCTATAACAATGAATGCGGGAACCCACAACCATGTATGGAAGTTGAAACTTCCTGCAAAGACTGCGACAGCCGACAATAATACCCCGCCTGCATAAATCGGTTTGGAAAACGTCTTGCCATGGCGAGCGTAAAGCATTCCCATACCAAAGGGCAGCATAGCGCCAACAAAATTATAGCGTATGCGGTTGAGAGAGTCAAAATCTCCTATCATTTCTGGCGACCACACCGTCTGCACAAGCCAACAAGCAGCAATAAGCGCAATGGTATAAGCCGAATGGCGGCGGTAAAGGAATAGTCTGTATACAAGATAGAGCTGCATTGTCAGTCCAAAATACCAATACGGCCCCGGCTTTATAATGTGGTCAGGGTTGGGTAGCAAGTTGATATACATAAACAACTGCGCCACGACACGGCCAAACGTGTAGCCATGATACCCGTTTGGATGAAGATAGCTTACTACAGCAAACGCTATATAGCCGAGAAACATCATGCGCAGTAGCTTAGCATAATGAAACCACGCGAAGGGGAGTATGCCAACCCGCCCTGTACGCTCGTCTTTCTCGTATTTTGCAACAAGTCCGAAACCACTTATAAACAGGAATACCGGCACTCCATAATGGCCGAAGAACGAGAAAAGATGCACAAACAAGTCGTGATTCATCGAACAAAGCCTGTCGAGCAATTGCATTGGCTTGGCGACATCAAACGTATATTCATTTTCCTTCACTGCAAAACGAAGGAAATGACAATAGTTGTGAAGTATTATACCGAGAATGGCGATGCCTCGCAGAGCCTTTGACTCCGGCATACTGAGTAGTTGCTTGTTCATCGATTGCCTTTTTTGCTTATTTCTTGTTTCTGTTCTTTCTGTTTACGTTCAGCATCCATAAGTTTGTCGTAGTCAGCCTGCCGCTTGAGTATGCGGGGCCGCTTTGCGTCATAGCCATCGCTCAACACATTAAGATCATCGCGGTAGTCCTTGCACTCTATGCCTGCGAGCCAAAGCAGCATATGAGGCAGTGCATCTGTCATATACGGCTGATTACGATTTTGTTTGACACGGCTCCATATGTCCTTATGGCTAGCCTTATATTTCTTTGAAGCCCATATCCACATGGGTATTTCAAATTCTGCATGCGCCAATCGAGCAGTTACTTGTGCGGAGTGCATGCGTCCGTAGAAATGCGCCCCGTCGTAACATTCTTCTCCATGGTCTGGAACATATACAACGATGGCATCCTGACGGCGGAACTTGTCTATTATCGCACCCATTATACTGTCGTTGTAAAGTATGGCATTGTCGTATTCCGCCAAAACTTGCCGTTCCTTGTCGTTAAGTTCCGGGCGTTTATCTTTATAGTAGTCTTTGTTAAAACGTTTCTGCGGCCTTGGGCTGCGACTCTTATAGTCTACATGTTGCCCTTTGAGGTGGAAGATTATCAGTTGCGGCTTGCCTTCACCCTCTTCCTTTAGTTTATCATAATCGCAAAGCAGACCGTTGTCAAAGCGGAAAAGCCTTGTGTTGCGTGTATCAAACTGAGCTTTGCTTAACTCCTCGTCGTTTAAGAAAAATCCTCCGCTGAAATCGTAGACTGCTTCCTTGGCTTGCGGCAAGAACTGGTTGGTCATGAATGTAACATGGTAGCCTGCCTTTCTAAACACCTCGGGAAAAAGCGGATAATCGCACCATTCGCCTTTGTCACCCACCGTATAAAGAGAAAACATGTGCTTGAAAACGAAACTCGTCAGGTTCCACGGAGAAACAACATCCGTGAAAGTTACTAATTCGCCCCTTCTGTTAAGTCGTTTTTGCCGCGGCGTATTTGGTGTATCATAACCATAAAGTTGAGAATGGTTGCGGTTATAACTTTCTCCGATAACCAGTACTATATTACGACTGCGGTAGGAACAACTATCAACCGTAACTTTTTTCAAACTCGCCTTAAGCCGGACTAGTTGGTTGGCAGTAAGTTTATTGGCATAAACGCTGAAGACAAGTCGGTAAATTGGTTGGTATTGCTCGGCATGGGGCTTTTTTGTCAGCTCATGTTCCACATCGCCAATGTTCTTATAAGACAAGAGGCGTGCATAAAGCATCTTATTTTCCCAGCACATTGAGCCATAGACAATGAAAAGGACTGCGGCAAGCAATCCTAATACAGACATTACAGGAAGACTTGCCTTCCGTATTGTATGCGTAACCTTGGCTTGGAAATGATTTGCCCATTTGTCTGCCAAAGTTATTAAAGCTTTCTTTATACGCTTTCCGAACACTGCCGTCAGAATGTGTACAAGGATAAGCAAAAGAACAAGTCCGACACTGCTGCCAAGAATATCAAAATTGATATAAGCCCCCAGGAATTCCGCTGCTTCTCCACTGTTTGTTTCACCAACAAGTAGGAGCATCGTCGGGTTTAGCGTAGAGTCAAACTTCACAAAACAATACATGTCAACTACAGCCGTGCCGTATGCAATGACATATAACAAGCCTTTTGCCCAACGTCTCACCTTCAAAGGAAGAAGAGTAAGAAGAATGGCAAGAAGATATATATCGAAATACAGTTCTTCCCATTCCAGCTCATACATCTTCCAACCGCGGCGAAGCGTAGCATAAGCACTGATTATTCCAAGTACATACATGAACACGCAGAACGATGCGTTCCGCCTTATCGGCAGAAGCCCCGCCGAAAGTAGCTTGCATGCTTTGCGAAAGATATCCATATCCCTACATTATGCCCAACCAACGCAGCACATCGTTTAGATTTGCCACGACCATAAGAAGTATAAGTACCGTGAAACCAACATATTCGGCCCTCAGCAGGAATTTCTCGCTCGGGGCGCGCCCGGTTATCATTTCATAGAGAAGGAACAAGACGTGGCCTCCATCAAGCACAGGAATAGGCAATATATTCATGAAAGCAAGAATTATGCTCAAGAAAGCCGTCATATTCCAAAACCTCATCCAGTCCCATGTTTCCGGGAAAAGACTGCCTATTGCCCCAAAGCCGCCAAGTTGTTTCGCACCATCAGCCGTGAAAACATATTTAAGGTCGTCAACATATCCACGCAAAACGCCGAGTCCATATTTCACACCTGCGGGGAAGCTTTCGAAAAAGCCGTAAGATTTTTCCACTGGCTTATAATATTCCGCCATGTATGACATGCCGACACCAAGTTGAAGTTCCGGCGTAAGGACTACATTTGCCGTATCAACCTTACCTGTTGCCTTACTCTTGAATACAACACTCGTGGTACGTACTTTCAATGAATCCTTTTTTGTGGCTGGAACTGTCGCAAGAACATCGCGCATTACTGCCACTTGATCCGTAAAAGCGTTCCACGAATCAATCGGTTTCCCATTGAACGCAAGTATCCGGTCGCCTTTTCTTATCCCCGCTTTCTGGGCTGCCGTACCTTGCATAACACTGTCAACATCTGCCGGCACAAGTGGACGCATGAATGACGGTTCGGCCTTGAGCATTGTCAACATGCTCATTTCCTCCGGCATCTTTACCGTAACTTCCTTGCCTGCCCGTTTAACGGTTACGCTCTGGGCCTCAGATACGGCACGAAACAAGTCTACGTCAAACTTCTTTAGTTCCTTCTTGTCTGTACGAAGAAGCACGTCACCATCCTTAAAGCCTATGGCCTTTGCTTCTGAATTGAACTTCATTCCCATAGTCATGCCCTGCACTGGGATATAAGATTCACCCCAATGAAACAACACCATGCTATAGATAAACAGCGCAAGCAGGAAATTAACGAGCACACCGCCTATCATTATTAACAAGCGTTGCCATGCCGGTTTCGAGCGAAACTCCCAACTTTGAACTGGTTGCTTCATCTGTTCGGTATCGAAAGACTCGTCAATCATTCCAGAAATCTTACAGTAACCGCCCAATGGCAGCCAGCCTATACCGTATGTTGTCTCACTATTTTTCGGCTTATACTGGAATATGTGGAACCAAGGGTCGAAAAAAAGGAAAAACTTTTCCACCCTTACTCCAAAAAGCTTAGAGAAGAAGAAATGGCCTCCCTCATGAAGGAGAACCAAGAGAGAGATTGCCAGCATGAACTGAAGCAATCTGATTAAAAATACTTCCATCTTGTCGTTTCTTTTTCTTTAATATATTATTCAATCTTCTTACGTTTACACCTATTTATAACGCTACATGCCGTAAAGCAAAAACCCGACAACCACACATAAAGGCATTGTCAAGAGGATGAATCGGCAGGTAACACTGGGGGCATTTAACTTCTTACCAATTCCTCTGCAACGCGACGAGCTTCTGAATCGGTTGCGGTATATGTTTCATACGACGGACTTGCATCAAATGACACTCTGCGCATCGTTTCTTCAATAATGCGCGGCATATCGGGAAAAGAGCAACGGTCTTCAAGAAATGCCTTGTTTACGATTTCATTTGCTGCATTTACAATACAAGGCATGTTTCCTCCCTTGCCGATAGCCTCGTATGCCAATGCCAAACAACGGAATTTTTCCATGTCTGGCTCATAGAATTCTAGTGAATGTCGGAAGAGATCCAAACGCTCTCCTTGAAGATGAAGTCTGTCAGGATAAGAGAATGCATATTGTATCGGTAGTCTCATATCGGGTACGCCAAGCTGTGCCTTTACCGCCCCGTCGGCAAACTGAACGGCACTGTGGATTATTGACTGAGGATGAACTAGAACTTGTATTTTTTCAGCCTCAACACCAAAGAGCCACTTCGCCTCTATTACCTCAAAGCCCTTGTTCATCATAGTGGCACTGTCTATTGTTATCTTTGCCCCCATGTCCCATGTAGGATGCTTTAGCGCGTCAGCTTTCGTAACGCCAGCAAGTTGGTCTGTTGTCATTGTGCGGAATGGACCACCGGAAGCCGTGAGCAATATTTTTTCTATTTTGTTGTCACCTTCCCCGACTAGGCTTTGGAAAATGGCAGAGTGTTCACTGTCTACAGGAAGAATGGGCGAACGGTTTTCTGCCGCAAGGCGGCATATCAGCTCACCAGCCACAACAAGAGTTTCCTTGTTGGCAAGACATATTTTCTTGTGCGCTTTTATTGCTTGGATAGTGGGACTGAGCCCCGCAAAGCCGACCATAGCAGTGAGAACCATATCTATAGGACCTGCAGTTACTATATCGTCGATAGCTTTCTTCCCTGCATACACTTTAATGTCTGGGCAATCGGCAAGCAGGTCCTTTAGTCTTGAATAATGCCTTTCGTTGGCTATTACAACTGCTGCGGGATTAAACTTGCGAGCTTGTGCTGCCAGTTCTTCCACTCTATTATTTGCCGTAAGACAATATACCTCATACAACTCAGAATGTTCCTCTATCACTTCTAGAGCCTGAGTTCCAATAGATCCCGTTGAGCCGAGTATAGCAATTTGCTTCTTCATACGCATGTCAGTTGTTGTCATTTAGGTTTATAAGCCCGTCAGGTAGAAGTGCAGTAATTGTTCTTTCGTCGGCATCAACTTGTTTTATTATGTCTTCGATTGCAGGAACTAGCAATGTTTTTCCTGATGGTGTTTCAATTTCCAGCAGCACGTTTATCGTAGAATCGTCCACTGCAACAACTTTTCCAAGTAGCATTTCTCCGTGATTTTGTGCAATAACAGAGAAGCCGAGTATCTCATCCCACGTCAACTCTCCTTCTTCTCTATCAGACAAAGCCTTGGGGAAATACACATCGCAGCCAACAATCTCGCTGGCACGTTCTTTCGTGTCGATATCGCAGAATTTAACCAAAGCCGTTTCTCCGGTTTTGAAGCGCCATTCCTCCATAAAAAATGGAACAAGTATGCCATCAACGGAAAGAACGAGGTAATCTGCATCTACACGGTCGAACACATCGTCATCAAAAAACAGTGTGAGTTCACCTTTAACCCCATGCGGTTTTCCTATCTTTCCTATCTTATAAACTTCTTCTTGCCTTATCATCTTCTATAGTGGTTGAGTGCTGCTTAGTATATTCCTCAGTTTGAGACACGCGTAATCTTTGCGCCCAAAGCGTTTAGACGCGCTTCTATGTCTTCGTAACCGCGGTCTATCTGTGCTATATTGTCTATTCGTGACGTACCGTTTGCGCTCAGCGCAGCAATGAGCAGCGCGATGCCGGCACGTATGTCTGGACTTGTCATCCGCCCAGCCCTAAGTCTAAGTTTGTGGTCGTGCCCTATGACCACTGCCCTATGCGGATCGCACAATATTATCTGTGCCCCCATGTCTATCAGTTTGTCCACGAAGAAAAGACGACTCTCAAACATTTTTTGATGAACGAGTACACTTCCACGCGCTTGGGTAGCCACAACCAGCAACACCGAAAGGAGATCTGGCGTCAAACCTGGCCACGGCGCATCGGCAAGCGTCATGATTGAACCGTCGATAAAAGAGTCTACCTGATAATGCGGCATATGCGGTATGTAGAGATCATCGCCTTCAACAAGAATCTTTACGCCCAAACGGCGGAATGCTTCTGGTATAATGCCGAGGTTTTCCACCGATACGTTCTTTATCCTAAGACCGTTGCCCACCATTGCCGCCATTCCTATAAAAGAACCAACTTCTATCATATCAGGCAAAACGGTATGTTCTGCCCCATGCAGGCTCTCCACACCCTCTATTTCCAAGAGATTGGAAGCGATACCACAGATTTTAGCTCCCATTCTGTTCAGCATACGGCAAAGTTGCTGTATGTATGGTTCACAAGCAGCATTATATATTGTTGTCTTGCCTTTTGCCAAAACTGCAGCCATAACGACATTTGCCGTACCAGTAACGGAGGCCTCATCAAGAAGCATATTCGTTCCTTTCAGTTTGGCTGCCTTTATCTCGAATGTATTTGCTCCCGCACTATGCACAAACTTAGCCCCAAGGTTCTTGAAACCAAGGAAATGCGTGTCAAGCCTCCGGCGACCGATTTTGTCGCCACCGGGTTTTGCTACAACAGCTTTGCCGAAGCGTGCCAACAATGGGCCTATCATCAACACGCTACCGCGCAATGAGGCACATTTGCGCACGAACTCCTCGCTGTCAAGATAGTCCAAGTTTATGTCTTTCGCACAGAATACATACTCGTTCCGTCCTATTTTATCAATTCTCACCCCCACATCTCTAAGCAGAAGTATCAAGTTGTTTACATCAAGGATGTTTGGGATATTACTTATCCTCACCTCTTCTTCCGTCAAGAGTGTGGCACAAATGACTTCAAGCGCCTCGTTCTTTGCACCTTGCGGCGTAATTGTTCCGCTCAGCAAGTTGCCGCCTTCGATAACAAATGACTCCATAGCAATGGGGTATTAGCGGTTAGACTTCTTTTTTTTCTTTTTATCAGCACTGGTCTTCAGCGCTTGTGCTGGACGGTTGAAGCGTGAATTCTGAAGTTCGCGCGCATCAAGTTGTATCGCACCATCGGTGAAGCGTGCAATATCATCAACAACCTTTTCAAAATTGACTGCGCCATGCCCCCACTGCTCAAGGTTTCGTTTCATCTGCTCCGCAGACAAACGAGCCAACTCGTTGCGTTCTTCTCCCGGCTCCATGGTTTTAAGCCTCTCCAAAGTCTCAAGCATCAAATGCCCATAGTGGCGTACGCGTATCCTTGTCATAGGATACTTCATAGGCTCCGGCTTTGACGCTATTGCCAAAGCTTGACTCACATCACACGGATAGTCTATATCAAGTTTAAAACCGCTCATTATGGCAAGATGATCCCACAACTTCTGCTTATAGCCAATGTTGTTTCTGTTGTGCGCCATCATTCTGTCCATTACGGAAATTATAGTTTCGGCACACCTTTGCCGCTCATCCTTGTCAGGAAGAGAAACGGCATAGTCTACCATCTTTTGGACTTCCCTCCCGTATTCAGGCAGTATTAGCTTCTCGCGGTTTGTATTGTAATCCAGTCCTTGTATATTCATTGTAATGAGTGTGAAGAGACCTTATGCCTTACATTGCCATATATTAACAGGAACAGGCTACGGGTCTGTTGATAATCAGAGTAGTTTCTTCGGAGTTTTTGCCACAAAATCTTTCAGATAGAACGGCACGAAGTATGCAACGTCTTCGTATTGTTCCTCTGCAATACGCTTTTCCGCCAACGGATACATGAACTTTGAAAGTGGTTCTATGCCTTTTATCAATCGAGCGTTGGGATGGTTTATCGTATCCATGCATTTTGCAGCCCCGTTGCCAAAGAAATAAACGGGATGACTGTCAAGAAACGTGCGGTATGTTTCAGAGTCAACAACATCCGCTTGCACGCCACGCACTTCCTTCAAACTGCGGTCAAAAACTGCCGCATAGACTTCCATGCGCCGTGCGTCTATCATCGGGCACAGAAGAGCATCGTCCTCTAATTCATGTTGGAGCAATACGGGCACAGCCATCAACTCAAGCGTAGGTATGGCTATTAGTTTCACATCGCGTCCGTAACAGATACCTTTGGCCATAGACGTACCTATGCGCAATCCCGTATACGAACCGGGACCACAACTCACTGCTACTGCATCCACAGGAATGGCGTGACTATCAGCAAACGACAGTCCTTCATCTACGAATTGCCCCAGTTTCACTGCATGATTAGGGCCTGAATGATCTTCGCGCGTAAAGATGTCTGCACCGTCTTGACTGACGGTAAGCGAACACACATCGGTGCTCGTTTCTATATTTATAATGCACGACATAAATTTAATGGTATTCGAATAACTAACATGCAAAGATAAGACAAACACAAGAGAAATGCAACATTCGCAACCGAAAACAATTCAATTCTCTGCAAATATCATTTGTATATATCCTTTCCGCTCCCTTTTCACCAACACTATGTATATGAAGCAGAGAGTCAATGAAAAACCGATAAAAGGTCGGTATATATCCATTGACAACAAGTGGCGTAAAGCAGTATTTAGCCACAAAGATGAAAGAAGCCGGACAAGAGATTGGTTTACCCAATCGCCTTATCCGGCTCTTCATCCCGCATTTGGGGACATACTTTTAATTGCGACTTAGCATTGCAAAGTTACTTGTTTTTTCGCTAACAGCAAAATTCCCCAAAGTTTGTTTCTTTATTTTTCCACAGTCCGCGTTGTCTTATGAGAATGACTAAAAGGCTTAATATCCAGGATTCTGGTATTCAGAGCCGTTTGTCAAGCCGTCGGTAAACGTAGAGGAGATTGGACGCAAAGCATATTCGGGCTTGAAATACTGCCCAAGGTCAGGATGGGTTTCATTAAGGTATGAATTATCCTTTAACATTCCCATTCGTTTCAAGTCATAGAAACGGCAATACTCACCGCAAAGTTCGCGACCGCGCTCGTCAAGCACGTCGCGCAAGGTTGGTGTCGCATTGAGAAGTTCTGCACCAGCACGCGCTTTCACCTTATTAATATATTCCTTGGCATTTGCCCCACCGTTAAGATAGATGTCAAGCTCTGCTGCAATGAGATAAATCTCTGCCATACGAATAATGAACGTTGCGTTCAAGTTACCTATTCGGCTCTTCTTATCGTTGGCAATAAAATAGTTACTGCTATTGTGTTTGTTGAGCGACGGATAGAAATAGCTGAAAAGATTCTCACTAGAGCCGTTCTGTGTTATCACATTCTTCTTGGCATCGTCATAAACAGCCTTATAGTCAATGAGCAGATAAGGCGAGGTTGCCTTGTTTGCCACTTCTTGAGCATATTCTGAATCCTGTGGCATAACAAACTTGATAGCCGTGTCACCTGTGTTGAGTTTCACGTTAACCACAGAAGCGTCCTTGCCGTACTTTGTTTGTGTGTCACTGTTCCAGCTATACGAAGTGTTGGCTTTCCACTGCGTAGTGAACGACTTGTGGAAACGCGGATCTAACGTTCCGTCGCTTTGTACAAACAAATTAAGCAAATGTTGCGACGGCATGAATGTGCCGGGACGGCAGTCATCCCATGTCTGGCGCGACTCCAAATTATCAACAACTGCTCCGAAATTGGTCACTGCGCAAAGGAATTTTTCGTCGTTACGGTTCAGCTTCCAGTTTCCGTTGCTTGAGCCATGACCTTCATCCCCCGCATACCAGCGGTGCTTCCACAAGGCTTCCTTGTTGTTGTAGTTATTGGATTCAGCGAACACTTCGTCATACGTTGGATACATATACGCGCCGTATGTGGGGCCACCGGCTTCGCAGTCGACGATAAGTTCCTTTGCTGCATCCATACCTTTTGAGAGGAATTCGTCTGTGCCATACTCCTTTGTTTGCAGACAAGCCTTTGCCAACATTCCCAAAGCAGCTTTCTGTGTGGGTTGTGTGGTGGTTGCATCTGTACCCTTGTCAAGCCATTTTACAGCAAACTCCAAGTCAGGGATAATAAGTTCCCTGTAGATTGTCATAGGTTCGGTGCGCGTTGGTGAGAAATTGGGCACAGTCGACGCCTGCGTTGTCATGGTTACAGCTCCAAATTGTTCTACGGCATTAAAATAATATATTGCGCGCAAGAAATGTGCCTCCGCCACGGCTTTGTTTCTCAATGTATCATTTTTGAACGGAGCATTTGGGGCAAGATTGATTGCCTCGTTGCAGCCTGAAATGCCATCGTAAATGGCATTCCATATACCATTTGTATAGGTTGTATTGGGCGATGCACCGGCATAGAACCAGAAGTATTGGGTGCTTCCCGTTGATTTGTTTGCCTGATATGTCCATAAATCCGTTCCTGCCTCGGTAAGTTCCATATATCCGTCAGTTCCATAAAGGAAGCGTTCCATACCGAAATAGCACTGGTTTATGAGTGTTTGATATGAGCTTGTGGAGTTTTCCGCCATATCTTTCATTGTGAAACCTCCGGGGTTGTCTTCATCCAGCGAGCAGGAAGAAAGCCCCATGGCAACGGCTGCCGCTGCCAATATAATTGATTTATAGTTACTTTTCATAGTTTTCCGTTTATTAGAATGTTATGTTAACTCCGAATACATACTGTTTGTATGTCGGGAAACTGTCTGCTCCGCCTGTTTCTGGGTCGGTTCCTTTTAGTTTGCTCTCAGAACAGAATATCCATGGGTTGTATGCAGTGAAGTAGAAGCGGCACTTCTCCATCAAGGCATACTTGGATATTTTCTTCGGAAGTGTATATCCGATAGTAATGTTCTTGATCTTGATGAAAGAACCGTCGTATACATTTACTGCGGATGTTCCGATTGTCTGGTCGTCACCGCTACCAGGACGTGGATAATAAGCGCCTTGATTGTTTTCTGTCCAATAGTCTACGCCTGCTATCTGGTTTTCCTTAATTGACGACTTTGCCGTGTACATTCCCAACAACTTGCTGTATATCGTCTGTCCCCAGCGGCCCATCGCATAGATTGTAAGGTCGAAGTCTTTGTAAATGAACGTGTTGTTTAGACCAAGTATCCAGTTTGGATTCTGATGTCCCAGTATCTGACGGTCATCAAGGCTATACTTGTGTTTTCCGCCGTCGCCATCCTTTTCAACAGTTGCAATCTTAACCCAACCCGGCTTAACACCATAGGTTGAAAGTTCCTCCTGTGTTGCATCTGTTCCCCAGATTCCGGCATATTTATAGTCGTATATGGCTTTTATCGGGCTGCCCACGAAGAGGTTTTCGCTCTTCACGTCGCCGCTTGGCAGACTTTCAATGCGCTCTTTCTCCCATGTTCCAGTGAGAGTGGTGTTCCACTTGAAGTCTTTTGTAGCGATATTGCGGCTATTGATGGTAAACTCAAGACCCTTGTTGCTTGTCTTTGCAAGGTTTTCCCAACTTGAAAGAGGAGAACCCCAACCGGTGTATCCATCGGTGATGTTCATAGTGCGCTTGAAAAGCAAGCCGCGTGTCACCGTGGTGAAGAAGTCTACAGAACCATCGATGCGGCCGCCCAACACTGCGAAGTCAAGTCCGAAGTTCCAGTTATAAGACTTTTCCCACCCAAGGTTGGCACTACCTACAGTACCAGAATACTGTGCGAAGTCAACAATCTTTCCGTTAATGGTCACACCACTGTTAGAATATTTATAAGCATTGGTCTGTGTGGCATAAGCGCCCACGCCTCCTGAGTTACCAGTTATACCTGCGCTGACACGTAGCTTAAGGTTATCGAGCCATCCCTTTGTGCTTGCCATGAAAGCTTCATCAGAAATGCGCCATCCGATAGCGGCTGCAGGGAAGGAATCCCATTTCTTGTCTTTAGAGAAGAAGGAAACACCATCCCAACGGTTAGAGAACGTGAAGAGATATCTGCCCTTGAAAGAATAGTTGAAACGCACGGCATACGACATTTTTTGCGTTCCTTCATAAGACGACTCTACATGTGGTGTTGTGGCCGCCATAAGTCTCCAGTATTGCCAAACGTCAAGGTCCTGACCGCTGCCCTCTGCATATGAATACTCGCTTTGGTCTTTCTGCCAAGAAGTGATTCCTGTTATGCCTAAGTCGTGGTCTTTAGCTATGGTTATATTGTATGAAAGGATATTTTCCCAATTGTAGCTATAACCATCGGTATTTTTAATCTGAGAATGAGGGGTTCCTGCATACGTTGGCCTGTTGGAGTTGGCATCAGCTCCCCAGTATCTGCCAAGACGCGAGTGGGACAATGTGGCATTCAGCTGGGTGCGGAAAGTTAGTCCCTTAAGCGGTGCGATTTCAGCATAGCCTATGGAGTTTACATAAGTTGTGCGCGTATTGTTTGAATACTGGTTCTTTATGAAGTCGCCAAGTGGGGAATAATAATTGGCAACGTATTCCGACTGATAATTGCCATCCTTATCATAAACGTCTCCCAATGGAAGAGACGTAATAGACTTTGTAAATGTCTTGTTGTCTCCTTTGTCGTGAATGGTGTAGTTAAGGTTGCTTGACAAACCTACCTTCAGCCAACTGAAAATGTTATGGTCAACGTTCAAGCGAGCCTGATACTTATTCCGCAATTCGTTGTTGAGCATACCTTCATCACGAGTATAAACGACAGAAGAATAAACGTTTGTCTTCTCATTGCCGCCTTGAATAGAGAGAGAGTATTTCTGCGTAGTGGCTGTATTGTCGGTTGCTTTATCAACCCAGTCAATCCATTTTCCGTCTTTATACGCATCATACGCTTCCTTATCTCCGCCAAACACATCACTCATGCTTGAGGGATAGCTTCCGTTCTTGTATTTGTATGCCTCTGTATAGTAATCTGTCCATTCGTCTCCGGTCATACCATGCTTATACTGCGGCGAGCCACTCCATCCGTAGTAGGCGTCAAAGTTAACCTTTGTCTTATGGTTTTTAGCACCGCGCTTGGTTGTTATTATAATTACACCGTTGGCACCTGCCGAACCGTATATGGCTGTTGACGAAGCATCCTTAAGCACATCAATGCTTTCTATATCGTTTGGACTTATATCATCGTAGCTTCCGGGCAGACCATCTATAATAAACAGAGGAGAGTTGCTGCCATATATGGAGCGCGAACCGCGCAACAGGATATTTACAGAGCCGCCGGTCTCACCGCTTGTCTTCGTAATGTCAAGACCAGAAACCTTTCCTTGAAGAGCTTCCATAACGTTACTCGTCGGAGCCACCACGATATCCTCATTCTTCATTGAAGTTACCGAACCGGTGAGGTCGCGCTTCTTCTGCGTACCATAACCTATTACCACTACGTCGTCAAGGCCTATGGCATCCGTTTTCATAGAAATCTTCATCCCCTGGCGGGCAGTGAGAACCTGTGTCTGATAGCCTGTGTAGCTTACCTCAAGCTGTGTTCCTGTCGGAAGATTAACACTAAAATTACCATCCATATCGGTAATGGCACCAACAGAGCCGCCTTTCTGCTTTACCGTCGCTCCGATGAGTGGCTCACCGTTTTCGTCGACCACAGTTCCCGACACATTGTCATTACGTTGTTCTACAGCCATACTGCGTGCATCGGCAAATCCTCCTGCAGCAAATGCGGCAGCCGGTGCGAGCAAAGACAGCGAAACGAGGAGAGCCGCTTGGGCAAAGCTCAACAACGGTAAACTTTTACTGTTTTCTTGCATAGCAAATGATTTAAGATTAGATTATATATTTAAGTTTCTCTCTGGTTAGATTGGGTATGTTAACTTTTCTTAAGACGTATCCATACCGTTTATGTAATTTAAATTACATAAATATTATTGCAAAAAGGATAAAATTTACGATAGAAAGAACTTTCACATTTTTCTTAAGATAGAAAGAAATGAATTGCCTAAACGGGTAAATATAGTTTAATGCAGATATGTGTTGTTGTAGACGGTAGGCTTTGCCCACGAAAGCCACGGGCAAAGAAAGCAAAGCCCGCGGCGATGCATTTGCATCCAAACGGGGTTATAAACGTTGGCACAGTTGGCAAAATACACAAAAAAAGGCTGCATGGTTTCACAACCACGCAACCCGCAAACTTAAACAACCAATAAAAGAAATAGATTGTGCTTTTTATCTGATAAACAGCAGCTCGCGATACTTAGGCAATGTCCAGAGTTCATCGCTTACGGTAAGCTCTAGCTTGTCTATGTGATAGCGTATCTCCTCCATCTTCGGAGCTACTGTGTCGTGATAAGCGATAGCCTTTTCGCGTTCGTCGGCAATCTTGTTTGCTACCTTACGGGCTGCAACAAGTTCCTCAACGCCTTTTTCTATTATTTGCGTGCGCTCTGCTATGTCTTCGATAATCTTGACATTGCTTGCACTCAGCTTGTCTGCCTTTTCAACAGGGAATACAGAACGCATGTTCTGCACGTTCTTTAGAAGCATACTCTGATAATGAGTTGCCACCGGTATGATATGGTTCATAGTAAGGTCGCCCATTACACGTGCTTCTATCTGAATCTTCTTTGTATATGTCTCCCATTTAACTTCATTGCGGGCGGCAAGTTCCTTTTCGGTCATTACGCCAAGCTTGGTAAACATATCTACGGAAGACTTGCTCAAGTAGTTGTCGAAGATTACTGGACAACTTGTCTCACAGTCGAGACCGCGTTTCTTTGCTTCTTCAACCCATTCGTCTGAATATCCGTTACCGTCGAAGCGGATTGGCTTGCAAGTCTTGATGTCTTCACGCAAGGTATCAACAATTGCCTTTGTCTGGTCTACACCCTTTTCGATGAGGGCATCAACACGAGCCTTGAAGTCTACGAGTGCTTCAGCCACGGCTGAGTTAAGGGCAATCATTGCCGATGCACAGTTTGCCTCCGAACCAACAGCACGGAACTCAAAGCGGTTTCCGGTGAAAGCGAAAGGTGAAGTGCGGTTACGGTCAGTATTGTCAATGAGAAGCTCTGGAATTTCAGGAATATCCATCTTCAAGCCCTGCTTACCGGCAACATTGAAAACATCTTCACTGTCGCTGTTTTCAATCTCATCAAGCAAAGAACTGAGTTGTGTGCCCAGGAATGAAGAGATGATTGCTGGGGGTGCCTCGTTTGCTCCCAAACGGTGAGCATTTGTTGCACTCATAATGGATGCCTTGATAAGACCGTTGTGACGATAAAGTCCCATAAGGGTCTCAACAATGAATGTTATGAAACGTAAGTTTGCTTCTGGAGTTTTGCCTGGAGCATGAAGAAGAACGCCTGTGTCTGTTGAAAGACTCCAGTTGTTGTGCTTGCCACTTCCGTTGATTCCGGCAAAAGGCTTTTCATGAAGAAGGACAATGAATCCGTGCTTGCGTGCCACTTTCTTCATAAGCGACATGAGCAACATATTGTGGTCTACGGCAAGGTTTGTTTCCTCAAAAATAGGAGCAATTTCAAACTGGTTAGGCGCAACCTCATTATGGCGTGTCTTGCAAGGAATGGCAAGTTCAAGAGCCTGTATCTCCAAATCCTTCATAAAAGCTTGTACACGATCAGGTATAGTTCCAAAATAGTGGTCGTCCATCTGCTGGTTCTTTGCAGAATCGTGGCCCATCAAGGTACGGCCTGTCAGCATAAGGTCAGGACGTGCACTATAAAGCTCAGCATCAACAAGGAAATATTCCTGTTCCCAACCAAGGTTGGAAGTTACTTTTGATACCTTTGGATCAAAATAATGGCAAACGTTTGTTGCGGCCACGTTTACTGCATGCAACGCACGGAGCAATGGAGCCTTGTAGTCAAGAGCCTCACCTGTGTATGAAATGAATACCGTAGGAATACACAATGTATCATCAATGATGAATACAGGAGACGTAGGATCCCATGCAGAATATCCACGAGCCTCAAATGTGTTACGGATACCACCACTTGGGAATGAGCTTGCATCAGGTTCCTGCTGAACAAGAAGCTTTCCTGAAAATTCCTCAATCATGCCGCCTTTACCATTATGCTCAATGAAAGCATCGTGTTTCTCAGCAGTTCCGCCAGTGAGAGGCTGGAACCAGTGAGTATAGTGCGTAACACCATTCTCTTCTGCCCACTGCTTCATACCTGTTGCCACGGCATTTGCAATAGAACGGTCAAGAGTTGCTCCATTATCTATAACGTCTACAAGCTTGTTGTAAACGTCTTCCGGCAGATATTTGTACATCTTCGCACGATTGAAGACATACTTTCCGAAATATTCCGACGGACGCTCCAAAGGAGCGATGACTTCTACAGGACGTTTTTTAAACGCCTCTTCTACAACCTGAAATCTTAAATTTGCCATTGTTTAAAGCTTTGTTTTATTGAGTTTATTCTTTATATTGTGCAAAGGTAATGCTTTTTTCTGTGTAGCAACGCTTATTGTTATAATATTCACGGCATTTAATAACTTTTTGTTCTTTAAAGAGATTAAAAACCGTGAATATTGTTGTATTATAATATTGTTATGGTCTCAGCGTGAAACCGAAAACGAAATATGCTTTCTGTGTGCTTGGATTTGCTGCTATGCTAGCAAAAAGAGGCAACGTAAACGATTTTGTGATATTTATGTCGCGTGAAGCCTTTACTGAAACATTAGTTACGGCAAAGCCATTCGCCTTACTATAAAAATCCGTAGCGTAAGGCACCACACCTACCGCAGCAGTCCAGTCACACCCGCCAAGCTTGAAGGGGGCACTTGCCTCAAAGTACGATGAGTAAGCACGGTCACCATCTTTGTTAAGACCGTCTAGACCTGCAAAATTCGTGTACCATTGAAGAGCTACAGGACCGAAATCATAACCCACATTAGCCTCAAAGACATGGTTTGTCTTACCATTGGCATAAGAAAAGTACTTACTATCCTTAGCTATCCAATAGTCTGTAACACCTACGTTAAAGCCACCTGTTGTGTAAGCCAAAGTTAAGTCTAGCTCTTCGTTGTCGGCTGGATTTGAAATACCATAGCTTCCCCACGCAGTAAGCGAAAGTCCCTTATAAGACAGTCCGAGAGTTGGCTGAACGCTAACGTCACCCAAAGGCTGTCCACGCCATACATAATTGCTGACGAAATCTGCCGAAACGGTTGTCTCCACTTTGTCCTGTGCAACGGCTGTCGTTGCCAACATTGTCATCCCTAGGGCCAAAAGACCGAGCTTCTTTAGTTCCTTCATAATCTTCTACCTTTCTTTTTTGAATTAATACTGAACGTGGGACAAGCCCCACTTTGTGTTTGTGTTTATTTGCCCGTTATGGCATTCTTGCCAAACACGGGTGTTATGAATGTCTATAATATTATCCTTTGTAAACCCTAATGCGATACGACTTCACTCTTACCATTCATGGCAGCCTCAGCAAATACGTTTCGCTTAAGACTCCATCCATTGTGCGATGCGTCGCATAGCCTCCTCACAAGCAGACCGCTCGCCAAAAGACGTAAAGCGCACATAACCTTCTCCGCTTGGCCCGAAACCAACACCCGGAGTGCAGACAATCTGTGCTCCATAAAGGAGCTGTTCAAAGAATTTCCAACTGTCCGTGCCTTCTGGAGTCTTAACCCAAAGATAAGGAGCGTTAACGCCGCCATAAACTTTGAAGCCCATTTTTTTCAAAGCCTCATACATAAGTTTGGCATTTCCCATATAATAGTCAACGACCTCGCGTGTCTGTTTCTTTCCTTCTGGCGTATATATCGCTTCGGCGGCCCTCTGACTTATGTAACTTGTCCCATTGAACTTCGTACATTGTCTACGATCCCATAGAGGATTAAGCGCCAAGCGTTCCTTTCCATCAATAGTTACCGCTGTCAATTCTTTAGGTATTACAGTATAACCGCAACGGACACCTGTAAATCCCGCCGTTTTTGAATAGCTATGAAATTCAATAGCCACCTTGCGAGCCCCCTTGATTTCATAAATTGAATGTGGCACATCTGGCTCTGTTATATATGCTTCATATGCTGCATCATAGAGAATCAGAGTGTCGTTCTTTAAAGCATAGTTAACCCATTTCTTTAGTTCATCCTTTGATATCACCGTTCCTGTCGGGTTGTTCGGGTAACACAGATATATCATATCCACCCTATGGCTCGGTATTTGTGGCACAAAGTCATTGCTTTCCAAGCAAGGCATATAAGTAACATTGCTCCATTTTCCGTTTTCCAATACACCTGCACGACCACACATTACATTTGAGTCAATGTAAACAGGATAAATAGGATCTGTAACACCAACACTATTATCCCATCTCACAAGTTCTCCTATATTACCTGTATCACTTTTCGCTCCATCATTGACAAACACCTCACTTGGATCTATATGTATCCCTCGAGGAAGAAAGTCATTTTTTACTATTGCCTCACGAAGCCATGCGTAACCCTGTTCCGGTCCATATCCATGAAACGTATCTTTCTTTGCCAAATCATCCACTGCCTTATGCATAGCCTGAATGACTGCCGGCACAAGAGGTTGAGTAACATCACCGATACCCAAACTTATCACGTCTGCTTTCGGATGAGATACCTTGTAAGCATTCACCTTCTTGGCGATATCTGCAAACAAGTAGTTTTTTTGAAGCTTCAAATAGTGTTCGTTTACTAATGCCATATTCTTTTTATCCTTTTATTGTTGTTGTTTGCTTATTCGTTTTGCAGACTTAAGATAGACGATTTAAATTTCGATCTCGCCATCATAGACAAATGTCGCAGGACCAGTCATGTACACATGACCATTTTCTTTACGCCATTCTATCTGCAAATCACCTCCATCCATTTTTATTATACTTTCATTTCCGGCACGCCCTGTATAGGCGGCTGCAACTGCTGTTGCACAAGCCCCTGTTCCACACGCCATCGTTATGCCGCTTCCACGCTCCCAAACACGAGTTCTTATCACCCCGTCGGCTAAAACCTGTGCAAATTCTATATTACAACGCTCAGGAAAGCAGGGTGCATATTCAAGAACCTTTCCATATGAGGCAATATCCATTGCTTCAACATCATCTACGAAAATCACAAAATGCGGATTTCCCATGCAGACAAAAGTCCCTTCAAAAGTTCTGTCTAACGCAACAACCTTTCCGCCATCCACAGGACTATACTGTTTTTCGTTCATCAACTGCGGCTCAAGCATATCAACAGTAACACTTTCAACATTTCGCCAAGTCTCGTCAATGTGAAGCTGCAGAACTTTTATGCCCGACAAGGTTTCCAGCCTTACCGTTGTTTCATCAGTCAATCCTCGTTCAAAAAGATATTTTCCTATACACCGCGAGGCATTTCCACACATCATGGCCTCAGACCCATCCGCATTAAAGATTCTCATCCTGTAATCAGCATCTTTAACTGTCGGCTTGCATATCAATACAAGTCCATCACTACCTATTCCTTTATGCCGATCACTCCATTTCAAAGAAGCCTCTTGTGGATTTTCTATATTATATAATAACGTATTAACATATATATAATCATTTCCGGCTCCATGCATCTTGGTGAAAAAAATCTTTCGTCCTGACATTTTGTTCTTTTATACTTAGTATCGTTGTTAAGTTTGTTTGTTATGTATTGCAAAAATACAACAATCTGTTAACACACCGGCAAAAATCAACTCACTTTTATTTAAAAAAATCAATTAAATATCAGTTCGTAAGCATATTTAAAAGATTTGCTTTCAAAACGTAATCCGCACATATATTCTAACAACCAAATTGTAACGAATCAAGAAATAACAAAAACAAAATGAATATTCCAGAAGTTTATTTTAATCATTTTGTTGTAATTTTGCAAAAAGAAATAGCAAAACGATATCAAAGTAGTTATAAACCAATAAAAAAGGTAAGTATGAAGAAGATTGAAGCTATCATCCGCAAGACGAGATTTGAGGATGTAAAAGAGGCACTCCTTGCCGCCGACATTGAATGGTTCTCTTATTATGATGTAAGAGGAGAAGGCAAGATGCGCCAAGCAAGAATTTACCGTGGCGTAATGTATGACACTAGTAGTATTGAACGCGTACTAGTTAGTATCGTAGTACGAGACAAAAATGTAGAAAAGACCGTTACTGCCATCCAAGGGGCTGCGCGTACAGGCGAAATAGGTGACGGAAGAATTTTCATTATCCCTATTGAAGACTCCATCCGCATCCGCACTGGTGAGAGAGGCGACATCGCACTTTATAATGCAGAGCAGGAGAAATAATCTTTAAAGGCGGATTGACGAGCAAATAGGTTTCAAAAAGGTAAAGAAGATTGGATATTTAATAAAAAGAAACGTCTATCTTCATGCTCTTAAAAAATAAAATAATATAAATTCCCCATATCGGGTAAGAAGAAAAAGAGTATAGCTAAAATCCGCGTAAAAAGACTTGTATTCAGGAACTTTTAGGGATAATAACAACACGCACAACAAATAAAAAAATTACAATTATGACTACATTTATTTTAGCAGCCCAAACGATTGGGGATGCATATAAAAGCATTGCCGATCTCGGACTTTCTCTTGATACAGTGTGGATGCTTCTTGCAGCAATGCTAGTATTTTTCATGCAACCAGGTTTTGCCCTTTGCGAGGCTGGCTTCACCCGAAGCAAGAATACCGCTAACATATTGTTTAAAAACTTTGTCGATTTCATGGTCGGCTCCGTATTGTTCTACTTCGTAGGCTTTGGCTTCATGTTTGGAAGCAACGGAGAGGGATTTATCGGAATGCCGAATTTTGGAGACTTGTCGTTCTATAGCGGTGACCTCCCCACGGAAGGTTTCCTCATATTTGAAACAGTATTCTGTGCAACTTCTGCAACTATTGTTTCTGGAGCGATGGCAGAAAGAACGAAATTCTCAATGTATTGCATCTATTCCTTCTTCATTTCACTCATCATCTATCCAGTAGAAGGCCATTGGACATGGGGCGGAGGATGGCTATCAAACGCAGAGGAAGGTTCTTTCATGATGAACACATTCGGTGCTGCTTTCCATGACTTTGCAGGTTCTGCAATTGTTCACTCTGTTGGTGGTGTGTTGGCATTGATTGGCGCACTTGTACTTGGACCACGCCGTGGAAAATATGACAAGAATGGCAAGAGTCGTGCTATACCAGGTCACAATTTGATGGCTGCAGCCCTTGGAGTATTCATTCTATGGTTCGGATGGTTCGGTTTCAACCCTGGCTCACAACTTGCAGCATCAGGAGAAGTTAACCGCGTTGCCATTTCTCATGTATTCTTGACCACAAACCTTGCTGCCGTAGCTGGCGGTCTTGGAACAATGTTTACGTCATGGATAAAATATGGCAAGCCGTCATTCTCACTCACACTCAATGGTATACTTGCAGGATTGGTTGGAATAACAGCCGGTTGCGACCTTGTTTCACCAGTAGGAGCATTGATCATAGGACTTGTTTCAGGTATTGTATTGGTATTCGCCATTGAATTCATTGATGTTAAACTTCACATTGATGACCCTGTAGGTGCAAGCTCTGTTCATGGCGTGTGCGGTATCATTGGAACATTGCTCACAGGCCTCTTTGCCCTTGACGGCGGTGCATTCTACGGTGGTGGCTTCGGCTTCTTCGGTGCACAATGCCTCGGCATCCTTTGCATTGACGCTTGGGCAGCAGTAACAGGCTTTATCCTCTTCAAAGGTATAGACCTTATCTGTGGACTTAGAGTTGACAAGCGCATTGAAGATGAAGGTCTTGACATCTACGAACACGGTGAAAGCTGCTATAACTGATAAAGTAGACAGTGCTTCTGAGCACGGAATTTTTAAAATAAGTTTTGGTTAGTGAATAAGTTCTTGGAATGGCGATATGCCCGTTCCAAGAACTTTAAATTAACTAAAGCCACAATAAAAGAAAGAACACAAGCAACAACCAACCAAAGAAAGGAAACAATACCATGTGTGGAATAGTATCAATATTCAATATTCAAGAACAGACACAGACATTGCGACAGAAAGCATTAAGAATGAGTGCAAAAATTCGCCACAGAGGACCAGACTGGAGCGGTATATACTGCGGTGGTTCTGCCATTCTTGCCCATGAGCGATTGTCTATCGTTGACCCTGAATCAGGAAAACAACCACTTTTCAGTCCAGACAAGAAGCAAGTGCTTGCCGTAAATGGAGAGATATACAATCATCTCAGCATACGAAAGAAATTTGAAGGGAAATACCAGTTTCAGACAGGCAGCGATTGCGAAGTTATCTTAGCACTTTATCGCGAATGGATTGCCACTGTAAAACAAGGTGAACCTGCGGGAACACCACCATTCCTTGAGCAACTCAGCGGAATCTTTGCATTTGCACTATATGATGCCGAGCGTGACGAGTTTATCGTCGCACGAGACCCAATTGGTGTCATACCTCTTTATATTGGTTACGATACCGACGGCAAAATTTACGTGGCTAGCGAGTTGAAAGCTCTTGAGGGACAATGCAACGAATATGAGCCTTTTCTTCCCGGACACTATTATTGGAGCCGCGAAGGAAAGATGAAAAGATATTATACACGCGACTGGTTTGAATACGATAGCGTAAAAGATAATGCTGCAAGTGCGGAGGCTATACATAATGCCCTTGAAGATTCAGTGCACAGGCAACTAATGAGCGATGTGCCATACGGAGTATTGCTTAGCGGAGGATTGGATTCTTCTGTAATAAGTGCTATTGCCCAAAAATTTTCCGCCAAGCGAATTGAGGAAGACGGGAAGACCCAGGCATGGTGGCCACGCCTCCATTCATTCGCCGTAGGCCTCAAAGGAGCACCAGACCTCGCTAAGGCTCGTATGGTAGCTGAGCACATAGGAACTGTGCATCACGAAATTAACTATACCATTCAAGAAGGACTTGATGCAATCCGCGACGTAATATACTACATTGAAACCTATGATGTTACTACCGTACGCGCGTCAACACCAATGTATTTGCTTGCACGCGTCATAAAAAGCATGGGAATAAAGATGGTTCTTTCAGGAGAAGGAGCCGATGAAATTTTCGGTGGTTATTTGTATTTCCACAAGGCACCAAATGCAAAATCATTTCATGAGGAAACAGTGAGGAAACTTTCCAAGTTACATCTCTACGATTGTCTCCGCGCCAACAAGAGCCTCTCAGCATGGGGCGTAGAAGGTCGCGTACCATTTCTTGACAAAGAATTCCTTGATACTGCCATGCGCACAAACCCCAAGGCTAAAATGTGCCCAGGCAATGTCATAGAAAAAAAGATTGTAAGAGAGGCATTTGCTGATATGCTGCCTGAAGAAGTTGCTTGGCGACAAAAGGAGCAGTTCTCCGACGGCGTTGGCTATAGTTGGATTGACACACTAAAAAAAATAACGTCAGACATGGTTAGCGACGAGGATATGGCAAATGCAGCCGAACGCTTCCCGATAAATCCGCCACGCAACAAGGAGGAATACTACTATCGTTCTATCTTTGCTGAGCATTTTCCTAGCGATTCCGCTGCACGAAGCGTGCCGAGCGTGCCAAGCGTAGCATGCAGTACTGCCGAAGCTCTCGCATGGGACGAGACATTCCGCAACATGAATGACCCAAGTGGGCGCGCTGTTGCAGGAGTTCACGAAAAGGCTTACTAAATTTAATTTGTGTATTAAGTTAATACGGCAAGAACCTATCGAAATAAGTTCTTGCCGTATTGTTTTTATATCTACTCTCCCAAAAGAGTGTCTACTTTATTGAATATCTCAATCCTACCCTAAGATTAAAATTGAAAGGCTTTTCCGTATAGGCACTTTTCACCTCACTTCCGTTGTCGATGCAATACCCAATGCCTGGTTCTATATATGCGCCCAAATTCTCAACGATATTGAACTGCGCACCAACAGCCGCATTCACCGACCATTGCAACTCCTTTGGCTTTACCTTCGTGCTTTCCGATGTTACCAACCTTTCGTCAAGGATATAATTTGAAACAGACTTCCCACTGACACATTCCTCTACCATTCCGCCTCCTGCAACATAGAATTTTACCCAACGGTTATTCCACACATTGTAGTCCACAATCACGGGAATTCCAACATAATGAAGTTTTTGACTTGTTTCATGCCTGTTGTCACGACTTCCGCAAGACATATCTGAAGTCAGATAAGTATAGGTCAGCCCCGTTTCAATCCCCCATCTCTTGTCAAGAGCATAATGCAAAGAAATACCGAAGCGCATGGGAGCGTGATGTTTCACACTCTCATCATTATTCGTATTTGTTAGATATTGCTTTGTATCTATTTCGTCCGACGACTCTGGCAAGGTGGCAAAGACCATACCATTCTGAGCTACACCTTGTGAAGAGAATACCATAGCTGTTGTACCGGAACTGCTTGACGCCATAGAGTTTGAAGCAAACAAGCCTGCAGTCAAGCGAGGAGCTGAATGTCGGGAGCGGCTCATATCAACGTCATAGTAAGCATCTGAAGTTATAACCGTTCGGTTGTCTGAATATGGATGCTTTACACGGTCCGTAGATTTACCCATCTCATCTTTTTCCCTAGAACTCTCTTTCAAAGCACTAGAGCTTTTTTCTACAGAGTTCTCCTTACTTACATTTACCGAAACTTCTTCACTATCGCTAGCAGCCAGTTGAGCCAATAGTTGTCTGCTGTGATGATTTTGTATCGGCGCATGTTCTCGGTGTTCGTGCCTAACACGATCATCAAGAGATTCTGTACTTTCTGTCCGCTGTTCACAGCCCTTACCAATCTCGCCTAAAACATTTCCGTTGCCTTTCCCTGTATGGAGATTTGCCATTACTGGAGATTCCGCTTTATCGTTGTCTGCAAAATACACAAAGATTCCGGCAAGACATGCCACTCCTGCCGCTGCAGCCAACAAGCGCAACATCCTCGTTCTTCCATTTGAGCGCAAAACATTTGGCTTCGCCTCCGCCACTAAGGATTCTTCCGCAGTTTCTAACGGAATTGCTTTCCCGTCCAACGCATCCTCAATGGCTGTCCATAGTCCTTCCGGAGCAGCCTTTTCAAAGTCTGCCAGACTATCTTGCAGTTTATTTTTCCATTCATCTTTCATCGGTAAAGCACGTTTCGTTTATACTCATTTATCATCCTTGCCATCATAGCCTTCGCATGGAAAAGCTGTGAAGCCGACGATGCAGCCTTTATCCCAAGGATTTCGGCTATTTCCTTGTGGCTCTTATCTTCAAAAACATATAGATTAAGCACAGTGCGGTAGCCGTCAGGCAGACGCCTTATCATTTCATGCAACTGAGCCGGTGGTATTCCTTCTGCATTTGGCTCTTCATCAGCAGTTGCCTTGACAGAAACGAGATCGTCACGCACAAGGTTAAGCCTTCCATTCGTCTTGAGCCACGTCAGCGACACGTTCACCACGATACGCGTTAGCCACGCCCTTAGCGAACCTTCGCCACGATAAGTAAACATATTGAACTGTGTGAATATCTTTACGAAAGCCTCCTGCATAACGTCTTTCACATCATCTGCACCTGTAATATAACGCGAGCATATCGCCGTTAGGCTCCCCACGTATTTATCGTAGAGAGCCTTCTGAGCAGACCTGTCGCTGCATTTAAGCCGTTCGGCAAGCTGCTGTTCGCTTATATTCGCGATATTTTCGCTCACTCTTTTGTCTTGTAATCGAACTGCATTGTCTTCTCACCACTAAAAGACTGGTACTTTAGCTTCAGTTTTACAGTCTTTCCACCAGTTTTAGGCAAGCTCTTAAGCGAGAAAGCCACTGTTGCGTATGAAGTTTTTCCATTGGTGTCACCATAAGCGTTGTGCCTTAGTTCCACTTCATAAGGGTCATCTGCGTTAGTTCCCGTTACGAGATTTACCAAATGCCGCTTCTCCGTATTTCCAAACTTCGTGGATATATATAAGGTAAGATAATTGTCTTCACATACAGTCGGGAAGCCTTTCATCACCTCAACCGGGTCGTTTCCGTACACTTTGTCATTGTCTGTTCCTAATGTGGCCGATGTCGGTTTTGTCAAGACACTGTCAATTCCATTTACAATCACAGAGTAAGAATACTGCGAGTTGTTTTCTTTCATCACACGAAAGTCCACGAAAGCCCGTACTTCCTTACCATCAAAAATATTGTTCTTTATGTTCTGCGGATACAAAGTGGTAGAATCATCGAGCTGAAGATATACGACACTGTCTGCAGAATGCTTGACTGTTACTATACCGAAGTTCTGTGCCACAGGACATATCACATAGTTGTGGTCATCATCGTTGTTGCATGCGGTGAAAGCCGTAACAGCGAGCAGCAAAATGATCAGCGCGCTGAATAGTCGGCGAAAGCCTGATATTATTTTTCTGTCTTTCATATTGTTTTCCTTTCTTTTGAATGTATTTTCTTGATGCATCTGCCCTTTAAACATAACATGCGGAAAAACATTGCATACGAAATGGTGAAAACATTAAAAATACGGTGTAGAAATATGCAAAGACATGCAATTTCCACACCGTAGCGGTATTTTCTCTTTATCCTTTCCTACCAAAATCTGCCGGCACCTCTCCCCAGCGCTTTGTCTCCCACTTTAGGATGGGAGCCCGAAAACTATGGGTCTGCAGCCAAGATTCGGCACGTTTTATAACATTGTGCAACTGTGCCGTTTTAGGCGACACTTCAAGTTTTGTCTTACACTTCATCTTCTCTACCCAAAGGATGGCATTTCGGCTATCAGAATAAATAGTCTTTCTTATTCCTTTTTGCTCCATCAGGGCAAGAGCATGCACAATAGCAAGAAACTCGCCGATATTGTTTGTTCCATGCACAGGACCATAGTGAAACACCACCGCGCCAGTAGCCAAGTCTACACCGCGGTATTCCATTGGTCCCGGATTTCCAGAGCAAGCAGCATCCACAGCCCACGCATCAGCAGTCACCTCCAAAGGTAACGGGAGTACCGTATCAGTGCGGTACGACGGAGGGTTTGTCCATTCACTTTGCATAGAATTGCCTTACATTCTCTCTGGCACTTCTATTCCCAAGAGAGCCATTGCATTCTTGATAGTCTTGGCAACATTCTTAGCAATCACAAGGCGCACGAGTTTTTCTTCGTCGCTATCGGCTCCAAGTATGCTATAATCGTGATAGAACTGGTTGAAATCCTTTGTCAACTCATAGCAATAGTTCGCTATACCGCTTGGCGAATAGTCCTTACCCGCCTGGCGCACGGCAGCCCCATACTCGTCCATCTTCTGTATAATTTCCGTTTCTTTTGCATTAAGCGGCATCGTAGCAGCAAGTTCCTGCGGAACTGTTATGCCCTGTGCCTCTGCTTTGCGCAAGATGCTGCGGATACGGGCATAGGTATACTGTATGAATGGCCCGGTATTGCCGTTAAAGTCAATACTCTCTTCGGGGTTGAAAAGCATATTCTTGCGTGCATCAACTTTCAGGATAAAGTATTTCAACGCGCCCATACCTACGATACGTGCAATTTCGTTGCGCTCCTCCTCCGTCATGTCATTGAACTTACCCAGTTCCTCACTTGTTTTCTTTGCGTCTGCCACCATTTCTGCCACCAAATCGTCGGCATCAACCACCGTTCCCTCGCGGCTTTTCATCTTACCATTAGGCAGTTCCACCATTCCATAAGAGAAGTGAACGAGTTCCTTGCCCCACTTGAAGCCTAAACGGTCAAGCAAGATTGAAAGCACCTGGAAATGATAATTCTGCTCATTTCCCACGACATAAATCATTTTGTCTATGGGGAAATCCTTGAAACGCATCTCGGCAGTACCTATATCCTGCGTCATATAAACTGATGTACCATCGGAACGCAGCAACAACTTTTGGTCAAGGCCCTCGTTCGTAAGGTCTGCCCACACGCTATTGTCGGCGTGACGTTCAAAAAGTCCTTTGGCTAGTCCTTCTTCCACTTTGGCTTTTCCCTTGAGATATGTCTGTGACTCATAGTATATCTTGTCGAAAGCAACGCCAAGATTCTTGTATGTCTCGTCAAAACCTGCGTAAACCCAATTGTTCATCTTTTCCCAAAGAGCGCGCACCTCAGGGTCTCCTTGCTCCCATTTCACGAGCATAGCGTGAGCTTCCTTAATGAGCGGAGCCTCTTCCTTCGCCTTCTTCTCTGCACTCTCTGCGTCTAGGCCTTCCTTCTCATACTGTTCTTTGAGTGTCTTCACCTCCTCACGATAATGTTTGTCGAAGGCTACATAGAAATCGCCAATAAGGTGGTCACCTTTCTTGCCGCTGCTTTCCGGTGTAACTCCGTTACCCCACTTAAGCCACGCGAGCATTGATTTGCAAATATGTATACCCCTGTCGTTAACGATATTGGTCTTCACCACCTTGTTACCGTTAGCTGCCATTATCTGCGCCAACGACCATCCAAGAAGGTTGTTGCGCACGTGTCCGAGATGGAGGGGTTTGTTTGTGTTGGGCGAGGAATACTCTATCATCACCAGCGGAGAGTTTTCTCCTGCCTGCACCTCACCGTATTTTTCATCTGCGTTTATACCATTGAGCAGCTCAATCCATGCCGACGGAGCTATTACGATGTTAAGAAAACCCTTAACCACGTTGTAGTCTGCCACGGCCTTGCAGTTTTCTTTCATCCACTGCCCTATCTCTTCTGCCGTTTCTTCTGGCTTCTTCTTCGAGATTTTCAGGAAAGGGAACACTACGAGCGTGAGGCTTCCCTCAAACTCTTTTTTCGTCTTTTGCACCTGCACCATCTTTTCGGGCACATCTTGACCATAGAGTGCAGCCACGGCATTCTTTGCCGCGGAGTTTATTTCGTTTAGTATATTCATAATCTTGTTTCTTTCCCCACGGCTTCACCTCTTCGATGGCTTAGGGGATGTTTTCGGCAAAATTACAAAAAAGAAATGAAAGTAGCGGCAACACTGCGTTCAAATTGGCTTTTCCGCCTACATTCCCCCCTTGGAAGAACCTTTAGGCGATGAGCTTATATCGTCGTTTACTATAGTTCGCTCAACTTTCTTCACTCTTGTATCAAGCTTTCCAAAGCGATAACTAATGCCTATCGACACAGAACCATTTACGAAATTGGTGTTTGAAGCATACCTAAAGTTTGTTCCTTGCGAAGTTCTGTTCCAGTCCATGGTCCAATTGAAGGGGTTTACGATGGAAATGCCTGCATTAAGCCGGTTGTCAAGCCATGATTTTTTGATAGATAACCCTTCACTGAAGTAACCGGAGTTCTTGCCTTGCAATGTTATTTCGGGTGTACTCTTATAAATGTAAAGAATGATTTTCCATGTCTTTGCCACGGTCTGTTCTATATTGGCGTAGAAGCTCATGCTCCAGCCGTGGTTCTCGAGCGCCGCCCCATCGGTATAGCGTGCATAACCTCCTGCGCCGTTTAGCATAAACCGCGTACTGGCAAACGGATTCCAGCCCACATAGCATTGCAGATATGCCGACTGACGCTGGCCGATATTGCGGTAAGTGTTATAGAGCACCTCTTTGCCCGTTGGGTTCGGAAGGTCTTTGATTGTACGGTCGTCTACCATTTGGTCTACGCTCTCTATGCAATTGTTTGAGAAATCATAGCCGAGCGAAAAGTTACAGGTTAGTTTTTGGGAAAAACTACCATACTGTATATCAAGGGAATGTATTTTTTCCGACTCTAGGCCACTGTTGCCCTGCGACAAGTACTCGGGGGATGAATTGTCAAGATACGGATTCAGTTGCCATATTCCTGGGCGCGATATTCGCATCTTATAGTTTATGCTCAGGTTCTGTGTATCAGTAAATTTATATCCCAACTTTACCGACGGCACAACGTCGTCGAAATTCTTACTGAAGTTGCCGCCACGCCCACTTATATATTTAACTTTCTGGAAAGTATGTTCATAGCGAAGCCCAAGACGTGCCGACCACTTTTTCAGATTCAACCCATATCCCAGATAAGCGGCCAAGATATCGTTGCGATGTTTATAGTTGGAACTGCCTTCAGCGTTGTAGGTTTCTTCACCTTCGCCCGCGGCATTTGTATCATACTTGTCGGTAACGGCATTGTTCAGACGCAGTATATACTTCGCCCCCGTCTCAAAGGTGTGGAACTTTGCAAACGGGGTGGTATAGTCTGCCTGAAAGGTGTGCTCGGTGGAGTTGCGGGAACCATCGGTGCGTTGGTCTTTTATCGTGTTGAGCCAATCGGCATACGTTTCGTGGGCATAGAGGTCTGAGTAGTTTTGCCGCCCGGCATCCACAGAAGGGTTTGCCTCTATCCGGTAAGAAAGAGTGAGCAAGCGTTCTTTTGTCTTGAACGTACGTTGATAGTCCAGCCCTCCACTATAACCATTGTATGTGCCTTTTGAACTATTCAACACGGAATACGAATACAAATCCATTCCCGTTTGTGGCACAAAGGAGCGTTGTGGCCCGTTGGCATCGGTGGTTGTTTTAAAACTGTTCAGAGAAAACGAGGCAGTAAGCAAGCGCAATGTATCTATCTCATAACTGGCCTCCACCATGGCATTGTGCCACTGAGCCTTGTTCTTGCCTTTGTAGTCTAGCTCTGTGCGACGCGTTTCATCTCCTTTATCATCCAAGACTGACTGTTCTGAATGCACCGTTCCATGAGGGGTATTCTGGCTTCCATAACTGTAGCTGCCGCTCACTGTGAACTTGCCATACTTTACCGTTGAATACAAATTCGCGCCCCCGCCTCGCGAAGAGCCGTTCAGCGCTACCGTTGCCGTATAGCCCTCCAACGCACTGCCCGTGGTTATAATGTTGAGTATGCCGCCAACGCCTTCGGCATCATACTTCGGACCGGGGTTTGTTATTACTTCTATTTTCTTTATGCTCGAGGCTGGCATGCTCTTAAGTATCTGTTTTGCATTGTTGGTCATCATGTTGTTCGGCTTGCCGTTGACATAAATCTTGAAAGACGAGCTGCCTTTCACCTTGATATTGTCCTCGCCGTCAACCGTAACCATCGGCACTTTCTTCAGCATGTCGGTCACATTGACGGTATTCGCCTCGGGATCGTCTTCAACACTGTAGCTGAGCTTATCTACATCCGCCTTTACCAAAGGTTTATATGCCACCACCTCTACACCACTCAGCTCCTTTTGCGAGTCGGAGCAAAGCAGGGTTCCAAGGTCTATAACCTTTGTATTGCCATCAACAACAAACTTACGCTCTATCGTATTACGCCCCATCGAACGCACAATCAGCAGATAATCGCCCTTGCCTTCTGCGTCAATGTCAAAACGTCCGCCATCATCCGTCACTGCCATTTTCAGTGGTTTATTCTTTTCATTGGGGGAAACGATATTAAGTGTGGCGTATGGTTCGCCTACTTTGGTAAGAGAGTCTACAACAACACCTTTCAGATGGTATGCAAACTGCCGGGTCTGTGACAATGCGCCCAAAGCAACGATGAGCAGTAATACTAGAAGTACTGCTCCTTTCCTTAATTCACTCATTCTAATTTAAATGTTTGCTTTTGTCTGCCAACGCTGCAATAAAATCATGCTGCCGCATGGTATGGCAAAAGTATTTGCTTTATGTAATGAATATAGTACGACTAAGGTACGTCTTTTCAGACAAACAAGATAAATATTTAGAACTGTTTAACGTTACAGGCGGCAGAAAAAGGATAAATCGGGAATTTCGAACAAGAAAAAGATAAAATATAACTAAAAAACTCCAACAAAACATTTCTTTTTCCCGTTACATTACATACCTTTGCAAACAGAAACGAAACGGCAAATTTCCGAAACAAAAACTGATTGGCACGCCCATATTATTTTATAATGTAAGTACAATAACCAATAAACATTTACACAATTATGAAAAAAGTCATTCTTATGGCTGTTGCAATGCTTGCTTCCGTAGCTTCATTCGCACAGCATGCAAAAGGTACAGTTACGATTCAACCCAAAGTCGGTATGACCGTAGCAACATTCTCTGATGCTGATAATGCAGATAATATTGTTGGCTTCGTTGGAGGTGCAGAATTTGAATACCAAGCAACCGACATGTTCTCAATCAGCGCTGGCGCTCTCTATGCTATGCAGGGTGCTGAAGCAACAGAATCAGGAATAACAGGAAAGCAGAAACTTGACTACATCAACATCCCCATCTTGGCAAACGTTTACGTGTTCAAGGGATTTGCTGTAAAACTCGGTATCCAGCCTGGCTTCAAAGTAAACGATAAGGTTGAAATCTCAGGTGGAAAACATACATACGAGGTAGAAGAAACCAAGGCTAAGTCATTTGATTTTGCTATCCCCGTGGGTGTAAGCTACGAATTCAAGAATTTCGTGCTTGATGCACGCTACAACTGGGGCGTAACAAAGGTATTTGACGATGCAGATTTTAAGAACAGTGTATTCCAACTTACATTGGGTTACAAGTTCGAGCTCTAAGCGAAAGCAATACAAGTCACGCATTAGTGACTGAACAACCATTGGGCCACAGACCTAAGCTAATTGTCCGCTAAAGGGCATGCGCAAGGTCTGCGGCCCATTTTCATTATTATACCTTTCAACACTTTTCCAGTTCTTTCATTTACCCCACGGGCAAACGGTGCTAACGCCACGCCGATGCAACTTTAACCCCGCGGGCAAACTAAACGGTTGCCGCAACGAAAAAGCGGGACATGCTAGGGTCTTGCCCTGCATGTCCCGCTTCTTATTTCGGGAAATCCGTGTGGATTATTCCTTCAGCGGTTACTTTCTGCTGAACTTCTTGCCGTTCTGTATCACTATGCCACGGTAGCTCTTGTCTACCTTTTGGCCTGAAGTGTTGAACATGTCTGCATTCAAATCAAGCATGCCGCCCTCTACGCTACGTATTGCGTCGGGTTCTGGCACATCTGCCTCATAGAGATAGATGTATTCCACGTCGCTCGTCTTGCGCAGGTAAGCACTACCTTGCGGTATCTCTGTGCCTATCGTAGTTGTGAACGCTGGTTTGTTATTGTCAAGCAGTCCTAATGCCCACACCTCGTTGGCGTCATCAAACTTAATTGTATAGGAAGCAGAAGCCGTAGCCACGAGCAGGTTGTTTTCCACTGCTGGGGCATCCTTTGCAACTGGGGCTTGATAATCGCCTGGCGCTGCCACAATAATAACGCCGGTGCTTGCCGGAACGGTTGTCACCTGGGCTAGTTTCGTAAATGCCGCATCGTTCTTCTTCTCTACTCCCGTAACAACATAGGCTTTGAAGCTGTCAAGTGCAGAGAAATCAAGAGCCTTTTCGGAACTGAACGCAAGGATTTTGCCATCGGGAACGCTTATTGTCACCGAAAGAGCCTTCAGTTGAATGTCGCCAAAGTCATGGTTTGCAGTAAACACAACGGAATCTTCGAGCATGAAAGGCTCATAGCCGTCGGCTGTCACCGTGAGCATATACTTCTGGTCTTGCTCTGCGGCTACAAGGAACTTGCCGTCTTCGCCAGTAGTTCCGCCGATTTCCACTGCACCTGCAGCATTTGAAAGGAGCTTATACAGTGCCCCTGCAACAGGAACGTCGCCACATTTTACTGTTCCGCTAACCTCAACGAATGGTTTGGTCAGGGCTATTGTATCTATCTCCACGTCGGCATCTGCCACTTCCACAGAGTCGTCTGCTACATAGCCCGTGTAACCTTCGGCAGCAACTGCGAGTTGGTATTTCTTTCCATGGTATACATTGTCAAACGTATAAACGCCCTCTTCATCTGTTGTAGCCTCAACAGTTTCAGAAGCAGCGTTGGTTAGAGTGACCTTCGCACTGGCAACAGGAGCTGATTTATATACAACAACACCCTTCACTGCATGGAAGGTCTTAACGAGAGCCACGTCCTTTTCAACATTGCCCGCCAGCGCAATGGAGTCTTCAGCTGCATAGTCCTCATAGCCTTCGGCTGTCACTGTGAACTTATACTTGCGGTCAGTCTGGTAAACTGTCAGGGAGTATGTTCCGTCTTCTGCCGTTTCAGCACTGTAATACACGTCTCCGTCAGTTGCCTTAACCTTAGCATTGGCAACGGGTTCGCCTGCGGCGGTAATCTTTCCGCTTAGGACAAACGGGTCGTAAGCCACGCCCAATGTAATAACAGGCGTGCTGCTTGTTGAGAAGCTCGTTGCATTGCCTTTCTTGTAGTAAGCAGTCTTATAGGTGTTGTCTGTGGCATACTGCACCTTTGTATAGGAGCTTGACTGTGCATAGGTGAACACACGTATTGCCTTCTCGCCGTCCCAAACGATTGGTTCTTCAAGGCGCACTTGTGTATCAAACGGATCACCACTCGTGAACGAATAGGGAGCGTTTTCGTAAAGTGCCACTCTCTGAAGCTCTGCCGTGTCAGTATTGGCAACATAAGCCGTAGTATCGGCAGTGCCTACAAACACCGTCAGATTAAGATACTTGTATTCCTTTGATGTTGTCACCGTGCCATTGTAGGCAACAGACGAAATCTTCTGACCTGCCTTCAGCCCGTATGCCTTGAGCATATCGGGGGTATAGATTATGTCGGCTTGTGCTCCCTGTGCATTGTCTGCGTTGTAGAAGTAATAAGGCACGTTGGTTGTTGCTGTACCCTTGCCGTCGCCGACAACAAGCTCCGCCTCGCCAACTTCCTTTGCCACGTTAACTTCTGCCGTATCACTTGTAACGGTATAGTCATCCAGCAGACTTCTCACTACGATATACGCTTTCTGTATACCAACAGTATGGGGAACATAAGCGAGACTTAACGTAGTCTGGCCACCGGCTTCTATAACATCAGCACCGTTTTCTTCTGCCACTTTCTCGCCACCTACATAGAGTTCTGCCTTATATGAAGAGGCTTCCTCTGCCTTGGCATTGATATTCTTCACTGTTACCGATGCCGCGTATTCATGATTAACCATGGCTGAGGCGGGAAGTGTCTGGTCGCTGACACTAAGGTCGTGCGCCACGTCAACGCGTTTGCAGCCATATATATTGTCAACATACGTATATCCTGCGCCAAAGGCAAAGTAATATTCGCCGGCGGGCAAGCCTTTAATGGTGTAGTTGAGTGGGGTTGAGAAATAATAAGAGTATGAAACAAGACGGGTTGACGGGAGTTCGCTGCCTTCAATCTTGCGGTAGAGCGTCCAGTTGCGGCGGTCGGTAGAATAGTATACGTTGAGATAAACACCTTCTCCGCCCTGGGTATAGTTAGCACGGCCAGCGTCGAATGTCAGCGAATCGCCTTCCTCGAACAGCAATTTTGGCGTAACAAACTTGTCGTCCCTGTTTTGGTATTTGTTGGAGAGCACGTACTTGTTGATAACAGAGCCTGTGTTACACTGTGCTACGCTCCATGAGTCTTCTGCATATGAGCCTGCCGGTAGCTGGTTATCCTCAAAGTCTACATAGAACTTCGCGGGATCAAGTACCACACCCTTCAAGCCAAACGTTACATCTGCCACATTGTCGCCGCTGAAAGTTGCCGTGCCGCTGAAGCTGGCTGCGCGGTCGCCAAGGAGAGAAATTGTTACAACGCTATCCTTATGCGCCTCTACCGTAAGCGGAGCTTTCGCGCTACACTCAAAGCCGTCGGGGAGTGTTATCGCAGTTACCGTGAGCGGAGCTGCACCACTGTTGCGGATTGTGAACTCTTTTGAGGTCTTTCCCTGCACATTGCCATAGTTTATCTCATCTGTAGCAGTGAGCTTGGAAGAGTCGTAGCGCACGTCCATCTGCGGAAGATAGGCAGTTGGTTGCAGCCAAACGCCTGTTGTACCTACACTACCGCCAAGATTTTCTCTGACAATATACTTGCTGTATTTCTCATGCCCCTCGTATGGCACGCTGGCAGTGAGCATTACAGTTGCCGAAGCTCCCTTTCCCATTGCTTCCTCTATGGCTTGCGTGGCAAGAACCGTTGTGTCGCCGGAGCTGACATAAAGCAACGAGAGCGAGAAGCCGTCGTCACCAGGGTTCAGAGCCACGTCGCCATTGTTGGTAATGGTGGCCTTGAGTGTCACCGTGAAATGGTTTGTGGCATCACAATCGGGATATGTTGAACCTGTTGCGTTGGAAACAGAACCAACCTTCATCGACTTTGTAAGGTCATACTCAGCCTGCTGCGCTGAAAAGTCGTCGAGATAAACATAAGAAGCCTTTATTCCGACATACTCTCCCTCCACGGAGGGGATGCTGACGGTGGTGTATTCGCTTGTTGACAATTCGGGCAAATCCATCGTTATCTCGTCGCCACGTGTATAAGTAGAGCCGGTCTTCGTAACCTTATAGAACTTAAGTGTGGGCGTTGAGTAACTGCTACTCCTCTTAACCTTAATGCTTGACGTGCCGGTAAGCTTCGGCGTTACAATCAAGTCATACAGTTCTGTTGACGGATATCCCACCTTTTGGCTTCCGGCATAGAGGGCTCCCGAGCCATCAACGCCTGAGGTTGAAGAATAAGAGTATGAGGCATAGAGCGTTTCCCACTCGTCCTCATTGTAATAACTGTCAACAAGGTGTCCCCATCCCGAGGCCACTTTAAATGCATGGTCGGAGGTTTCGATCTTAGTGTTGAAGTCGCAGACATAGTTCTCCACTACATCGGCTGCAACACCGCCGGACCACCATACTAACGCCGCAATGAGCGCCATAAGTTTGTGTAAGTGTTTCATAAGCGGTAAAGTTTAATTTGTTCGTATTGCATTAACTTTTCTATAACAAGTCTTTGTCATCTGCAGTAATGGTCATTTCACGATAACCTTGTGGCTCTTGCCTCCAGTACGCACCACGTAGACTCCACTAGTCATACGTGCTTCGGGAATCTTAACTCCGGAAAGGGTATACACGCCATCCGAGAGCAATGTTGATGTATTGTCACCCGATACGGAATTTATCCCTGAAGCATCGTCAGGAACAGTAACTGTGGCAGCATTAAAGACATCGGCATCTAGCATGTTGGAATCGGTTATTTCCGGCAGCCATTTGGTGAGCAAAGCCACTACTTTCAAGTTTGAGGTATTATACGTTTCCGGCACTACATACTTGAAATTGGCTGAGAAACTGCCGTCTGCCACATCAAGACGTTCCCCGTTGACGGGGGTGATATAGTTGCGAAGCACGTTGTCGTGCGAATAGTTCCTGTCGGTCATTATCGTGGCGCCGTTCAGAACCTTTTGTTCAGAAACGACTTTGTCTTCAACAAGCATCAAAGTGAGCGACAAGTCACCCACCACTTGCGGCAGTTCGTCAACAGTCTTTCCGCTTACGCCAAGAGTAAGAGTGCGCGACGAGGCGTCATACTGCGGCTCAAGCGCAAGAGTTGAGAAGCAAGGGTTGGCATCTGCTTCGGAAACAAGCGGCGCTATGAGCGTTGACCAGAACTGTGGCAATAGATTTACGTAGTCATTCACGTCGAAAGCCACATACTTCTCGCCCATCATATAGAAGCGGTCAACGGTGAAGCAGGGCGTTGTATAGGCATAAAGCTCTGTCACGGCAAGCGATGCGTCCACGGCAAGCGGTTCACCATCGCGATACAAGTTGACAAGAGCCACACCGTCTTTGGCAGAACCGCTATTCATTTGAGAATTGACCTGTGCACCAAGATAACTTTCCTGGCTGTTATACTGCTCTATGTAGTTGCAATTGCGTTGAGTACTTTGGCGATATACCACAAAGTCTTCGCTTATGGTGTCTGTTGCTGCGCCTGACGATGGATTTCCGTCAATCTTGTCAACAAAGAAACTAAGTGTGTGCTTGCCGGAGGCTAAATCTTCGGGGAGCGTAAACTGTGGGTTTACACTGCCAGAAGTGCCTACCTTAAGAGCATTACTGTCATCTACGTAAGCTGGCTCGCCATCATCTATGCGATAGCCCACGCGTAACGACGATATATCCTCCTGTCCTGTGTTGTCGTACATGACAAATGCATCGACCAGGCTACCTGCCTTATGATATTTGTTGCCGGAAAGCAATGTTGTCATCGTCACGGCTTTCTTGGGAAGGGAGCTTACGTCAACAATAAGCTGCACGCATAAGTTACCAAAATCAGACATTGTGTAGAAGCCATTGTCTTTTTCCATCAGCGAAGCACTGGCATCCGCTTTCTGAGGAAGGTAGAAACAGAGTGCTCCCTCGCCAGCTGCAACCATATCCTCGCTCTCATTATAAGCAAAACCATACATTAACGCGACATTGCCGCCAATGGTATATTCCTGCGAGGCGTTGAACCGCACTTCATTCCAGCCGTCTACCGTGCGACGCACATTGACTGTTTGTATCTCCGTCGCCTCGCCATCCTTAACACTATACAGGAATGCTGTTGTCTTGCCTATTGACTGACTAAGGGCGAAACGCAGGCCAACAATCTTGCACCCGGCATAAGCTGAAAGAGAAGTGCTGGGCAATATGGCCAATACCCTATAAGTGCCAGCCTGTCCTACGCGCACTCCTTTTATTGTAATACTGTCTCCGTCTGTATACCCCACGCCACGCTCTGTGGAAGAGAGTATCCGCATGGGGGAAACAACAGGAGTTATAGCAGCGTTACCTTTGCCTTGAGCCTCAACAAAGCAGGATGTTTCTGCCTTTTTCAGCGGAAAGCTCTCCCCTATTGTCACACATTGGGCACAGACAAAGAGGGCTTGCATGAGCATCAGCACCAATACAATTGACTTTTTCATGTTGTTTTATTGTTTATTGAATGTTCTTCCCGTTATGCCGCTGCGCCTATGGCGAAAATACGCCACGCAGTAGGCTATAATTGGACGGGAGAAAAATTTTGTTACGTTCTAACCTTATGCCTTATTTTCTAACCTTAACCGTCTTGTCACCATATTTCACCACATAAATACCTTGAGGTTGTGTTTCCAACGGTGAAGCCAAGAGTTGGCCATTCAGGTTATAAACATGCGCTCCGGCTGGGATTGCTTCTATGCTAACTGCGCCTACAGCACTTGTTGAGATATGGTAATAGCTACGCTCTGACGTGGCATTTTTGTAAACAGCCTCAATGCCTATGGTATGGTCACCGCCAGAAATGCCTGTCAACGTGAAGCTTGCCACAGAAGACTCGCCGACGAACGTGCCGTCAAGATACACGTTGTATTTCACTACATTGCCGTAGTCCATAGATTTGTCACTGCCTTCTGCCGGTCCGACCTTGAATTCATCAAGCTGAGCAAAGAAGGTATCGTTGGAAATATAGTGAATCCCTACCCTAACCTTCTTGCCTGAATAGGCAGACAAAGGCGTGGTATATTCCTGCCATTGGCTGGACGGCATATTGTAGGCGCTGCTCAAAACAGTAAAGTCATCAGGATTTGCTCCATTCTCTGAAACAGCGAATTCAAAACTCTCGGGATATTGATCGGAGTAGCTCTTTGCTGTTACCTTCAGCTCATATCCATCGTAGATACTCAGCTCGGGAGAGATAAGCCATTTGTCTGCCTTTGAACCTTGGGGTGAGAAGAATATGATGTACTTGTCACCATCGGGAGCTTTCATCGCCACGTCGCTAGGAAGCATTGCCGGCACAGTGTTCCAAGGATTGAACACCATGGGAGCCACAGCAGTGGGGCTGCTTTGCGTTCCGGAGCCAGGGAAAGTGATTATTGAACCGTTCAACGAGATGGGATAAACGGGCATGCCGTCACGGTCAAGAGTGGTCCATTCGCCAAAAGAGCCCGTAGAAAAATCATCGTAATCCTCAAAACTGTCTGTAAAACCTAGGTCTTGATTCCACCGTAGCGCAATGGTTGATGAACCATCGGCTGCAGAGTTTACATCGGCAGTAATGTTGTATGGCGCAAGAACGTTGTCTTCCAGCAATATGTCGTAGGCAGAGTCTGTTGTCAAGTCCACCTCCTTTGAATACTGTTTGAACGCTCCTTGCGCTATACTAAAGAGGTATTTGCCTTTTGGCAAGGCGGCGAACGAGGCCTTACCCCCTGCTACAGTCACTTCGTAGGCCGTGGCATCGGCAGCAGAAAGGACATTTATCTTTTGTCCATCGGCAGTGAGTTTGCTGTCGGCAGAAACGTTGAAATCAACTTTTGCGTAGCTCTCGTGACTTACATCTAGGGACGTTGTAACAAGAGAGCTCTCGGCTGCAATATACTTTGCCTTCACGCCAAACACATGGTTGCCCTCGGCAACATTGTCTATAGTATACGAGTAACCACTTGTTGTGCCCGCCAAACTACCGTCAACATACACTTCAAACACCTCGTTTGGATTGGCGGCAGAAAGCTGCGGCCCCCGGCATGCTTTTGCATCGAGACGAGCGGATAACTGTGGCAAGGAAGCGACTGTGGAATAGTCCGGCTGCCCAACGTAAAAATCGTCTACCATAAGCATGAATGCTCCGCCGTCGTTTGCATCGCCAATATAGCGAATTGCTATCTTTACCTTCTGACCTGCATAGGCTGAAAGGTCGTAAACAATCTCTGTCCACGCCTTGTAATCTACAGCTTCGTAGTTGCCTTGCGTCAAACAGGTAAAGTCTGAAGGTTCAGAAGAAGCGGTGTTCGTTGTTATGTAAACGAGGAATTTTTCTGTATACTTGTCTGCAGCTTTTGCAAGGAAGCTGAGAATGTTGTCTGTTCCAATGGTTATCTCTGGCGAAATGAGCCAGTCGTTATTGGCATCGCCACTAGATGTGCGCACGAAGCCCACATACTGCTTGCCGCTATATGGGCGCAATACAGGATAAGAGTACCACCACATCGGCACTACCGTAAGCGGATTTATTATTTGAGCATACTGCATAACGCCTCTGTTGGGGTAGTCACCTTCAAGCGGCGCTGCCTGCAGATGGTCACCGTCTATACCTGTCCATTGTCCGAATTCTATTGCAAACGGATCATAACTCTCGAAATCATCGAAGAAAGCCGGAGACTCTGTATTCCAAGTTAAGCCTACGGAGTTTGCACCAGTAAAGGCATCGACATTTAGCTTAGCAGTGAGGGCAAACGGAGTGCGTGTCTTTTCGGTAAGTTCCAGTTCAATGTCTTTCTGCGATTCTGTTTCTGCCACTTCAAACTGCATAGTGGCAGTATTGTATCCCTCACGTTCCACCGTTATGTTGTGGTTTCCGGCATAGATTTTCAGCGTGGCTTTGCCTTTGGCATCAAGCGTTACTGCAGGATAAGACACGCCATAGTCTGTCTGCTTCACGCTCACTTGTTGCCCTTCAAGGCTTTCTCCCGTAGCTGTGGTAACGGTTATATCTAGCGTTTTGTCTCTCTTCTGCGCTGCAACAGGTAGGGATATAAAAAGGAGAAACGCCAGCAACAATGCGGAGAGCGTTGAGATACGCTTGGATATGCTTGTAAAATAATTCATAATACAGCAGATTTCTTGTGTACTGTTTAAGAGAAAAAAGGCAACAGGCGCTTCACTACCCTTCCGGGAAGGAAGCAACCTATCACCTTATTATATATATATGGATATTACTTGCGTGCCACCTTCATGGTCTTCACGCCGTTGTCCGTGTAGATCTTTACTACATATACGCCCTTTGTGAGAGCAGATAGTGTTGAAAGTCCTGTGCCTTCAGCAACTTTCTGTCCGTTTGTGCCGTATACCGTTACCTTTGACGTTGCCACTTCGCCTGCGTTCACACTCTGTATGCCGTCAGATGAAGACGGAACGAAGTTGGTAAAGGTGAAATCATCCAAGAAAGCCTGCAGAGCAAACGTCTCATTGTAGTCGCGCACTGCTATATATATAGGCTTACCCTCGTAGGCAGAGAGGTCTACCGTGTAGTGTTTCCAGTTCTTTCCACTAAGGAATGGTATCTCCTGCTGCTTCAGAACCTCTGTGAAAGAGTCACGGTCTGTTGCACTTGTCTCGCTGACGAGTACTGAAATCTGGTGCTTTGCCGATGGCAGTATGCTTTCTTCCGACTCAAGGTTGCGGGCATAGAAATCAAACGTAGCTCCAGCCTGCGGTACGAGCGCGCTACTAACTATCCAGTTGTCACCTTTTACATCTTCCGACAACGGGGTTCCGGCCATAATCACAGCATCACCTGAAATAGGAGCTATGCCGTTGTGGGAAGGACGCTCATATACTGTAGTGAAAGCAAACACGCCGCCACTCTCAGGGCACTCCGTTCCGTAGTAAGTCAACTTGATTGTTGCAGCATGGTCAACGTCAATCATACTGAAATCTTGCTTCCAGTTGTAGTCAAGGTCATTGTCCTCGAACGAATAGTATCTGGTTGTTGCAGGCAAAGCCGTTCCGTCTACAGGCAAAGACATTGTGTATCCGCTCTCAAACGTTAGCGTTAGCTGATCTGATACGTGGGCAGCAGTTGTCTTTGCGTTGAACTGGATATTGAAAGCCAGCCCCTCTCCTGAAGCAATCTCGTCGCCAGGCTTTAGGGAAGTTTCAAAATTCTCTGTCGAGAACTCTGCGCTCTTAACCTTCAAGGCGTTTTCTCCGCGGTTGATTACCGTGAATACATTGCCTGAGTTAACGGCCTTGTCGCTATTAACCTTGCCTGCGCTCCATCCACTCTTGTTGAATATGGCTTTATCGCCAAGCTTTTCTTCAATAACTACGTTGTCTATTGCACAACCGTGGTCGCGATTGTTGTCGAAGCTATAGTGTGTCCAGCGGAACTGAACGGTCTTGCCAGCGTATGCGGCAAGGTTGTAACTTTCGTTATACCAATATGACTGGTCTGTCTCTGCTATTGAAATATGGTCAAGCTTTGTCCATGTACCATCGGCATAGACTTCAAATGTCAAGTCATTGACACCATTGTTTGGTTCAACGTTGGTCTTTTTCAAAAGTCCGCTCTCGTCGGTAACAAGGCTTGAGGGATGCAAACCGCCCCAATCGAAGGATATAGCCATAGTCTTGTTTTCTGGGAGTTTAAACTCCTGGGTTGTGACAGAAATGTATTCGTCTTTATAAAGCCATGTGGCAAAAAGACAAGGAGCAGAGTTGCCGTAAATCTTGTTTATGTCCCACTTGCGGTTATAAGAAGAATTGCCTTCCGTAAGCCATCCCGTTGGGAGCGTGCCGCCGCTGAAGTCTTCTTTATAAGGATATATCGCCGTTGAAGCATCTTTCTGAGTGGTAAAGCTCCATTCTTTTGCGGTGACAGATTGACCAACAGAGTTGTAACCAACAACTTTCCAGTAATATGTCGTCTCGTAGTCTGCCTTATCCATAGTATATGTAAGCACATCGCCAAGGTCTTTACCTTCTATTACATTGTAAACGCCGGGAGCTGTGCCCATATAAAGGGTATATCCTGCTGCAAATTGTGCAGGAGTCCACTCAAGCTTTATGTTTCTTGGATAAATATCTACGGCACCGTTACTTGGTGTTACAAGCTTACAGCTATCTGGCACGCCGGCCTCGCCATATAGTGTGGGCAGGAGTATGCGGTCAAGATAGAAGCTACTGCATTCAGGCACGTCGCCATCATCGGAAGTAACGCCAGTGTTTGTCCAACGGATATACGAATTGTCTGTTCCGATGCCCAAGTCTACCGTTTCCGTTATCTTGGCGTTAGACTTTGAACTGTCTTCATAATCAAAAATCCACTTCTGCGTCCAAGTATTTCCGCCGTCGGTAGAAAGCTCTAACTTTATGTCATTGCTTTGATAAGAGTCGCCTTCCTCACTGGTAAAGCTGTTGAAATATTCAAAAATCACCTTACCACCATTCGTAAGGTCAAGGCGTGGTGAAACGAGATGGTCGTCTTTCATATCTACAGTGGCAAGAGCTGAACGGTCGCCCTCAAGGGCTGACTTTGTTGAGCCCCACCCGTCGTTCTGCCAGCCTGCAGGAGGGAAGTAAGCCTCAAACGTTTCTTCGGTCATACCGTCGGGCACCATTTCCTTTTGGGCTTTCAAAGCCACGGTAATGTCACCGCCATTGGTGTGCAACACCGCATTGCAGCTCTCCGGACTAGTGAGCGAAGCCGTGTATGAGAACTGGAACGACACTGAAGAATTGACATCTAGGTCAACAGATGCCGGGTCTATATTTAGAGCCACGCCGTAGGGAAGTTCGACATCCGTAATCTTCAGTCCTTTCTTTCCCACGTTTGTCATTTTTATCTGCTCAGTATAGAATTTCTCGCCAAGATACATACTGCCGAAGTCATAGCTTGTGCGGTTTACCTGCGCAATAGGACCTGTTGCTGGCGTAAACTGTTTAACAAGAACATTGTCCAAGTAAATGCAGTTTCCTATGGTTGTGAGCATTTTGTAAACGAAGGCAACTTTCACTTTCTGCCCTTTCCATTCACTAAGGTCAAGCTTACTGGTATTTGTCTGCCACCCCACGAAATTAGTTACGCCGCTTTCTTTCAAGTCGTCCGCATTCTGAATGGAGAAAATCGTTTCAGCATTATCCAAATCCCCGTTTTTCACGATGCGCACCTGCAGGTCATAGAGGCTCTTGGCATTCATTGCCATCGACGAAGTGGCCCAGTCGAAGCTTAGTTGGTAGGTGTTGTCAAGATCAAGTTCGGGCGTGAGCAATATTTCCTCCCTCGGTCCTTCACCATCGCCCGTGCCCGTTTCATACGTTGGAGCATCAACCATGGCAACATGCTTGCCGGAGATTGTGCCTTTAGAGTTATAGTAGTTCACCCATTTATAGTTCTCTGTCGTTCCCGAATAGGAGTCTACTGTAGTCCAACCCTCGCCCTTGGCTACAGGACGGGAATAGGATGAAGAGTTGTCGTCGCTCTTCACATAATCGGTTTCAAAGTCTTCGTTGAGCAATGTCTGCGCCGTTGAGGTAACGGAGGCTGCAAACATGGCTGCAAACAAGAGTAAAGTTTTATACCTTTTCATTGGCAATTGTTGTTTATAGTTATAAAATCTGTATTCATTTTCTTATTTACATTATTAAGGCAAAGTTAGGAAATAAATTTCAAAATGTAAGTTTTCTTCATTAAATTTGAATGACCAATTCGTCAAAATACGATTTGTCGCATTCATTTGGCAACAAAGACACGTGAATATTACAGAAATTCGCCACCATACGCGCCAAGTGGAACTTGCGAAACGGAACATTATGAAATGGAAACGCCCACAATGACATAAACAATGCCATGCTTACTGCGCATGAAAGGAGCGGGAAATGGACAAAAAAAATACCGCAGACTGAGCAACACTGCCTTGCCTACGGTTTGAAAATGAGTTCTCGCCAGAACTGATACTACATGTTATTTAATCATTACCTTCAAATAATTTATTCATTCTGCTGTTTTTATTTTTTTCGTCTTCAATTCTACTTTTATGTGTATTTGCGGCCATTCTTGCTAAGAGAGGCCTAAATGTGTATTCAATTAAAAATGTATTTGTGCTTGTGTTTTTTGTTTGTGTTTGCTAGTTTGCCACTTTCACCACGTATACTTGATAATTCCAACAAAGCTCCTGTGGCAACTGGCAATATTGCTATTTCCGTATATGTTGTTTAATTATTGTTTAAATAGTAAATTACTTAGTTTTTAATAGACGTTCTATAGTTGTTTTGATGTATTTCTATGTTGCAAAAGTAACAATTATTTCCATTCCACACAAACAATTCAACGGATATTTTATCCTTTTTCAACGAAAATATTATTTTCTCGCACGAATTTGTTTAAAATCCGTTATTTAAACAAAACAATCACCCTGCGAAGAAAGAAATAAAAGCCCGCGGCGAACGTTATATTCAACCGCGGGCTTTTAATTCTATCACCGGGGAGTTTTGAACATAAGCCTACGGGCTTACGATCATTACCGCCAAGTTGTTATTTCACGATGCTTATGCTCTTGTTCTGCTGACCGTTAGACATCTTCATTACAAATACGCCATGTTGTCCGTTTGCTATGCGGGCGTTGCTTGTCAGCTCACCCTGTTCCACTACGCGACCCTGCATGTCATAAAGCGTATAGCTGTTGTAACCTGCTGCGGTATCAGCGAGTCCCTTAACTGAAGTGCTCTCGCCAACCTTTGAGAAGTCAGAGTATAACGTACGCTGAGTCGGCTGCCAATTTACAGAACCGTCGCTGAGAACTGGCGTAAAGAAGTCCCAACTATTGCTAACAATCTCCGTCTGATAATCATAGTCAGTGCTGAAGGTATAGTCATCTTTGTGGGCATAATATAACGTCAGAGCGTCACCATAGCCACCTCCCCACTGTTCTTCACCAACGAGCTTGCCGCGTTCGTTATAATAATAAGCATAACGGCTGTATGCTATCTCGTCGTCTGTCTTTGCACCGTCGCCGTTCTTGTCCCACCAAGAGGTGTCTTCTATTTTGTAAGAACCGTTATCGTCAACAAGAGAACACTTGAATACGTCATTTCCTGAGCCGTCAAGATATGTGTATGTAGCGTCATATTCGGGTGCTTTCTCACCATATGTCATAACATAGTCACCGTAAGCGTAGCCCTGATACCAGTAGCGGAAAGTCAACGAGCGGTTCTTTCCGATGCGGTATCCTGCGTTAATGTCAACAAACTGGTCGTCACAATCCTGCCAAGTCAAGTTGGTAAAGCGTTTCATCTCGCCCAGTTCATAGCCATCTGTAGAAGAGTTGTAAACCTGATCCTCCACGAGTATGGTATGTGGGTGGCCTGTTGCGGCATCATATGTAGGGGTAAGACGCTGATAAACATATTCTTTCCCCTTTGAATCGTACTTATACACAGTGAGAAGTGTCACCTTCCCGTCTGCATCGCGCTGGATATCTTTGCGGAAACAGTTGTCTGGCAACAAGCGAGTAAAGTCTCCCGTTGTTGTACTGTACTGATATTGCATGGCTTCCGTCTGCACTCCCTTCACGATATTGTCATATTTCATGGTAGTGCGGTCGTACGATTGCCATGTTTCGCCGTCAGCGCTATATGCGTGAGTCTGCACAGTTACGTTTCCGTCTTCGTCATACTCGTAAGAATAGCGCTCGTATCTCTCGTTCTCAACCTCGTTCTTAAGGTTCACATAAAGCTTGGTCTTTATGTTGCCCGCCTCGTCGTAGGTATAAGTATAAGTGGTGGCAGGGGTGGTATCCCAGTCAGTTCCAGCACTGTTGCGATAGAATATCTGTTCCGTTGCCGGGCGCCAAATCTCGCCAGCAACCTTTGCCGGAGCGGCAGATAGAAGCGAAGTTACGGGAGCTGCCTCGTTAAGTGTAGGACAAGTGCGTGCGGGAAGTTGTTGGTAAACCTGTGCCGTTGCGGCTTGTTGCGCTGCGAATAATGCTGCGAATGTGAAGAATGTAGAGATTTTCATAAGCGGTATGTTTAAATGTTATTCATGTTTTCCTCTATTGCAAAAGTAGAGTTTTAATCTTTAAACCTCAAATATTTATCGCATAAATCACGAATAAAACATCTTTTTGCATGCCAACACAACATTTTTCTTTGCAAGATGCCCATATATACATTATATAATAACATATACACTCTTGCAGAGATAAAAGTTTTTGCCACCGCCTTAACCAAGAATAACAGAAAGACGCTCCTTGCATTGCCGTATGTGCATTTGCAAGGAGCGTTCTCCCGTTATCTGAAAACAATTAGTCAATACTGTTATTACGACAGTTGCTGGTCTTTTTCCCAAAAGAACCTACCTAACATGAGTATATTTTTAACGTTGTGGGACGAGCACTATTTCCTCTCCCGCCCGTGTCGGTATGTCGTAAAGGAACGTTTCAGGAAGTAATGTCTCGGGGATTTTTGTTCTGTCTTTCACCAAAGGCTTACTCATATTATATGGTTGCATAAGTGGATTCGTATTGTTTCCCGATGCTATCTCTATTGTAGTTCCGTCGCTTTTCTTAAGTGGAGTAGCTGTGCGCAAGCGAAGATTACCACCTATTGTACTCTTTATCTTCAATGAAGAGAGCTTTCCTTTAGTCCATTTCATGTCGATTATCTCGAAACCTCCACGGGTGCGCAACCCTTTCACCTCGCCTTCTTTTTGCCATTCGGAGGGAAGAGCTGGAAGAATATGCAAGAAGCCGGCGTGGCTCTGCACCAACATTTCGGCTATCCCGGCACAACAGCCGAAGTTTCCGTCAATTTGGAAAGGCGGATGCGAGTCAAACATATTGGCATAAGTACCGCCATCTTCATCACGTATCGTTGCGTTGGGGTCTTTAAGCTTGAGCTGATTTTTTATAAGTGTCATGGCATGGTCTCCGTCGAGCATGCGCGCCCAAAGACAAACCTTCCATCCCATAGACCATCCGCGGCTTGCATCACCACGTCCGACGAGACTTTTATGTACGCCCTGGAAGAGATCTGTGTTTTCATACGGCGAGACTTGACTGCCAGGAAAGGCGCCCCAAAGATGTGAGAGGTGGCGATGACTTGAATACTCTCTGTCCCAGTCTTCCTGCCATTCCTGTAACTGCCCGTATTTTCCTATCTTCATCGGAGATAGCTCAGCGCGCAGTTTGTCTAAATCAGCGGCAAACGTTTCATCCTTTCCTAGAATACGCGCTACTGCCGCAGTGTTTTTCAAAAGATCGTATATCATAGCGTTATCCATCGTCACGCCTTGGAACACCGCACAGCTTTGTTTTTTGCCGTTTTCATCGGTATAATTGTAACGCCCGGGATGGTTTTCCGGCGAGATTGACGGGCCTGCGACCAGATATCCTGTCTTTTCGTCTTTATACAGGAAGCCTTGATAAAATTCGGCAGCTCCCTTCATAACGGGATAGTATTCGGCAAGAAATGCTTTGTCGCCTGTATATAAATAATGTTCCCATATATGTGAGCAAAACCATGCGTTCCCCGTTGGCCAAATTGCTGCTGTTGCATAGTCAACAGCTCCTGTGGAACGCCACAAATCCGTATTATGGTGAAGTGTCCAGCCATTGCATCCATACATCTTTTCGGCACTTTGTCGACCCGTAACGCTTACATCCTTAACCATTTTCAAGAAAGGTTCATGACATTCCGAAAGGTTTGTCACCTCGGCTGGCCAGTAGTTCATTTCTGCATTTATATTGGTTGTATACTTAGAGTCCCAGGCTGGATATTGTCTGCCGTCGGGATTCCATTTTCCCTGAAGGTTAGCTGGCTGCGAACCTGGTTGCGATGAAGATATGAGCAAGTAGCGTCCAAACTGGAAATACATTGCTGCCAATTGTGGGTCTGCCGTCGTTGAGAATTCAGATATGCGGGTCTTCGTATCCTTGGCACTTTGTGCTGCATTGTTGCCAAGCGTCAGACTTACGCGATTGAACTGAGTCTTGTATTTTTCTGTATGTGCTGCAAGAGCAGAAGCATAGCTTTTGCCTTGCCATTTTTCGATGAAACCGAGGGATTTTGCCTTTGCATCTGCTGAAATATCGCTATAGTCGACGAAATTTGTTGCCGAACTAACTATAAGTGTAACGGTGGTTGCGTTCTTTATCTCCAATGTCGGCACGTCTTCTGCGGGAGCTAAAGATGATGTCTTTACACGTTGTTTCCCTATAGCCAGCTTTCCGTCATTATCTACAACGCGTATAAACGAGTAACACTCCAGCTTACAGGGTATATTTTCTTCCGTTTCCTTTCCGGGATAGGAGCGAACCATAAGTGTCTTAGCGTCATATTTTGTAGAAGTGCATTTAATGCGGTTCGTTTTCTCCGGCCCTACAAATGAAACCTTAAAATTTAGCTTGCCTGCCTTGCTTGCTGTAAGACGCACCACGGTGACATTATCATCAAACGAGGTGAAAACAGTACGGGTAAACCTCACGCCGTCACAGTCATAGCTTACGCCGCTTGTCGCATCTTCTAGATTTAGCCAACGCTTATAGTTCGTTACAACATGCGGATTGGCAGTATTACCTTCTTTTACCGGCTCGGTAGCATACGTCTGACCGGGGAACGTGAGAAGCATCCTTCCCACAGACTCATAAATTTGTCCGTGACTAGTTTTGGTTTTGTCGGCCACCATGTATTTCATTGCCAACTTCTGTGCTTCAATATAGCCCGCCTCTGTACCTTTCTGCATATTGTCACGCATAGCTTGCAGGTAAGTCTTACAGTTTTCGTTATAGTTATTGTAAGGCGAACCGCTCCAAAACGTATCCTCATTCAATTGTATCGTATCTTGCGCCACAGAGCCAGACACCATGGCAGCAAGTCGCCCGTCACCCAAAGGCAAGGCTTCCTCCCAATAACTGGCAGGTGCTTTATACCAAAGTGTCAGCTCGTTTACAGCATGGACACTATTGGGTGCAAACAATAGTGCGGAGGCATAAAACGCCATACGCAATGATTTTGTAATTTTCACCATATATAAAATAGATTTTCGGATAAAATATTATTCGTTTTTCTAAGCCAGGACAAAGTTATTCGCTTTGCCCAACAACACGGAGGAGAATGTTTCATTGTTGGTTCAATATCATTTGTATGTTTAAGGAAATGTGGTTAAATGGTTAATTCCTTTCTTTTCGGGTGGAATTTTTTCTTACTTTTGCACTTTTGAAATAGCAGAACATTATAAAAATCTATACCTGAAAATTATGACTAAAAGGACTTTTGCCTTTATCACGCTTCTCTTGTACGCTATCATTGCCCATTGCGCTGGCAATATGCCTCACATCAAACATTTTTCTGAAAGCGATGGCTTGCCGCATAGCATAGTTTCATGTGTAATGCAGGACTCTAAGGGTTATATTTGGATAAGTTCATGGAACGGACTTAGCCGATACAACGGTTATACCTTCTCACACTACAAGGCAAGGCAAGGAGACAACTGTCCTCTCCCCAATAACAGGATATTGGTTATCCGCGAAACTGCCGATGGGAATATCCTCTGTAAATGTCCTGACGGCTTCTTTCTTTTCAATGTAAAAGAGAAATGCTTCATTGCATTGCCTAAGAAAAAGACAGACAGAGTCGAGCGCTATCACGCCACGCCCGCAGACAAAGCAAAAATATTATCCTTACCTGAATATGCCAATGTGGAAACACGAATCCTACTCAAAGACCGACAAAACGGTTACTGGGTATATACTTATCGTGGCCTTGACAGAATATGGTTCAGTCCCAGTAAAATCAAACCAATAAAAGCGGCTATTGAAGGTGAAGAGGTTATAAGAGCCACTTTTGTTGACGGAACGAGAATTTTTGTTGGCGACAAGAACGGATTTATCCGCATTACGGATCTGAAAGGAAACACAAAGGGATACATTTGCCGCAACGGGACGGTTACGTCCAAGCGCACAGCTTTCGGTGCAAGCGCATACTGCATCATGAAAGACTCTAAAGGATTTCTTTGGATTGGAACGAAGCCACATGGACTTTTTCGGCTAAAAGAAACAGAAAAAGGCGGTTTCACCGTAAAATCATTCCTTCCAGACCCTGCTAATAAATGGGCAATTAACAGTAGCAGTATATATTCTATAATTGAAGATAGCCGCGGAAGAATTCTGCTTGGGACATACGAAGGAGGCCTCAACATAATAGAAAACGCACAAAGCGACAACCCGAAGTTTATCAATTCCAACAACCTTCTGACCAATTATCCGGCAGATGCGCTACAAATTCACGACATAAAAGAAGTTGGCAACGGCGTGTTACTTATCGCAACCAACAAGGGACTATATTCATGCTCGCTTAAATCCGACCCTAGAAAAACAGTTTTCTATTGCAACAAACGTGTCCCGGCAGACAAAGAATCTCTGAGCAACGACTTGGTTCTTGCCATTTTGAAGACCCGCAGCGGCGACATCATCATAGGTACTTACGGCGGAGGAATAAACGTCATTTCATCGAAAAATTTGTTGTCAAGCGAGATCAGATTTAAAGCCTTGACAACGGATAGTGGCATGGCGTCCGACATTGTATTGAATCTTTGTGAAGACCCCACTGGAAACATTTGGATTGTATCTGAACGCTCGCTTACACAATATTCGCCAAAATCGAAACTTTTCACAAATTACTCCGACGGAGTATTTGAAAACAACTTCTCTTTCTCTGAAATGCAGCCGGCTCTAATCACCAGTACCAACACATTCTTGTTCGGAACGACACAGGGGATTCTGCCTCTTTCCCCTTCAGACATAGGTAAGAGCCGTTTCGTTCCACAAATACGCTTTGAGGCTCCTGCAAATATTGAGCTGACACCAGAAGAGAGAAACTTAAGCATTTCATTCAGTGCGCTGGACTACAACATCAACGAAAAGATACAATACGCCTACATGCTTGAGGGTCTTGATAACAAATGGCTATATACGAGTGAAAATCACATTAACATATCCAACATTCCCGCTGGGACGTTCCGTCTGCACGTGCGGTCAACCAACGGTGACGGAGTGTGGGTTAACAACAAACAGACTGTTACGATACACCGCACGCCCTACTTCAACGAACGTCCTATGGCCTGGATGCTTTATGGCGCGCTTGCGTTAGTTTTCGTTTTCCTTGCCGCCAAAGTGGCACTCTACATCCAAAAGCTTAAAAAGGAGATAAAGAACTTACGCCTTTCTTCGGATGAAAGGATGGAATACTTGAAGGTTCGCATAGGCGACATTATTGTAGGCAACGACAACCGCGAGACAACAGAAAACAATGGTTTCATCGAACAATCAACATTCAGGAAGAAAGTGGAAGAGTTTGTTCAGAACAATCTGTCGAACCCCGATATAAACATTTCAACATTCGCCAGCGAAATTGGTGTTAGCCGCTCCGTCCTTTACATACAGATGAAGAAAGAATTCGACTGTACACCTAATTTATATATATCCAACCGGCGCATGGAGTTGGCAACCGAACTTCTTAAAGCCGACAACGGCCTTAACATATCGGAAATAGCATACAGATGTGGATTTTCAGACCCGAAATACTTCAGCAGATGCTTTAAGAAAGCCACAGGATACACGCCATCAGATATTCGCGAAGCAAAAGAATAAAATAAATTTATTCCCAACAAATGCCACGCCCGTAAGTTTGCTCTATGCAAGCCTACGGGCGTGTTTGCGTTTACAACCATGCGACAAAAACATTTTTCTTCATAAAGAAACTATTTTTCACCTCATTCATACTATTTTCTACCCAAGCGGGACCATTGCCACATACTTTTGCAAAAGAACCAAAATCATCAAACTTATCTATGAGAAACCTAAAGCGCAAGAGCAGATACGTACTTATTATGCTCTCGTTCATACTTATGAACGCACTAAATGTACACGCACAGACAAAAGCCATAAGCGGCACAGTGAAAGACAATGTGGGAGAACCGATTATCGGAGCTACAGTGACAGTATTCGGTCAGCCAAAGATCGGTACGGTTACAGACATTGACGGCAACTTTAAACTGGAAGTTCCAGACAATTCCCGTAAGATAGAAGTGAGCTATATCGGAATGTCAACGCAACAAGTTGATATAAAAGGCAACTCACCGCTGAGAGTTACGCTAAAAGACAACACTAAAGATCTTGACGAAATTGTAGTAATCGGTTACGGTACAGTAAAAAAACGCGATTTGACCGGTGCTATGACCTCCATAAAGTCAGAGGAAATCACAGCCACCCCCACGACCAATGCATTGGAAAGCCTGCAAGGTAAGGTGGCAGGTCTCGACATGACAAAATCAAGCGGCCAAACAGGTTCCGGTCTTTCCTTCTCAATAAGAGGAAACCGCTCGCTCAATGCATCCAACACACCGCTCATCATTGTAGACGGAATCCCCTACGGAACAGACATTGACATTAACCCAAACATGATAGAGTCAATGGAAATTCTGAAGGATGCCTCGTCCACTGCAATATATGGTTCGCGCGGTGCAAACGGTGTTATCCTCATAACGACAAAGAAGGGAGCGAAAGGAAAGACAAAAGTCTCTTACAATGGTTATTATTCTTTAAACTGTCCAACTTCATTCCCCGAGCACATGAATCTGCAGGAATGGGCTGACTTTAAACGTGAGGCATATAAGGCTGACGGACAATGGGCAAGTTATGACGATGACGCAAAGGTTTTCGGCTCTGCCTATGATGCCGTGATGGCAAACCAAAACGTTGACTGGGTAGACCTACTAATGAAGAATGGTAATCAGACTTCACATTCGATAAGTATATCCAACGCTTCCGACAAGACCTCGCTGAATCTCGGTTTTGAATATATGAACGAGCAGGGCATCGTAAGGCTTGACAACCTTCATCGCTACAACGCAACAATGGCTCTGCAGCACAAAGTGACGAAAGACTTCAAGCTTAACATGAATCTTGTCTACACGTTCCAAAACCAGAATATACGCCGCAACCCACTGAACCGCGCGCTCTATTATTCCCCTTACGGTAACGTCTACAACGAAGACGGCTCGATAAACACCCTACCCTTCAACGATGGGCAGACCATAAGCCCCATTGCAGAAGAAGTGCCTGGCGCATACAAGAACAACAAGCGTACGAGTCACATCGTGGGCAATATCGGAGCGACATGGAATATTCTGAAAGACCTGACATTTACCTCAACCTTCGGACTAGACCGCAAAGACATACGCACAGGACACTTTGCCGATCAGTACACGTTGGACGGCTCGGGCGACTATTCCGTAGCGGATGCCACCAACGAAAGCGACATGAACTGGTCATGGGAGAACACGCTGAACTATAACCTCGCCCTTGGCAAACACGACTTAAGCTTTATGGTTGGAAATGCGCTCTACAAGAACGAGACTGAAACATATACAGGTTCAGGACATGACATCATTTCAACGAGCATGTTTTTCTACAATCTCGGTGCCCTGCAGAGTAGCCAAAAAATTGGCAGTAGCTACGTCAAGACAACCATGGCCTCCTTCTTCGGCCGCCTAAACTACAAGTTCAACGAGAAATACCTACTCACGCTCACATTCCGCGAAGATGGTTCCTCCGTACTTGCCAGCAAGCACAAATGGGGATTCTTCCCGTCGGCTGCCGTAGCATGGAGAATAAAGGAAGAGAATTTCTTGAAAAACGTAAGCTGGCTCTACAACCTTAAGCTACGACTTAGCTATGGTATTTCCGGAAACAGTGCCGTGTCAGCATATCAGACGCAGGGTGGATTGGGCAAGACAATGTACTCGTTCTTAGTTAATGGCGTGGAAACTGGAGCCTATGGATATTATCCCGCACTCACACCCAACGATGCTCTCGGTTGGGAAAAGACGGCAACTACCAACTTCGGTATTGACTTCGGATTCTTCAACAACAGGATTAGTGGGTCTATTGACCTATACTATCAAAACACCTACGACCTTCTGATGCAGAAAAAGGTGCCAACATCAACGGGATACTCCATTTCGTGGGACAATGTGGGAAAGACAGAGAACAAAGGTATAGAGATTGTGCTTAATACGGCAAATATTATCAGCAAGGATTTCAACTGGAACACAGACCTCACCTTCACTCTTAACCGCGAAAAGATAAAGGAACTTGCCGATGGTACCGACCGCGACATCAGCAACAGTTGGTTTGTTGGCTATCCTATAAAGACACACTACGGACTAAAGAAACTGGGTATCTGGCAGCTTGACGAGGCTGACGAAGCGAAAAAGTATGGAGAAAAGCCCGGACGCATAAAGATTTACGACAAGAACGGTGACGGGAAAATTGACAATGACAACGACCGCATCATCCTCGGCTCGGAAGTTCCAGACTTCGTTATGGGTATGAACAATAGCTTCCGCTACAAGAATCTCGACTTTAAGATATTCATGTATTGGCGCCAGGGCCAGACTCTGCATGCCGAAGCCGCGGGCTACGGTTCATACAGAGTACAGGGAGACCCAGGACTCAAGTTCGACTATTGGACAGAAGACAACCCAACAAATGCATTTCCACGGCCGGAAAAGAGTTTGTCACAGTCGAATGCAAGCCTAGCCTCGTTGGGCTACGTTGACGGCTCCTACCTAAAGATAAAAGAGATTACATTGGGCTACTCCTTGCCCAAGACTTGGATAAGTAAAATCAATGCATCAAAGATAAGAGTATATTGCTCACTGAAGAATTTCCTTACCTTCAGTCACATGAAAAACTATGACCCAGAACGCGGAGGCTCGCTGAGCTATCCTATGACCAAGCAGGCCGTGTTCGGACTTAATGTTGAATTCTAAAAAAAAACAGACGATATGAACAAGATATACAAATGGTGTGTAATTGCCTGCGCTGCAACAACACTCACCACATCCTGCAACGACTTCCTTGAAGAAGACAACCGTAGCGGACTTACCGAAGACACTTTCTACAAGACTGCAAGTGGGGCTGAAGCTCTTATCAACTCATGTTATACGCCGCTCCGCTTCTGGTACGGACAGGAGTATGCCATATCTATGACAGAAATAGGCACAGACATCTTCACTCGCGGCAACGGTTGTGTGCAACCCGAACTGTCTGACTACAACAGTTCACTGCAAGGCTCCAGCGATGCCCTCACAAAGGAATGGGAACGCCTTTACTCTGCACTAAATAGCTGCAACTCTGCCATCGAACGCCTCCCGGAATCAGACCTCAGCTCTGCCAACAAGGAGATACGCCTGGGAGAAGCACACTTCTTGCGTGCCCTCTATCTTTGGCACATCGTGGAAACTTGGGGAGGAGTATACCTGACTGAAAAAGAATGCAAGTCGCCCAGCGGCATGGTTTACCGCTCTTCTGTTGAAGATTTCTACAAAACAATAAACAGTGACCTCAAACTTGCAATGGATAAGTTGCCTGAAAAGACTACGCAATACGGCAGAGCAACAAAAGGAGCCGCAGAGGCACTTGCCGCACGCGTTTGCCTATACAACAACGACAATGCCGCAGCACTTGAACATGCCAAGAACGTCATCGCAAACTACGGCTATGAACTTGCTTCCGACTACAACGAGCTATGCGACATTAACACTTGCAACGACTCAAAAGAGAATATCTTTGTGTGTGTCTACGACAAAAACGAGATATACGGAACATCTATAGAAGAAGGACCGGACGGAAACGCTATCATTTGGCGCACGCCTGGCAACAACCCCGTTCACTTGTTTTGGGTAATGTGCTACGACCAAGTACTTGACAAAGACGGAAAGAAACCTGTCACGCGGTCTATCGAATATGGGCGCGGCTTCAACCGCTACATGCCGACAGTTTTCTATCTCGACCTCTTCAACGAAAAGATTGACTCGCGCTACGATGACATATTCCAAAAGGCATGGATATGCAACAACAACAATAGTTCATATATCAACAATGGCGACACTGCCATCGTATTCACCAAATATAGCATGAGTGAAGAGGAGCAAGCAAAGCATAACTATATCGTCATAGATCGCGACAAGGTTTACAATGCCGACGGGTCCGTGAAGAACCGCACACAGAACGTCACGTTCAAGAAATTCCTTGACCCCACGAGAGAATCGGTAAACTACACCGGTAGCAAACGACACGGCGTTATCTTGCGTTTGGCAGAAATGTATCTCATTGCTGCCGAAGCGGAACTAAACCTCAACAACAGGCAGGAAGGAGCGAAATACATCAACATTGTGCGCCGGCGTGCCGCTGTCAAAGGACACGAAAACGAGATGGAAATAACTCCAGAGCAGCTAACGCTTGACTTCATCCTCGACGAGAGAGCACGGGAACTAGGGGGCGAACAACAGAGATGGTTCGACTTGAAACGCACAGGGAAGTTGATTGAGCGCGTGAAGAAATACAATCCCGATGCCAAGGAGAACATAAAAGACTATCATACCCTACGCCCGATACCACAAACTCAGCTTGATGCCGTAATCAACAAGCAGGACTTCAGTCAGAATCCCGGATACGATGCTGAATAATCGGCACACGACTATTGTTTAATAGTCTTAGGACTACTGCAAATAAAATACCGGTAAGGTGGAGACACATGGCACTCACCATACCGGTATTTCTTTATCTTACTGAAAAAAGCCTGCGCCGACTTATATAAAACGCCGTAGGCTTTTCATTGTATCACCACGGGCAAACAATGTTTATCTGCCGAGGAATTTTCCAGCAATGTATTCGTTTAGCCTGTCTTTATAAAGGTCGCCTATCGGCATTGACGCATCGTTGGTCAATATGATGCGGCTTTTGTTCATTTCCTTTATGTTTTTCAGGTTTATTATGTATGAGCGATGAACGCGCATGAAGTGACTGTTCTGAAGCCTTTCCTCCATTTTCTTCATGCTCAGCAGGGCTATAACTGGCTTTTCTTGGCTTTGCAGATAAATGCGCAGGTATTCGCTCATGCCCTCCACGTAGATAATATCGGCAAGGCGCACGCGCACCACTTTATATTCCGTTTTCATAAATATGCTGTCGTCGTCGTCAACAGGCGAAAGTTGTGCAGCATGCATCAAGGTGTAACGCTGCTGCAGTTTGGCGGCAGCCCGCTGCATATCAGTCAAGCCGAAGGGTTTGAGCAGATAGTCAACGGCATCTACTTTATATCCCTCAATAGCATATTCGGAATATGCAGTAGTGAAGACAACAAGGGGCGGTACGGCCAGCGACTTCACGAAGTCCAAACCGTTAAGATCCGGCATGTTGATATCAACGAAAAGCGCGTCAACGCTGTCTTTGTCTAACACTTCCTTGGCTTCCTTGGCAGAATGGCAACTTGCAACCAACTCCAAAAAAGGTATCTTTTTTATGTATCCGGCAATCTGGCGCAAAGCCAAGGGTTCGTCGTCAATAGCAATACATTTAATCATTTGTCTTACTTTTAGTTTTATTTTCTATGTATGGCATACGCAGTTTCACGCAAAACAGGTCTTGCTCCGAGTTGACAAGCAGTGAGTATTTATTGGAATAGATGAGATCAAGGCGTTGGCGCGTGTTTTTCAGCCCTACTCCACCGGTTTTAGTATCATCGGGATTGCGACTGTTTCTGCATACAAACGTAAGACCTTTTTCGTCAACTTTGATGCTGACACTAATGAACGACGGACGTTCATAGCTCACTCCGTGCTTGAAAGCGTTCTCCACAAAAGTGGCAAAGATAAGCGGCGGAACAAAACGATTGGGCACATCTGCGGGAAAATCTACGGTTAGCTTCAGCTTGTCGGTGTATCGTATGCGCATAAGCTCAATGTAACATGAAAGGAAGTTAATCTCTTTCTGCAACGGGGCGCAGTCGGAACTGCTCTCATAAAGCATATAGCGCATCAGTTTCGACAACACTTCTATCGTATGCTTAGCCTCTTCTGCATCTATGTCCACAAGAGCATGAATGTTGTTGAGTGTGTTCATGAAGAAGTGTGGACTAATTTGGTATTTCAGATAGTCGAGTTGCTGTTGCAGATTGCGACGTTCCAAATCCCGCATCCGTTTACGTTCATCGAAAGAACGGAAATATAATTTCACACCGATGTTTAGTGCAAGAAGGAGGAGCATTATTACCAAGCCAACAACATCCTGCCCTCCGAACACCATTGGGGGGTGTACACGTTTTATCGGCTTAGGCTGCGGAGGCTTTTCCTTGCCGTTGCCGCGATGACCAGGCCAATAGCCTTCGGGCTTGCCTAAGTCCTTTGGCTTATGCTCATGTTGTGGAACGGCATACTCCATGCCATCAGGTTCAATTGGACGTGTTGTACACTGATAGAACTGGAAGCATATTATAAGGGGCAACAAGGCTCCGACATACGCTTTAGGTTTATTCCTATAAACGAGTAGCGGGGCCATAAACATGTTGTGCAGCACGAAAACAAGACAAAACACAGCCATGGCTATCCATGTTTCAAGCAGCCTATCCCATATCTGCACGTTTTCCGGACTGCCTATATTGTGTATGAAGAAAGAAATAGCGGGCATTGCAAACAAAAATATCCACAATGCCAGATAGAGCATGTTTTCCATCTTCTTCTGTCCTATTATTGCCATCTGCTTTATAGGGTTAGTTATTGTAATTCATGTTTATAAGGTTTGCTCAAGGCGCGTCAAAATGATTGCCACCAAATTTAAAGCAAAGTTAGCGCAATGTCGTCAGTAGGACAAAACATTTCAATGAAAAATCTGTTTTGGTAAGCGAATATAAAGGAAGGCGTGCCGCTATATATATTTAAGGGGTAATGCCGCATATTATTTACGGCACTACCCCTCATATAATTTACCTGTTCTGCCAAGCAAAGACTTACTTCTGGCGATACATTTCCGCCTGCTGAAGTATCAGTTCCTTGTCATCAAAATAGTTTATGCGCATAGCCTCGCGAACGTCGTGAAGTGTCTGTGAAGCAACCTCGCGTGCAGCGTCGCTACCACGTTTCAGTATATTGTAAACCTCAGGTATATCCTGTTCAAACTCGTGGCGGCGCTGACGGATTGGCTCAAGACGCTTGTCGAGCACCTTTATCAAGAATTTCTTGCATTTCATGTCGCCTAGTCCACCACGACGATAATGGTCTTTCACCTCTTCCAAACTCTGATATTCGGGCCAGAACTCGGCAAAATCGTCTGGCGTAGAGAATGCGTCAAGGTAAGTAAACACGGTGTTGCCTTCCACCTTGCCCGGGTCTTCAACGCGCAGGTGTCCTGGGTCTGTATACATACTCTTTACCTTCTGCTGCATCTCCTTTGAGGTATCTGATAGATATATGCAGTTTCCAAGACTCTTGCTCATTTTTGCCTTGCCATCGGTGCCGGGCAGACGTAAGCAAGCCTGGTTGGAAGGAAGCATTATCTTTGGCTCTACGAGCACTTCGCCATAGGTGTTGTTAAAACGTTTCACTATTTCGCGCGTCTGCTCAAGCATCGGTTCCTGATCTTCGCCTGCAGGAACGGTAGTGGCTTTGAATGCCGTAATATCGGCAGCCTGCGAGATGGGATAGGTAAAGAAGCCTACGGGGATGCTTGTTTCAAAGTTGCGCATCTGTATCTCCGTCTTTACTGTGGGGTTGCGCTGCAGGCGAGACACCGTGACGAGGTTCATGTAATATACCGTCAGTTCGGCGAGTTCAGGTATCATCGACTGAACAAAGAGTGTTACCTTCTGCGGATCAAGCCCGCAAGAGAGATAGTCTAGTGCCACTTCTATAATGTTCTGTCTCACCTTTTCCGGGTTATCGGCATTGTCGGTAAGAGCCTGCACATCGGCTATGAATACAAACATCTTGTCGAAGTCACCCTCTTCCTGAAGCTCAACGCGACGGCGAAGGGAGCCTACGTAGTGACCAAGGTGAAGACGACCAGTTGGACGGTCGCCCGTAAGTATTATTTTTCCCATATAATTCCTTTCTTCTTTTTTATTTTTTTCTATGCTAATCCTACACTCTGGAGCACCTTGTCGGCTGCTCCCGAACGTGAAAGGACATACGCTCCAGCAGCATCTGCAGATGACTTGAGCCATTCGGCATCGGCATCAAAGCGGTTCATTGCCTTTTCGAATCCGGCATAGTCGTTTATCTCTATTCCGCCTTGAGTCGCAAGAAGTTCCTGCGCTTCCTGAAAGCGTTTGTTGTTCGGTCCGAACAATACTGGCACATTCCACACTGCTGCCTCAAGAACATTATGTATGCCTACTCCAAAACCTCCGCCCACATAAGAAACATCGGCACACTGGTAGATACTTGACAGAAGACCGAAGCAGTCAACGATAATGCAGTCGGCCTTTGCTGCTTCTTCGGGTGTTGTCTGCGTGTATCTCACGGCTTTACGATTGAGTTTGTGCAAAATCTGCTGCAAATGGTCTTCGCCTATCACATGTGGAGCGATGACAATGCGCCAGTCTTTGTGCTCATTGAAATAGCGTATAAATATATCTTCATCTGGCGGCCAGCTACTTCCTGCCACAAATACCTTATGGTCTTTGGAGAATGCGTCAATTATTGGAAGTTCCTTTGCCTGTTGTTTTATCTCTATGACACGGTCGAAACGAGTATCACCTGCTATCTCGACATCCGTTATGCCGAGTGTTGCGAGAAGCTGCCGACTCCTCTCGTTCTGAACGAAGTAGCGCGCAATGCAGTTAAGCACAAGACGGTATTTCTTGCCGTACCAACGAAAGAACACCTGCTCAGGACGGAAGATGCTACTCACGCTATAAACAGGAATTCCCCGCTTCTTCATGAGCGACAAATAGTTCCACCAAAACTCATACTTTATAAAAAAGGCACGTTCCACGGGCACGAGCTTCAAAAAACGGCGCGCATTAAGCGGTGTGTCAAGCGGCAGATAGCATACGATGTCTGCTCCCTCATAATTTTTTCTCACCTCGTATCCTGATGGAGAGAAGAAGGTCAAGAGAATTTTGTATTCGGGATGCGACTTGCGAAGGCGTTCCATGATAGGACGTCCCTGCTCAAATTCCCCAAGCGATGCGGCATGAAACCACATATAACGCACCTGAGGGTCAATCTTGCTGCGCAACACGCTGAATGCTTCCCGCTCCCCACGCCACATTTTGCGTATCTTAGCGTCCCAGCGGCTGGCGATTGCCACACCTAAAAGGTATATGTATATAATAAGGTTATACACTCTACGTTTCTCGTTTCTATTCGTTATTTCAGCGTTTCAATAGCTTTTCTCAGTCGCACCAGCGTTTCCTCCTTACCTAGGAAGGCAGTTATGTCGAACATTCCTGGACCTTTGCCTATGCCGACAAGAGCCAAACGGAAGGCGTTCATAACGTCGCCAAGCTTATAGCCTTTATTTTCGACCCATGCAAAAACGACTTTCTCCTGATTCTCTATTGAGAAATCCTCTATGCCTTCAATGACGTCTGCCAGTTCTGCCATTACTTGAGCAGAATTCTCCTTCCAACGCTTGCGTACGGTCTTTTCATCATATTCCGTTGGCGCAATGAAGAAGAATGAACAAAGGGGCCATAGCTCACGAACAAAGTTCACACGGTCTTTCATCATCGAAACAACCTTCGTTACACGCTCCATTGTTTCGTCAACACCATTGCCGGCTACAATCGGGGCAAAGAGCTTTGCTATCTCTGTGTCGCTCTTTTTGAGCATATACTCATGGTTGAACCAAATTCCTTTCTGGTAGTCAAAACGCGCGCCAGCCTTGCTGCACTTCTGTATATCAAAAGCCTCAACCAGCTCATCCAACGTGAAAAGTTCTTGTTCTGTGCCTGGATTCCATCCTAACAATGCAAGGAAGTTTATCACTGCCTCGGGGAAATATCCGCTCTCGCGGAATCCGTTGCTTACATCGCCTGTCTTAGGGTCATGCCATTCAAGTGGAAAGACTGGAAAACCAAGACGGTCGCCATCACGTTTGCTGAGTTTTCCCTTGCCATCAGGCTTGAGCAAAAGCGGCAAGTGGGCAAAACGTGGCATTGTGTCTTCCCAACCGAAAGCGCGATAAAGCAAAACGTGAAGCGGAGCACTGGGCAACCACTCTTCACCGCGTATGACATGAGTTATCTCCATCAAGTGATCGTCAACGATATTGGCAAGATGGTATGTGGGAAGTTCATCAGCACTCTTGTAAAGCACTTTATCATCAAGTATGTCGCTCTTGATAACCACATCACCGCGTATCATGTCGTTTACATGAACCTCTTCTCCTGGTTGAACAAGGAAGCGAACCACATATTGCTTGCCATCGGCTATCAGTGCGTCAACTTCTGCCTTTGGCATAGCGAGCGAGTTGCGCATCTGCATACGCGTGTGGGCATCATACTGGAAGTTCTTTATTTCGTTGCGCTTGGCTTCAAGTTCATCTGGTGTATCAAAAGCGATATAGGCTTTTCCATTAGCAAGTAGCTGGTCTACATACTGGCGATAGATAGCACGACGCTCGCTTTGGCGATAAGGTCCATAGTTCCCGCCGAAGCTGACACCCTCGTCGAACTTTATGCCTAGCCACTTGAACGATTCTATAATATACTCTTCTGCTCCTGGAACGAAGCGGTTACTGTCTGTATCTTCAATACGGAACACAAGATCTCCGCCGTGCTGCTTGGCAAAGAGATAGTTATACAATGCTGTACGCACACCACCAATGTGCAAAGCTCCCGTTGGACTTGGCGCGAAACGCACCCTTACTTTTCTTTCTGACATCTATATGTTTACTATATTTTTATGCTTTTGTAAAGTGTTTACTAGCGCTGTCAAAGAAACTGCGCAATCTAAACCGTGCAAAAATACTACTTTTTTATCAATTGTTGCATTTTTTTTTGTATTTTCGCAGCTGAAAGCCTTGCCTTACACCTTTTAAACAAGGGTTCGGAAGGCTTGCTAACACCTTTTTTTGAAAAACAGCAACATGAACAAGTCTGGCATTTCTGAAACTCATAAATGGCGGAAAATTTTCAGCCGCACGGCATTGGTCGTTATCTCTGTCGTTATTATCGTTTGGTTCATTCCGCGCAATAGCGGACCACAGTTCCGCTACGATGTAGGGAAGCCTTGGATGTACGGGTCGTTAATTGCCACTTTCGACTTTCCTATCTACAAGACTGATGAAGCAATAAAGTCGGAACGTGATAGCATGATGCGCAAATTCGAACCGTATTTCAACTACAATACGGAGGTGGAAACAAAGCAGTTGGGCCGCTTCTTCCAGGATTTCAAAAGCGGCATACCCGGACTTCCTGCAAACTACACCAGCATTGTGGCTGACAAACTTCATCAACTCTATGACACGGGCATTATAGGAAGTGCTGAATATTCGCAGTTTTCTTCCGACACATCACGCACGATACGCGTTGTCAACGGCAAAAAAGCCATTGCAGAGCACCTCTCCCGTTTCTATTCAACAATGACCGCTTATGAGCAGATTTACCGCGATGAGCGATTGGCACCACACCGTGCCGTGTTACAACGCTGCAACCTTAACGATTACATTGAGCCGAACATCGTCTACGACAAGGAGCGTAGCGAAACGGAGAGGGACGACATGCTTGGACAAATACCACAGGCCAGCGGCATGGTTCTTTCGGGGCAGAAAATCATTGACCGAGGAGAAATAGTTGACGAATACACATATCGGGTGCTCAGTTCTTTTGAAAAGGAGACACAAAGGCGAAGTGCCAGCACTACGGCTGTGCCGTCAACCATCGTTGGGCAAGTCATTTTCGTACTGCTTTTCATAGTGCTTTTCACCCTATATCTGGGAATGTTCCGCAAGGACTACTTTAATAAGCCTCGAAGCATCGCCATGCTTTACACCATGATAACCATATTCCCAATTATGGTTTCACTAATGATTGAGCACAACGTGCTAAGCGTCTACATACTCCCCTTTGCCATCGCTCCAATTTTTATCCGCGTCTTTATGGATTCGCGTACGGCATTCCTCACTCATGTTGTGTTAGTAATGTTGTGCGCCGCTGCCGTGAAATATCAGTATGAGTTTATTATCGTACAACTTGTGGCAGGACTTGTGGCTATATACTCACTACGCGAGTTATCACAACGCGCACAGATTTTCCGCACCGCACTACTTGTTACAGTGGCAAGCAGCGCGGTATATTTCGCCATGCAGTTGATGACAGACAACACGTTCTCGACAATAGACAATACTATGTACAAGTATTTCGTCATTAACGGAATACTGCTTCTGTTCGCCTACCCTCTTATGCTCATAATAGAGAAGACTTTCGGTTTCATCTCTAACGTTACTCTGATTGAACTATCGAATACTAGCAAAGATTTGCTACGTCGCCTCAGCGAAGTTGCCCCCGGTACTTTCCAACATTCTATCATGGTTGGAAATCTCGCTTCGGCAATAGCTGAAAAAATCGGAGCCAAAGCACAACTTGTGCGCACTGGCGCACTATACCACGACATAGGAAAGATGCATGACCCGGCTTTCTTTACAGAAAACCAAAACGGAAACAATGCTTTGGAAAAGATGTCGCGCATTGATGCCGCACACATTATAATAAACCACGTGGCTGACGGACTGAAACTTGCCGACAAATACAATCTACCGTCAGTAATTAAAGATTTTATAAGCACTCACCATGGAACAGGTGTTACTAAATACTTCTACATATGCTACAAGAACGAGCATCCTAACGAACCTATAGACGACTCGCTCTTTTCTTATCCAGGGCCAAATCCCTTCACTAGAGAACAGGCTATCCTCATGATGGCTGATTCAGTGGAGGCGGCAGCACGTTCTCTGCCCGAATACACAGAAATAAGTATCAGCAACCTTGTAAACAAAATTATTGACCAACAACTCAAAGACGGATATTTCGTTTACTGCCCTATAACGTTCCGCGACATAGCTATGGCAAAACAAGTGCTCACGGAAAGGCTGAAATCTATATATCATACACGTGTAAGCTATCCCACACTGAAAAAATAAACAATCACAATTCAGTCACAGGCAAATCACAATCACCTATTTCTGCAAGGAGTTTCCCTTGGCATGTGATTGAGATTTGCCTTTTAATACATTCTATCCTCAACCTAAACTGCGAACAGTCTATTCGTTTTATTACTTTTTTTGCCCAGTTTTTCCTTTAATTCTATGCACAAATTCTTTGATTTGAGCAAAAAAGGCAGCCAACTCCGTTAATAAATATTAAGAAGACAGACTGTTTTTCGGAAATAGCGAACAAGTTTGATACCTTTGCAGCCAATTTATTTAACGAAAGAAAACCAATGGCACAATTTATTCAGGAGTGTGCTTAAAAAGTATTTACAAAATGAACCAATTAAAGAATGCAGGTCTGGCAGCAATTCTGGCAGCCTCAGCTATGACAGTGCATGCAGGAGGACTGCTCACCAACACGAATCAACACATTGCCTTCAACCGAATGATGAGCCGGGAGGCTTCTATTGGAATTGACGGGGTGTACTACAATCCCGCCGGAGTGGCATTTATGGGTGAAGGACACCACCTGAGCCTCAACGTACAGACTGCAATACAAACGCGTACTATAAAGAATTCTTACGCTTTGTTCAGCAACAACGTGAACAGCATGACGAGCGAAAGGACTTTCAAGGGGAAAGCATTTGCACCTGTTATACCTTCGTTCCAATATGCCTACAACAAGAATCGTTGGTCATTTCAAGCTAACTTCGCACTTTCTGGCGGTGGCGGCAAATGCAAATTCGACGATGGCTTAGGATCTTTTGAGCGCGTTGTTTCAAACATCGGACTATTGGGTAATACGCTTGCCCCGTATCTAGGCGGTCTGCTTCCTGTAGACGAGAACATCACAAATCCTGCAACAGGCAAGGCTGGAGGCTACGGATATACATTCGAAAGCTTCATGCGCGGAAGACAATACTATTACGGTTTGTCTGTGGGAGCTGCATACAAAATAAACGACAATCTAAGCGTCTTTGCTGGAATTCGCGGCATTTATGCCACTTGCAACTACTATGGCTATGTAAAGAATATTGCCTTTGTTGGTAAAGGCGGAGCAAAGCTTCCGTTATCTTCTATTGTTGACCCCAATGACCCGGAAAGTTCTGACATAGAATTGAACACAGACCAAACCGGCTACGGATTCACACCAATTATTGGCGTTGACTTTAAGACTGGAAGATGGAACTTCTCGGCAAAATACGAGTTCAAGACGCATCTCTGTTTGAAGAACCAGGGCACTGTGATAACTCCTGTAAACAAACTAAACGCCATAGGCACAAACCTCGCAAAGGCTGGCGTTCCGACACAGGTGCTGCAGGCTATATCTCCGTCAATTAACCAAGCTAAAGAAAACATCAACGAGCTTATTGCCGAATATGACCCAAGCCAGAACTATAAAGACCCTAGCGACATCCCTGCTTTGCTCACGATTGGTGCGGGATATAGCCCCATCGATGCGCTGCGCCTGAACGTTGGCTTCCATTGGTTTGACGACAAAGCTGCAACTTCTGGCTACAAGTGGACAAAAGCTGACGGAGAAACGCAGGAAAAAGTAAACCGTCATAAAAAGCTTAACCGGGGAACACTTGAATACAACGCAGGAGCGGAATATGACATAAACAAGATTGTTACTGTCAGCGCAGGATGGCAGAACACAAATTATGGACTTTCTGACGAATATATGGACGACAAGTCTTTTGTTGTAAGCAGCAATTCTGTTGGATTTGGTGCGTGCATACACCTATCAAAGAAAACGGCACTGAACGTAGCATACTTCCACACATTCTACAACCACAAGAATACAACTGAGCAAGTATCAGACAAGCTTACATACACTTCCGACTACACGCGCAATAACGATGTGTTCGGCATTGGACTTGATATTGACTTCTAAAAAAGACGTAAAAGAGACAAGATAAGAACCTCAGCCTTATTTTAACAGGCTGAGGCTTTTATCATATTTCTTAAGTGAATATGCAAGACTAGTTTTCGGTATTCCACGATTAGCTGGGGTCTACGTCATAATATATCTGAAGCATAGAATAACGCTTGTCCTGCTCCATTTGCATCTGCTCTGCTGCAAGACATTGACGAACCTTGCGCATGTCTAAGCCTAATTCCAACTTAAGCATTATCTTTCGTATGAAAAGAGCACGGACTTTGGAAACAGACGGCTTGTCTGGACCAAGCACACGGGTGCCAAGCCATTTCCTAAGGCGACCGCCCAACTCTATTGCCGCTGTATTCACGCGGTCTTCATCCTTGTGTTTTAGATAAACAATAATAAGCCGGTAGTACGGAGGATAATGGAACAAGTGGCGCTCACTGAGCAACTGCCTATAAAAAGAACGGAAATCGTTTTCCACTACATTTTTTATCACATTGTGTTCTACATCCCTAGTCTGCAATATCACAAGGCCACGCTTACCCTTTCTGCCAGCACGCCCCGCTACCTGAGACATCATTGAAAACGCATGCTCGTATGCACGGAAATCTGGAACATTAAGCATTGAGTCGGCATTCAAAATTCCGACCACACGCACACGGTCAAAGTCAAGTCCTTTGCTGACCATCTGCGTTCCAATGAGTATCTTTGTCTTTCCCTCTGAAAAATCATTGATTATCCGTTCATAGGCATTGCGTGAACGAGTTGTATCCAAATCCATACGTGCGACGGGAACCCCAGGAAAGAGTTCCATAATCTTTTCTTCTATTTTTTCAGTTCCATAGCCACGTGTACGCAAATCCGTCTCTTCGCAATTGGGACATTTTACCGGCACAGCACATGTATATCCGCAATAGTGACATGTGAGTTGGTTCATATTTTTATGAAGAGTAAGACTGACGTCACAATTTTCACACTTCGGTACCCATCCACATACATGACATTCTATCATAGGAGCGAAGCCACGGCGATTTTGGAACAGTATAATTTGCTCTCCTGCTGCGAGCGCTTCTCTCATAACCTCTAGCAGAAGCGGTGACACCGGACCGTACATCAACTTGCGACGGCGCATCTCCTTGATATCAACAACCTTTATCTCTGGCAGCTCAATGCCCTTATAACGCTGGTCTAGTTCCACAAGACCATATTTACCCGTTTGTGCATTATACCATGTTTCTGCTGACGGTGTGGCAGATCCCAACAAAGTCTTCGCCCCAAACTGACGGGCAAGCATCAACGCTAGACTTCTTGCGTGATAACGCGGTGCAGGGTCTTGCTGCTTGAACGATGTTTCATGCTCCTCATCTATAATCACCAGTCCTAATTTGCTAAATGGGAGCAAAACAGCAGAACGCGCTCCCAAAATTACATCATAAGGATTGTCGGAAAGCTGCTTCTTCCATATTTCCACTCGCTCGGCATCGCTATACTTGGAATGATAGATTCCTAGACGATTGCCGAACACTTGTTGTAGACGTTGACGGATTTGCACTGTGAGAGCTATCTCCGGGAGCAGATAAAGCACCTGTTCATGATTTTCCAAAGCCTGCTTAATCAGGTGTATATATATTTCTGTCTTTCCACTAGACGTAACACCACGCAAAAGGACAATGGGTTTCTGAAGGAACTGAAACGTAATCTGATTGTAAGCCTCCTGCTGAACATCTGAAAGCAGCTTAACGTTGTCTAGATGTGGCTCCCCCTCACAATTTAGGCGTCCGACCTCTTTCTCGTAAGTTACTAGGAACTTACGCTCAAAAAGTTGCTTCATTGTTGACAAAGAACAATGTGCTTCATTCATCAGTTCCTCTTTCGTTACTTCCGTCACATGTTCACATGTTAAATCACCAGAAATTGTATTCCAATGCGAGAGGCTAAGATAAGTGGCAAATGTCTTTTGCTGAGCAATAGCGCGTTTCAGTATTGTGAACACCATATTGAGAGCAGCTTCATGGCGCAGGTTGTCGGGCAAGGTTACGTAAGTTTCCGTCTTAGGTCTATAGCCATCTTCTGCCTTCAAACCGGCAGGCAATGCAGCATTCATCACGTCACCAATCGGAGACAAGTAATAATCTGCAGTCCATTGCCATAGTTTGATCTGGTTCCCTGTTACCATAGGTTCTGCGTCAAGCACTTTTGCCAACGCTTTCACTTCAAAGTTTGGCTTATCATGATGAATTTTCACAGCTATGCCAACCATTTGTTTTGATTTGCCGAAAGGAACAAGTAAGCGCATTCCTTGCTTTATACTTGTATCCATCGACTGGGGCACAAGATATGTGAACAGTCTGTTGAGCGGCAGAGGCAATATTATATCTACGTATGTTGCTTGATTATTTTCCATTATCACTTCAGCCAATTGAGAAATGCGGTTATCACACCTGTATTGAGCATGTCTACAAACATTGCCCCAACTATAGGAACAATGAGAAAAGGTTTAACCGAATAGTAGTATTTGAAGCATACTGCACTCATATTTGCCATAGCATTTGGAGTGGCTCCAAGACCGAAACCACAAATGCCTGCACACAAAACTGCAGAATCATAGTTTTTACCCAGCATAGGAAAAGCCAAGAACCATACAAACATTGCCATTATTATGACCTGCGAGAAAAGCATTACCACTAGGGGCAAAGCCAAGCTCTGTAATTCCCATAGCTTAAGCGACACCATGGCCATACCGAGAAATACGGAAAGGCTTATATTTCCGACACTAACTATTTTTTCCATTTCCAAATACTGCTTGCAAGGCGTGGCATCCATTATAATTCTGACACAAGCTGCCGTTAAGAGGGCACCAAAGTAAGTGGGGAAAGTTATTCCTGTCTTACTGAGCATATCACTAACGATCACGCCTAAAGCCATAACAATCAATATGGCATATGTAGCACGGGCATACCGTTGGAACTCTATCTCACTACTACTCATACGCTGTGTCCGCCCTTGGGGTGAAGCCTCATCGCTTTCTATACCTGCCATTGCCGGATCGAAATCTTCTGTAGGCTGCATAGTGCATCCCTTTAGACGACGCCGTATCAATGCTGTGGCAAGTGGACCTCCAAGCATAGAACCTGATATAAGTCCAAATGTGGCACATGCCATACTTGCAGTAAGTGCACTTTTGAAGCCCATATCAACAAGTAATGGACTGAACCCGCCTGCAGTACCATGACCTCCTGCCATGGATATAGAACCAGCAGCCATGCCTAATAGCGGACTTACGCCAAAAGCTTTGGCAATACATACTGGAACAAAATTCTGTAACGACATCATAAAAACAAGCAGAATGAGCATTATGACAAGCGGACGACCACCCTTTCTCAACACCTTAGGGTCAGACTGGAAGCCAACTGATGTATAGAATGCTAGCATAAAGAAGTTCTGTAGCGTTGTGTCAAACTCCAGTTCAATATCTACCAACGAATAAATAAGCAACGTTATGATGGAGAATACCAACCCTCCAGAAACAGGTGAGGGTATGCAGAATTTCTGTAAGAATCCTATTTTTCTAGTCAGTATCATTCCTGTTACCAAAGCGAGGGCACCAACACCTGCCGATTGCAGCATGTCAAGGGAAACAATATTATTCATTTTCTACAAGGCATTTGGTTAAAAAAATAACTTTTTTGTCTGATGGAACGCAACCATTTCCAAACATATAGCAAAGATAAACAAAAGAAACGATATTTACCATCTTTTTATTTATCGCATTTTTACATATAACCAATATCCTACTTTTTTCAATATTTCAATAAAGCATCCATTTTCATAAAACCATACAGTGCGTTAAAACCGCTTTGGCTATAAAACAAAAAGGCCGTCGTGAATCCGACAGCCTTTCTTGCTATGTGTAAAAGGGTGATTTTATTCTTCTACCTTTTCTTTCTCAGAGTAATCAATCACGTTCTTGCGATTAGACTGCGAACGCTCATGATCTTCCATTGAACCGACAATGAGTTTCTCGAACTCGCGCAAGCCGGTTCCAGCAGGTATGAGGTGACCGCAGATTACGTTTTCTTTCATACCTTCCAAACGATCTTGCTTTCCGCGTATTGCTGCTTCATTGAGGACCTTAGTCGTTTCCTGGAAGGAAGCTGCAGAAATAAAGCTCTTCGTCTGCAATGCTGCACGTGTAATACCTTGAAGTATCTGAGTGGATGTAGCCGGAACTGCATCACGAACCTGAACGAGGCGGAGATCGCGACGCTTAAGGTTAGAATTCTCGTCACGCAGTTTACGGGCAGTAACAATTTGTCCTTTCTTAAGAGTTTCACTGTCTCCTGCATCTATAACGACTTTCTTACCCCAGATACGGTCATTTTCTTCAGCAAAATCCAACTTGTCAACCATCTCTTGCTCAAGGAATGTGGTGTCACCCGGATCATTTATCTGAACCTTACGCATCATCTGACGAACGATAATCTCAAAGTGCTTGTCGTTGATCTTTACACCTTGCAGACGGTAAACGTCTTGAACTTCGTTGACAATATATTCCTGAACTGCGGTCGGGCCCTTAATGGCAAGAATGTCATTAGGAGTGATAGACCCGTCTGAAAGCGGAGTTCCTGCGCGTACAGCATCGTGCTCTTGTACTAGTATCTGCTTTGACAGGGATACGAGGTACTTGCGTTGCTCGCCAGTCTTGGAAGTAACAATAATCTCACGATTTCCGCGTTTGAGCTTGCCCATTGTTACCTCACCGTCAATTTCAGATACGACTGCAGGATTACTTGGGTTGCGGGCCTCGAAGAGTTCGGTTACACGTGGAAGACCTCCAGTGATGTCACCAGCCTTACCTACAGAACGAGGTATCTTGACTAATGTAGTACCAGTTGCAACTTTCTGACCATCTTCCACAACTACGTGACCACCAACAGGGAAGTTATAAGTTCCGACAATTTCGCCATTTTCATCAACAATGTCACAAGTAGGAACTTTGCCTTTGTCCTTAGACTCTGTTATGATCTTTTCAGTAAGACCTGTAGTATCATCGGTTTCTGAATGGAACGTAACGCCTTCAATAACGTCGCGGAACTTCAATGTACCTGCATATTCTGTTACGATAACAGCATTGAATGGGTCCCAACGTGCGATAAGTTCACCCTTCGCAACAACGTTGCCATTCTTGTGGTAGAGAGAACTACCATAAGGCACGTTCATTGTAGAAAGGACTATGTCCGTATGGGGGTCAACAAAGCGTATCTCGGCAAGGCGGCTTACTACCATTTCGCATTCTAAATCGCTTCCATCATCTGACTTCTCAAAGAATGGTACGGTTCTAAGTTCATCAAACTCTATCCTAGAATCATTTTTAGCAACTATAGATGCATTTGCTGCTGCATTGGCAGCGACACCACCGGCGTGGAACGTACGGAGAGTAAGCTGTGTACCAGGCTCACCGATTGCCTGTGCAGCAATAACTCCGACGGCTTCGCCTTTCTGCACCATGCGACTCGTTGCAAGGTTACGACCATAACATTTCATACATACACCATGCTTACTTTCGCAGGTGAGTACAGAACGGATTTCTACGCTTTCAATAGGTGAATCCTCTATAGCTTGTGCAATAGGCTCTGTTATTTCTTCTCCCGATGCTACAATGAGTTCACCAGTTGTCGGGTTTACGATGTCATGAACAGACACACGTCCGAGAATACGCTCATAAAGTGTAGATATGACTTCGTCACCATTCTTAAGTGCAGTGCAGACAAGTCCACGTAGTGTACCGCAGTCTTCATCATTGATGATCACATCATGCGATACGTCTACAAGACGTCTAGTAAGATATCCGGCATCGGCAGTTTTCATAGCGGTGTCGGCAAGACCCTTACGAGCACCATGGGTAGATATAAAGTACTCAAGCACGCTCATACCTTCCTTGAAGTTAGACAAGATAGGATTCTCAATAATCTGAGCACCTTCTGCACCTGCCTTCTGAGGTTTTGCCATAAGTCCACGCATACCTGCAAGCTGACGAATCTGGTCTTTCGAACCACGGGCTCCAGAATCAAGCATCATGTAAACGGCATTGAAACCTTGGTCTGCTTCTGTCATCTGCTTCATCAAGACATCACCAAGTTCATTGTTCACGTGAGTCCAAGCATCAATTACCTGATTATAGCGTTCGGTATCGGTAATGAAACCCATATTGTAGTTATCGGTAATCTGGCGTACTTCCTCATTACCACGCTCAACCAACTGTTTCTTCTCCTCAGGGATAATGATATCATCAAGGTTAAACGAAAGTCCGGCAAGATATGCCATACGATAACCAAGGTTCTTTATACCATCAAGGAATTCACATGCACGAGCAAAACCGACTTCTTTGATTACTGCAGAAATAATATCACGCAGACTCTTCTTTGAGATAATTTTGTTTACATAGCCAACTTCGTCAGGAATGATTCCATTCACAATGACACGACCTACCGAAGTCTCTACTATATGATTATAGAATTTCCCGTCTGCATCAATGTCTTTTACAACGACTTTGACCTGAGCATGGAGATCACAACGGCCTTCGTTATGGGCGATTATCGCTTCCTCTGGACCATAGAATGTAAGACCTTCACCTTTTGCCCCTGGACGTATCTTTGTAATATAGTACAATCCAAGTACCATATCCTGTGAAGGCACTGTGATAGGAGCACCATTGGCAGGATTAAGGATATTATGACTCTGAAGCATAAGTATTTGTGCTTCAAGTACAGCCTCGTTGCTGAGCGGAAGGTGAACTGCCATCTGGTCGCCGTCAAAGTCGGCATTGAATGCAGTACATGCCAACGGGTGCAACTGAATTGCCTTACCTTCTATAAGTTTTGGCTGGAATGCCTGAATTCCGAGACGGTGAAGCGTAGGAGCACGGTTCAGCAATACAGGATGTCCCTTCATTACATTCTCCAGGATATCCCAAATAACCGGTTCGCGACGATCTACAATTTTCTTTGCGCTCTTCACAGTCTTCACAATACCGCGTTCGATTAACTTGCGGATTATGAATGGTTTGTATAGCTCTGCAGCCATTAGTTTCGGAAGACCACATTCGCCCATCTTCAACTCAGGACCTACGACGATAACAGAACGTGCAGAATAGTCAACACGCTTACCAAGAAGATTCTGACGGAAACGTCCAGCCTTACCTTTCAGAGAGTCAGACAACGACTTGAGCGGACGATTTGACTCGCTCTTTACAGCACTGCTCTTTCTAGAATTGTCGAAAAGGCTGTCTACTGCCTCTTGCAGCATACGCTTCTCGTTGCGGAGAATAACTTCAGGAGCCTTTATTTCTATCAGCCTCTTCAGACGATTATTACGAATAATAACACGACGATAAAGGTCGTTAAGATCTGAGGTAGCAAAACGACCGCCATCAAGCGGAACTAACGGACGCAACTCAGGTGGAGTAACTGGAACAATCTTCATGATCATCCATTCCGGCTTATTGAATTCGCGACTGCCACGGAATGCCTCTACCACTTGAAGACGTTTAAGTGCCTCTGTTTTACGTTGCTGTGAAGAGTCGCTATTAGCACGGTCACGCAGTTCATATGACAGAGAGTCAAGGTCAATGTTAACCAAAAGGTCATAGATTGCCTCTGCACCCATCTTAGCAATAAACTTGTTGGGGTCGCTATCCTCAAGATATTCATTGCCTTCTGGCAGATGATCCATTATGTCCAAATATTCATCCTCCGAAAGAAGGTCCATCTTGTGCGAACCATTAAGTTCGTCTCCCTCTGCGTTTTGACGACCTTCCATTACACCAGGCTGAATTACTATATATTTCTCATAATAAACTACGGCGTCGAGCTTCTTAGTTGGCAGACCGAGCAAATAGCCTATCTTGTTAGGCAAAGAACGAAAATACCATATATGTGCTACGGGAACAACAAGTTCAATGTGGCCCGTACGCTCACGACGAACTTTCTTTTCTGTAACTTCCACGCCACAACGGTCACACACAATGCCTTTATACCTTATGCGCTTATATTTTCCACAAGCACATTCGAAATCCTTCGTCGGACCGAAAATTCGCTCGCAGAACAGACCATCACGTTCTGGTTTATAAGTACGGTAATTTATAGTTTCCGGCTTGGTAACCTCACCGCACGAGTTCTCGAGGATTTCCTCCGGCGATGCAAGACCGATTGTTATCTTCGTGAAATTACTCTTTATCTTAGTTTCTTTCTTGAAAGCCATAATTCTTATTTATATTTTATTGTAAAGAGTTGACTATTAGTCGAGTTTGATGCTTAGACCCAAACCACGCAATTCATGGAGCAACACATTGAGTGACTCCGGTATACCTGGAGTTGGCATTGGCTCACCTTTAACGATTGCCTCATATGCCTTTGAACGGCCTACAACATCGTCTGACTTGACTGTCAGTATCTCTTGAAGTACATGACTCGCACCGAAAGCCTCCAGTGCCCAAACCTCCATCTCTCCGAAACGCTGACCACCGAACTGAGCCTTACCACCAAGCGGTTGCTGAGTTATAAGTGAGTACGGACCGATGGAACGAGCATGCATCTTGTCTTCTACCATATGACCTAGTTTCAAGAAATATGTTATACCCACTGTTGCCGGTTGGTCGAACATTTCTCCTGTTTCGCCATCATACAAGTGCATAGAGCCGAGGTTGGGAAGTCCTGCCTTATCTGTCCATTCCTTAAGGTCATCAAGTTTTGCACCGTCAAAAATAGGAGTTGCAAATTTCACCCCAAGACGTTTTCCTGCAGCACCGAGGATTGCTTCGAATATCTGACCAAGGTTCATACGAGAAGGCACACCCAACGGATTAAGAACCAAGTCTACAGGACGGCCATCTGGCAAGAACGGCATATCTTCTTGGCGTACGATCTTTGATACAATACCCTTGTTTCCGTGGCGTCCGGCAAGCTTATCACCTACACCAATTTTACGTTTCTTGGCAATGTAGACCTTAGCCATCTGTAAAATTCCTGAAGGTAGCTCATCTCCTATCGTTATGGCGAACTTGCGACGCTTATTTTCTGCATCAAGAAGCTTTGCCTTCTTCAAGAAGTTCGTTATCAGTTTGGAAATAAGCCCATTGGCATGATCATCTTCTGTCCAGTTATTTGATTGGATTTCTTCATAGTTGATGTTCTTCAGTTGAGTTGCTGTAAACTTACTTCCCTTAGTTATAATCTCAGCACGTGAATAATCCTTTATGCCTTGACAAACCTTATCTTCAGTAAGGGTAAGAAGTTTATCAACAAGAATATCCTTCAAATCATCAATCTTTGCATCGAACTCTTCGTCAATCTTTGCAAGTATTGCCTTATCCTTCTGTTTTGAAGCGCGCGTTTTAATTGCACGCGAGAACAATTTCTTGTCTATAACGATTCCGCTAAGAGACGGATTTGCCTTCAATGAAGAATCTTTAACATCACCAGCCTTGTCTCCAAAAATAGCACGGAGCAACTTCTCTTCTGGTGAAGGATCGCTCTCTCCCTTAGGAGAAATCTTACCTATAAGAATATCACCCGGCTCAACACGTGCACCAACACGGATTATACCATTATCATCAAGGTCCTTTGTTGCTTCTTCGCTAACATTAGGTATGTCGTTTGTGAATTCCTCTGTACCACGTTTCGTCTCACGTACGTCAAGAGAGAACTCATCTACGTGAACGGAAGTCAGAACATCGTCGCGTACGATACGTTCATTCAGAACTATAGCATCCTCATAATTGTATCCCTTCCAAGGCATGTAGGCAACGACAAGGTTACGTCCAAGAGCCAATTCACCATCTTCTGTTGCATAACCTTCTGTTAGGATATCACCCTTTTTAACCCGTTGTCCCTTATTGCATATAGGTCTAAGGTCTATAGTCATGTTCTGGTTCGTACGACGGAACTTTGGTATACGATATTCCTTGAGAGCTGGCTCAAAGCTTACAAACTCCTCATCTTCTGTTCTATCATAAAGAATACGTATTGTTGTTGCGTCTACATATTCGATAACGCCCTCGCCTTCTGCCGTAATCATTGTACGCGAATCAACGCAAACCTGACGTTCTATACCTGTACCAACAATAGGAGCCTCGTTATGAAGCAACGGAACAGCCTGGCGCATCATGTTCGATCCCATGAGTGCACGATGGGCATCATCATGCTCCAAGAACGGAATAAGACCTGCAGCAATAGAAGCAATCTGCTGGGGAGAAACATCCATAAGGTCAACATCTGCCGGAGGAACAACAGGGAAATCAGCATCTTGACGACATTTAACAACTTCTCTGATGAATGTACCATCATCGTTCAATGGAGCATTGCCCTGACCTATTACATGATCTTCCTCATCCTCTGCTGTAAGATATACGACATCTTCATTCTTAAGATCAACCACTCCGTTCTCAACCTTACGGTATGGAGTTTCAATAAATCCGAGTTCGTTTATCTTTGCATATACACAGAGAGAAGAAATAAGACCAATGTTTGGACCTTCAGGACTCTCAATAGGACACAAACGACCATAGTGCGTATAGTGAACGTCACGAACTTCAAAACCGGCACGCTCTCTTGAAAGTCCACCAGGACCGAGGGCAGACAAACGGCGTTTATGAGTTACCTCAGCAAGAGGATTGGTTTGATCCATAAACTGCGACAAAGGATTCGTTCCGAAGAAAGAATTGATGACGCTTGAAATGGTCTTAGTATTGATAAGATCTGTCGGCTTGAATACTTCATTGTCACGTACATTCATTCGCTCACGAATTGTACGGCTCATACGAGCAAGACCTATTGAGAATTGGTTGCTCAACTGTTCACCGACTGTACGTACACGACGATTACTCAAGTGGTCAATATCGTCAACAGTTGCATTGGAGTTAACTAACTGTATGAGATATTTTATAATCTCTATTATATCTTCTTTAGTCAGAATACGAACATCCTCGTCCGTATCTAGACCTAACTTCTTGTTTATGCGGTAACGCCCGACCTTACCCAAATCATAACGCTTATCGGAAAAGAACAAGTTTTGGATAACTTCTTTTGCACTAGCATCATCAGCAGGATCAGCATTACGCAACTGGTGATAAATATATAAGACGGCCTCTTTCTCTGAGTTACTTGGGTCTTTCTGAAGAGTATTGAAAATAATAGAATATTTGTTGGCAGCTTCAGCATCCTTATGAAGAAGAATGGTGGAAGCTCCACTATCTATGATCTCGTCGATTTTCTCTTTGGTAATGACGGTCTCACGATCCATTATGATTTCATTACGCTCAATAGAGATTACTTCACCAGTGTCTTGGTCTACGAAATCTTCTGTCCAACTTTTAAGAACACGTGCAGCAAGCGTTCTACCAACGGTATCCTTTAGATTTTTCTTGTTAACACGCACTTCTTCTGCGAGGTCAAAGATTTGAAGGATTTCTTTATCAGACTCAAATCCAATAGCACGCAAAAGAGTTGTAACTGGCAACTTCTTCTTACGGTCGATGTAGGCATACATTACATTGTTAATGTCTGTAGCAAACTCGATCCATGAACCCTTAAACGGAATAATACGCGCAGAATAAAGTGCTGTTCCATTAGCATGAATGCCCTGACCAAAGAAAACACCAGGCGAACGATGCAACTGTGAAACAACGACACGCTCAGCTCCGTTGATAACAAAAGTACCGTTACTAGTCATGTATGGGATGGTCCCAAGAAAGACATCCTCTATTACCGTACCAAAATCCTCATGCTCTGGGTCTGTACAGTAAAGTTTCATCTTAGCCTTCAAGGGTACACTATAAGTAAGACCACGTTCCAAGCATTCATCAATTGAATAACGAGGTGGGTCAATATAGTAATCCAGGAACTCAAGAACGAAGTTATTTCTTGTATCGGTTATAGGGAAATTCTCAGAGAATACCTTATATAGGCCGTCGTTCTCACGTTCCTCAGGCGGAGTGTCCAACTGTAGGAAGTCTCTGAAAGACTTTAACTGCACATCAAGAAAATCCGGATAAGGCATCGGATTTTTAATGCTAGCAAAGTTTACTCTATTATCAATGATTTTAGAAGCCATTACAGATTTTTGTTACCATTAAATATGCCGCCCGAAATTAACAATTATCAAATGAAGATAATGTTATTCTGCTGAGGCGGTAGACAGCAGAAATATATAAAGACACAAAAAGGTTAAGACTCTTCGATTGGAAGAATCTTAACCTTATATTCTATTAGAGTTTCAATTACTTGAGCTCAACCTTAGCACCAGCTTCTTCAATAGCCTTCTTCAGGTTTTCAGCCTCGTCCTTAGACAGACCTTCCTTCAATGTAGAAGGAGCACCGTCTACGAGGTCCTTAGCCTCTTTCAAGCCAAGACCACAAGCTTCCTTTACAGCCTTAACTACCTGAAGCTTTGCACCACCAACCTCAGCAAGAACTACATCGAAAGATGTCTTCTCTTCTACTTCAGCAGCAGCACCAGCAGCCGGGCCAGCAGCAACAGCAACAGCTGCAGCAGCAGGCTCAATTCCATACTCGTCCTTAAGGACTGTTGCCAACTCGTTTACTTCTTTAACTGTCAAATTTACCAATTCTTCAGCAATAGCTTTGATATCTGCCATTTTATTCTAAATTTTAATGTTTTTTAATGTTAATGTTTTGACTTTAATGTATTTACTCAGGACGCTCGCCTAAAGTCTTAAGCACACCATGAATAGTGTTTGCACCTGATTGGAGAGCTGAAACAACGTTCTTTGCAGGAGACTGCAGCAAAGCAACAATGTCTGCAATAACTTCGTTCTTGCTCTTGAGAGCTGCAAGTTCTTCTAGTTTGTCTGCTCCAACAAAGATGCCTTCCTCAGCGTAAGCACCCTTGAGAACAGGAACACCTTCCTTCTGATAAGTCTTCAGCAACTTTGCAGGAACATTAGCAGTGTTACAGAAAAGAACAGCAGTACTTCCCTTAAGTGTTGCATAAAGAGGTTCGAAATCAATTTCTGAAGCCTCAAAAGCTTTGTGAAGGAGTTTGTTCTTTACAACAACCATCTGTATCTCACTCTTAAAGCACTTGCGTCGCAAGTCACTTGTCTGACTAGCGTTCAAACCATGAACGTCTACCAGATAGAAATGAGCGAACTCCTTGAGTTTCTCTCCAAGCTCAACAATAATAGTATCTTTTACTTCCTTTTTCATCTTACAAAACTTTTAGAGTTATTCAACTGATTTAGGATCAATCTTGATACCCTTACTCATCGTACTAGAAAGATAGATACTCTTAATATATGTACCCTTAGCAGAAGACGGTTTCAACTTTATAACAGTAGCTATAAATTCTTTAGCGTTTTCGTATATCTGTTCTGCAGTGAAAGTAATCTTACCAATTGATGTATGAACAATACCAGCCTTATCAACCTTAAAGTCAATCTTACCAGCCTTTACTTCCTTAACAGCTTTAGCTACATCCATAGTAACAGTACCGCTCTTAGGGTTAGGCATAAGACCACGAGGACCAAGTACACGTCCAAGAGGACCAAGTTTACCCATGCAAGAAGGCATCGTAATGATAACATCAACGTCAGTCCATCCACTCTTTATCTTCTCGATATACTCATCAAGACCTACATAATCAGCTCCAGCCTCTTTAGCAGCAGCCTCAGCATCAGGAGTACAGAGACATAGCACACGTACAGTCTTACCCGTTCCGTTAGGAAGAGTTACAACACCACGAACCATTTGGTTCGCCTTACGTGGGTCTACGCCCAAACGCACATCAATATCAAGAGAAGCCTCAAATTTAGTCGTAGTTATTTCCTTAACCAACTCTGCAGCCTCTTTTAAAGTATATGCCTTCCCTGCTTCAATCTTATCAGCTACTGATTTTTGATTTTTTGTCAGTTTACTCATTTTTCTTAATTGAAGTTATAAATTAGTTATGCAGGGAAGTCTCCCTTTACAGTGATACCCATGCTTCTTGCAGTACCAGCTACGAGTTTCATAGCAGATTCAACAGTAAAGCAATTCAAATCTGGCATCTTGTCTTCTGCGATAGCCTTGACCTGTTCCCAAGTTACAGAAGCAACCTTCTTACGGTTAGGTTCAGATGAACCCTTCTTTACCTTGGCAGCCTCCATAAGCTGCACAGCTGCAGGAGGAGTCTTTATTTCAAAGCTATATGACTTGTCAGCATAGTAAGTGATAACAACAGGAAGAATCTTACCTGCTTTATCCTGGGTCCTGGCGTTGAACTCTTTGCAGAATCCCATGATGTTTATACCTTTAGAACCAAGTGCAGGTCCTACTGGAGGTGAAGGATTCGCAGCGCCACCTTTAATCTGTAATTTGATTAATCCAGCAACTTCTTTAGCCATTTCTTTGTTTATTAAAATTGATTATTATAAAAGAACATCTACCCGTAACAATAGACTATTCTTTTGTTACTTGCATAAAACTCAACTCAAGCGGTGTCTTACGTCCGAAAATTTTAACGGTTACCTTCAGCTTGTGTTTCTCAGTGTTTACCTCTTCGATAACACCATTGAAACCACTGAATGGCCCATCGGTAACTTTAACAGTTTCATTGACAACAAACGGGATATTTATCTCGTCTACTATCTCAGACTCTTCAGCACTACCCATCATTCGGTTAACGTCAGACTGCTTTACCGGAGTGGGATTATCCAATCCTCCAAGAAAACCTAAGACATTAGGCATGAATCGCAACGTATGAGCAACATCACCTTTAAGCTCTGCTTCAATGAGAACATATCCCGGAAGAGAGATTTTCTCTTTAACAACACGTTTCCCATTACGCAAAGAAGCATGTTTCTCCATTGGTATAAAAACCTGAGAAACATACGTTGAAAGTAAGTTGTTGTGTTTAAGTTCGGCTTCGATGTACTCTTTCACCTTAGCTTCCTTTCCACTAACGGCACGCAAAACATACCATTTTTTTCGTGATTCAGTCATTTTTTCTCAAATGATTAGTTAGGATAAACCGTACTCATGACAAAGCTAAACGCAGAATCCATCAAAAAGACAACGATTGCTATGATCAAGGAAGCAGATAATACAACCATAGCATTGTGTGTCAATTCCTTCCGCGTCGGCCAAGTGGTTCTATGCGCAAGTTCGTCGTAACAATCCTTGCAATAATTTCCAAACTTTTTGAACATAATTATTGAATTAGCACGGGAAGAGAGGCTCGAACTCCCGACACCTGGTTTTGGAGACCAGTGCTCTACCAACTGAGCTATTCCCGTAAAAAAAGATTCCGTCTATTCCTAAACGGAATCCTATTATATTTGGAAATTATACGATTAGTCTTCGATAATCTCTGTGATCTGACCAGCACCAACAGTACGGCCACCTTCACGAATAGCGAAGCGCAAACCAACATTAAGTGCTACAGCATAGATAAGATCCACAGTAATAGTAACGTTATCACCAGGCATTACCATTTCAACTCCCTCTGGAAGTGAGATTTCACCTGTACAGTCCATTGTACGAAGATAGAACTGAGGACGATACTTGTTTCCGAATGGAGTATGACGACCACCTTCTTCTTTCTTCAATACATAGATCTGAGCCTTGAACTTCTTATATGGCTTAATCTGACCCGGGTGACAAAGAACCATACCACGTTTGATTTCATTCTTGTCAACACCACGGAGCAACAGACCAACGTTATCACCAGCTTCACCTTCATCAAGGATCTTGCGGAACATTTCAACACCTGTTACAACAGACTTCTTATCTTCACCAAGACCGAGGAGTTCAACTTCGTCACCTACCTTAACACGACCTGTTTCAATACGACCAGTAGCAACAGTACCACGACCAGTAATTGAGAATACATCCTCAACAGGCATCAAGAAAGGCTTATCCAAGTCACGTGGAGGCAGCGGAATCCAGTTATCAACAGCATCCATAAGCTCCATTACCTTGTCTTCCCACTTAGCAACACCATTAAGTGCACCAAGAGCAGAACCACGAACGATAGGAGTATTGTCGCCATCATATTCGTACTGGTCGAGGAGTTCACGCATTTCCATCTCAACGAGTTCAAGCATTTCCTCATCTTCAACCATGTCACACTTGTTCAGGAATACAACCAAACGAGGAACGTTTACCTGACGAGCGAGAAGTACGTGCTCACGTGTCTGAGGCATAGGACCATCAGTAGCAGCAACTACGATGATAGCACCATCCATCTGAGCGGCACCAGTTACCATGTTCTTCACATAGTCGGCGTGTCCCGGGCAGTCAACGTGCGCATAGTGACGATTAGCGGTTTCATACTCAATGTGAGCAGTGTTAATAGTAATACCGCGCTCTTTTTCCTCAGGAGCGTTGTCGATCTGATCGAAAGACTTAACATCCTCTGCACCAAAACCCTTCTCATGGAGAACCTTAGAGATGGCAGCCGTCAGAGTAGTCTTACCGTGGTCTACGTGACCAATAGTACCAATGTTTACGTGCGGTTTGGTACGTACGAATGTCTCTTTAGCCATAGCTTTTCTTTAGTTTATTGTTTAAATTGAATTATCTGTGTTTATCGTGCTTCCTATATAAAAATAAAAAAGCCGTAGAGCTGTAACCGAGATTTGAACTCGGGACCTCTTCCTTACCAAGGAAGTGCTCTACCACTGAGCTATTACAGCAGCGAGAGCGGAAAACGGGGCTCAAACCCGCGACCCCCAGCTTGGAAGGCTAGTGCTCT